>DLZQ01000066.1:35903-137842 GCA_003447295.1 Lachnospiraceae bacterium
TATGATAGCTATTGGAGCAGGTATTGCAGCACTGGCATGTATCGGAGCAGGTATCGGTATCGGTATCGCAACAAGTAAGGCAGCAGAGGCTGTGGCAAGACAGCCGGAAGCAGAGAGCAAGATCACCAAGATCTTACTGTTAGGTGGTGCGCTGGCAGAGGCAACCGCTATTTACGGATTCGTTATCGGTATCCTGATCATCTTATTCATGGCGTAACTATCCGAAGCCGGAAACGCCACAAACGATCGTCGAATGCTCGCATTCGTAAGAGCGTTTGCGACGATTTACGGCGACTAAAACTCCATAAGCAAAAGAAAAGCATCGAAGATGCGGTTTTGCGCATGGAGGTTTCGGATAGTTATAACAACTGAAGCCGGAAACGGCACAAACGTATAACGAAACGTAAGAAAGGATGAAAGCACATGCTGAGATTAGATATTAATATTGTATGGACCATCCTGAATCTGTTGATCATATTTGCCATTGTGAAGATCTTCCTGATCAAGCCCATCCACAAGATCCTGGATGCAAGACAGGCAGAGATCGATAAGCAATATGCAGATGCAAAAGCCGCACAGGACAGTGCCGAGGAACTTAAAACCAAGTATGAGGCATCCTTAAGCGGTGTCCAGGCAGAAAAGGAAGGCATCCTGAACGAAGCAAGAGGCAAAGCCAGCAACGAGTATGACCGTATCGTGGCAGATGCCCAGACCGAAGCAAAAAAGATTCTGGACAATGCCGACAAAAATGCCGCACTGGAAGAGCAGAAGCGTATTCAGCAGGCACAGGAGCAGATCGCAGGTCTGGTAGTGGAAGCTACCGCAAAGCTGGTGGCAGCTAAACAGAATGCAGATTCAGATAGAGAACTTTACAACCAATTTATAGCAAAGACAGGTGAAAAGATTGATTAGTACAGCTTTAGAATACGCAAAAAGATTGCGTGAACTGAATATCCCCGGAGACATTGTAGGTCAGACAGGCGATATCTTTAAAGCCGTACCGCAGGTGAAGCTGGATTTCGAATCTCCTGCCGTGGCACTGTCTGCCAAGCACAATGTAATAGAAAAAGTATTCCCATTACAGATCAGAGATTTCCTGAAGGTCCTGTGTGATAACGGAGATATCTATCTGTGGGATGATATCTGCACTGCGTATAGAGAACTCTCTCCCGAGAAAAAGGGTGAGTTCGTTGTGACTCTGTCCTATGTGACAGCACCAACAGAAGAGCAGTTACAGAATATCCGTGATTTTGTACAGAAGAAATATCACAGAGACGATATGGTCTTCGAGACGAAGGAAGACCCGGCTCTGGGCGGCGGTTTCATCATCCGTGCCGGTAACGAAGTCTATGACTGGAGTACCAATGGTCGTATGAAGCAGTTCGCTGACAAGCTTTCCCAGGTGGGTAAGACTGCCAGCGAGCAGGGGATCATCTCTATCCTGAAGGGTGAGATCGAAGATTTCCACCTGCAGGCACAAGAGCATGAGATCGGTTCCGTCAGCTGGGTAGGTGACGGTATCGCCAATGTCAATGGTATCGATCATGCTGAGTACGGTGAGATCGTTATCTTCGATTCCGGTGTCAAGGGAATGGTACAGGATGTCCGCAGAGATGAGATCGGATGTATCCTGTTCGGTCATGATACCGAGATCCGTGAGGGTACCAGAGTCGTTCGTACCGGTAAGAGAGCCGGTATCCCCGTAGGTGACGGATTCAAGGGCAGGATCGTGGATGCTCTGGGAGCACCCATCGACGGCGCGGGTCCCATTAAGGAAGAGGGGTATCGTCCCATCGAGCAGCCTGCTCCTTCCATCGTAGACAGACAGTCCGTAGGTGTACCTATGGAAACCGGTATTCTGGCAATCGATTCCATGTTCCCTATCGGTCGTGGACAGCGTGAGCTGATCATCGGTGACCGTCAGACCGGTAAGACCTCCATCGCCATCGACGCCATTCTGAACCAGAAGGGCAAGGATGTGATATGTATCTATGTGGCCATCGGTCAGAAGGCATCCACCATTGCAAAGCTGGTGGGAACCCTGAAGAAGAACGATGCCATGGATTACACTATTATCGTATCCGCAACCGCCAGCGATCCTGCACCCCTGCAGTACATCGCCCCTTATTCCGGTACGGCACTGGCTGAGTATTTCATGTATCAGGGCAAGGATGTCCTCATCGTATACGATGATCTGTCCAAGCATGCGGTAGCTTACCGTGCACTGTCCCTGTTACTGGAGCGTTCTCCCGGACGTGAGGCATATCCCGGAGACGTATTCTATTTACATTCCAGACTGCTGGAGCGTTCCGCAAGACTGAGCGCAGACAAGGGCGGCGGTTCCATTACCGCACTGCCTATTATCGAGACTCAGGCAGGCGATGTATCCGCATACATTCCGACCAACGTTATCTCCATCACGGACGGTCAGATTTTCCTGGAGAGTGATCTGTTCTTCTCTGGTATGAGACCCGCAGTCAATGTCGGTCTGTCTGTATCCCGTGTCGGCGGTGCCGCACAGACCAAGGCAATGAAGAAGGCAGCCGGAAGTATCCGTATCGACCTGGCACAGTTCCGTGAGATGGAAGTGTTCACACAGTTCGCATCCGATCTGGACAATGCTACCAAGGAGCAGTTACAGCACGGTCATGTATTGATGGAGCTGTTAAAGCAGCCTCTTTGCAGACCTTTAAGCATGGCAGAACAGGTTATGACCCTGTGTGCAGCCAACGGCAGAGTAATGCTGGATGTGCCCGTAGATCAGGTGAAGGATTTCCAGATGCAGTTCTTAAGTTACATGAAGGAGCAGCACAGCGACATCGTTCGTCAGTTAGAGACTACCAAGGCACTGGATGACGAGCTGAACAAACAGATCTGTGATGCAGCTGGGGAGTTTAAAAAGGAATTTTTGCAAAAATAATATTTGCAAACAGTGATAGTAATATAGGAGGTTAACATGGCAAATACGCGAGAAATACAAAGTCGTATGAAAAGCATTCAGGATACTATGAAGATCACCAATGCCATGTATATGATCTCTTCCACGAAGCTTCGGAAAGCCAAGAAGAATCTGGAAGAGACGGAGCCTTACTTCTATACTCTGCAGACTATGGTCAGCAGAATCGTCCGTCACTTACCGGAGATCGACAATAAGTACTTCGATGAGCGTAAGGACAAACCGGCCGGGGAGAAGACTACGGGACTGGTAGTAGTCACCGCAGATAAGGGACTGGCCGGAGCCTATAACCATAATGTACTGAAGATGGCGGAAGAGCAGATGCAGAAAGCCGGACAGACAGGAAAATATAAGCTGTTTGTCGTGGGTGAGCTGGGACGTCAGTATTTCGGACACAGAGGCATCGAGGTGGCAGAGCAGTTTCATTATACTGCACAGAACCCGACCCTGCATCGTGCCCGGATCATTACGGAGACGATCCTGGAGCAGTTCCAGGCAGAGCAGCTGGATGAGGTATATATTATTTATACCAATATGGTAAACAGCGTGACAACCGAACCGCAGATGATGCGTCTGTTACCTATCATAAAAGAACGGTTTATTACCAAAGACGGACAGGATCTGAGTATGTATCAGGAGCCGCTTGTCATGACACCGTCCCCGAAGGCGGTGCTTGATAACATTGTTCCCGATTTTGTCATGGGATATGTATACGGCGCATTGGTAGAATCGTTCTGCAGTGAACAGAACGCCAGAATGATGGCCATGGAGGCGGCGAATAAAAACGCATCCGCCATGATCCATGATCTGTCCATTCAGTACAACCGGGTACGGCAGGCTATGATCACACAGGAGATCACTGAGGTCATTGCCGGTGCCAAGGCTCAGAAAAAGAAGAAAAAGGCAAGAAAGGAGGTCCTGAGCAATTGAGTAACGTAAGTGAAAAAAATCATGGTAAGATCGTTCAGGTCATGGGACCTGTTGTAGACGTAGAGTTCGAGAACAATGACCTTCCTTTTATCAAGGATGCCCTGGAGGTATACAGCGAAGGTAAACGCCTGGTCATGGAAGTGGCACAGCATATCGGTAACAATACCGTCCGCTGTATTATGTTAGGTGCCAGTGAAGGACTCTGCAAGGATATGGATGTTGTTGCTACCGGTAAAGGAATCCAGGTTCCGGTAGGTAAAAAGACACTGGGAAGATTGTTCAACGTATTGGGAGAGACCATCGATGGTGGAGAATCCCTGGAGGGAGAGGAGCATTGGGTCATCCACAGAGATCCGCCTTCCTTCGAAGAGCAGAGCCCGGTCGTAGAGATGCTGGAGACCGGTATTAAAGTTATCGATCTGCTGGCACCCTATGCAAAGGGTGGTAAGATCGGTCTGTTCGGCGGTGCCGGTGTCGGCAAGACTGTGCTGATCCAGGAGCTGATCCGAAATATTGCTACGGAGCACGGTGGCTATTCTATTTTCACCGGTGTCGGTGAGCGTTCCCGTGAGGGTAATGATCTGTGGAGTGAGATGAAGGAGTCCGGAGTATTAGAGAAGACCGCGCTAGTCTTCGGTCAGATGAATGAGCCCCCCGGAGCACGTATGCGTGTCGCCGAGACAGGACTGACCATGGCAGAGTATTTCCGTGATGAAGAGCACCAGAACGTGCTGCTGTTCATTGATAACATCTTCCGTTTTGTGCAGGCAGGTAGTGAGGTATCCGCACTGTTAGGCCGTATGCCTTCCGCAGTAGGATATCAGCCTACACTGGCTACCGAGGTCGGTGAGTTACAGGAACGTATCGCTTCCACGAACAAGGGTAGTGTCACTTCCGTTCAGGCTGTTTACGTGCCTGCGGATGACCTGACTGACCCCGCACCCGCGACTACGTTCGCACATCTCGATGCCACCACTGTTCTGTCCCGTAAGATCGTGGAACAGGGTATTTATCCCGCAGTGGATCCTTTGGAATCCACTTCCCGTATTCTGGAAGAGGATGTGGTAGGTAAGGAGCATTACGAGACCGCACGCCAGGTGCAGGCAATGCTGCAGAAGTACAAGGAACTGCAGGATATCATTGCCATCCTGGGTATGGAGGAACTGTCCGATGAGGATAAGGTCACCGTATACCGTGCCCGTAAGATCCAGCGTTTCCTGTCCCAGCCCTTCCATGTGGCAGAGAACTTCACCGGTGTACCCGGCAAGTATGTGCCTGTGAAGGAGACTATCCGCGGATTCCGTGCGATCATCGACGGTGAGATGGATGAGTATCCGGAAGCTGCATTCTTCAATGTAGGTACCATTGATGAGGCAGTGGAAAAGGCTAAGAAGCTCATGGCACAGTAAGGAAAGGCGGTGTGCATATGAACACCTTTAGTTTGAAGGTCATTGCCAGTGATAAAGTATTTTTCGATGGAAAATGCGGCATTATTATCGTACCTGCCCTGGACGGCGAGCAGGCCATTATGTCTCACCATGAGGATATGGTCATTGCTACGAGAGAGGGCGAGGTACGCTTCAAGGAAAAAGAGGAGGATGACTGGACCAAAGCCGTAGTCGGTGTGGGCTGTGTCTATATTTCTCATAACCGTGTGATCATGCTGGTGGATACGGCAGAACGGCCGGAGGATATCGATAAAGTCCGTGCGGAGGCTGCCCTGGAGCGTGCGCAGGAACAGCTGCGTCAGAAGCAGAGTATCCAGGAGTATCATGTATCCCAGGCATCCATGGCGAGAGCAATGCTGCGCCTGAAAGAAGCCGGAAAGTACGAAGTGAAGTAGTAATACGTAAAATATAAGTAAAAAGTAACAAAATTAAGCCTGTAATGTTAGCAAATGTGTGCAATTCGGAAATTGTTATTTTTCTGTCATTGCGATAAAATCTCTTCAGAATCGTAAGGAGAGTTAAGCGATGGATTATTTACAGAAAAAATCAATACGAAATGTCGCAGCTGCCATTGCAGGCTTTTTGCGTCACTGCGTTCGGAAAATAGGAATCACCAGGCAGAAGCTTCCTTCCTGTATCGCACTGGCGGTATGTCCACTGGTGACATTTTATCTGTTTGAAATGTATACCCACAATCCTTTTACGACAATGCATTTCAAGACACAGATATTGAACATGGCGTTTTATGTACTGACCGCGCTTCTGTTATTCGGAATCGTGAAATATGTCCGGGCAGCTCTGATGCTGCAGACAGCATTTTTCATGGCTGCTGGTCTGGCAAATTATTATGTGCTGAATTTCCGGTCTGCACCTATTATGCCCTGGGATATTTATTCTATCGGTACGGCAGCCAGTGTGGCAGGAAATTTTAACTATACTCTGAAGAGTAGTACGGTGCTGGTCATTATAGGATTCCTGATATTGCTGTTGATCGAGAGCCGTTTTTCTATGAAGGCTCCGGCGCGTGTAGCGAAAAGAGCGGCACTTATACTGCTTAGCATTGCATTGATCTACGGCTATACGGGTATGGTGCAGAGCGAGAATTTCGTGAGAAGTTTCGGACTGTATGACAAGCTGTTTACCCCTACCGTCATGAACAAAAGAGATGGTAATATCGTGGCGTTCCTGATGGAACTGGAGTATATGGATGTGGAGAAACCGTCAGGATATTCTGCGGAGGAGACCGGCAGTAAGTATACACAGGCAGGACAGGATTCCGCAGGGCTTACGGCAGCCGTGGAAGATCCGGAGAGCGTGAATCGCCCGAATATCATTGTCATCATGGATGAGGCTTTTTCCGATCTGGCGGTGAGAGGCGATTTTACCACCAACGAGGACTATATGCCCTTTATTCACAGTTTACAGCAGGGTGCGGAGAATACCAGAACCGGTTATCTGAATGTTTCCGTGCTGGGTGGAAATACTGCCAATACGGAGTTTGAATTCCTCACCGGCAATACCATCGGATTCCTGCCCCAGGGCAGTGTGGCTTACCAGCAGTATGTGCAGAAGGAGACGCCGTCTCTGGCATCCTACCTGAAGGAGCTGGACTATCATACCGTGGCGATCCATCCGTATTATGCCAGTGGCTGGGACAGAGACAGAGTCTATCCGATGCTTGGTTTTGATGAGTTTTTATCCCAGGAGGATTTCACGAATCCGAAACGGATCCGTAACTATATCTCCGATGAGAGCAGCTTTGCCAAGATCATCGAACTGTATGAGAATAAAGAAGAGGGAGAGCCTCTGTTTGTCTTTAATGTAACCATGCAGAATCACAGCGGTTACGAAGAGGAATTCCATAACTTTACCCCGGATATCACCGTGGACGGCATTGATTCCAAAGCGTTGTCTATGTATCTGTCTCTGGTAAAACAGACGGACCACGCCCTGCAGGGGCTGATCGATTATTTCTCTCAGGCGGATGAGGATACCATGATCGTATTCTTCGGGGACCATCAGCCTACGACTTATGTGAGCAATCCGATCTTAAGAAATAATAAAGTGAATCCGGAGACTTTAACAGACGAGGAAAATCTGTTAAAATATAAAGTGCCTTATGTGATCTGGAGCAATTTTGATATTAAGGAACAGACGGGCGGAGAGACCAGTGCCAATTATCTGGCAATGGATGTGCTGGAAAACTGTGATCTGCCACTGCCTGCCTTGCAGAGCAGTCTGACCGGGCTTCGGAAGGAATATCCGGTGATCAGTGCAGCAGGTGTGAGAGAGGCGGACGGCACTCTTACAACTGTGAAGGAATGTGGGGAAGCATTGAACGATTACCGGAGTCTGGAGTATTATCTGCTGTTTGATTACGAAAGGTAAAACATTAGAGATTGCACAAAGTTTGCAGGTTATGGAAAATATGAAGATTAAAATGAACGGCAACAAGACGACAGCAATAAGTACAGAACGCAGGACGCAGAGAGGAATCTCTGTGCTTGCGTTCTTTGTGCCTGCATTTATTATGCTGGTTCTTTTTATCATACGGGGCATATATCCTTTTGGTGACCGGAGTTTTCTGTTCTCCGACATGTACCATCAGTATATGCCTTTTTTAAGTGAATTCGTACATAAGATCAAAGCGGGAGAGGGACTGTCTTATTCTTACAACGTGGGGATCGGATCGAATTTCCTGGCATTATATGTCTATTATGTAGCAAGTCCTTTTAACTGGCTGGTATTTTTGCTGCCGGAGAGCCTGATCATGGAATTCATGAGTTATCTCGTGATCCTGCGGATCGGTCTTATGGGGCTTACGTTCAGTATTTATCTGAGGAAGACTTTTGGCAAGGCAGATCCGGCGGTGATCCTGTTTTCCACCTGTTATGCCCTATCCGGCTATCTGGCAGCCTATAACTGGAATGTGATGTGGCTGGACTGCCTGATCCTGTTACCACTGATCCTTTTGGGAGTGGAGCGGCTGGCCAGAGAGGGAAGATGGGTTATGTACACGGTGACCCTGGGGCTTTGCATCCTGACCAATTACTATATTTCCATTATGATCTGCATCTTCCTGGTGTTGTATTTCGGAATGCTGTTGATCACACAATACCATACCATGACGGAAGGGCAGAGCCAAAAAGTGAAAACGGTATTCGGCAGGATCGGAAGATTTGCATTTGCATCTCTGCTGGCAGGAGGGCTGGCTGCGGCACTGCTGATTCCGGAGGTCTGCGCTATCTTGCGGACGGATTTTGGCAATTCGGATTTTCCCAGTAGGTTGGAGTCCTATTTTTCCGTGTTTGATATGCTGGCAAGACACTGCCTGTGCGTGACCACGGAGAGGGGACTGGAACACTGGCCGAACATCTACTGTGGTGTGGCGGTATTTTTACTGGTGCCCATGTATGCACTGAATGAAAAAATATCAGTGAGAAAACGGTTCTGCAATCTGGCACTGGCGGGATTTTTGCTGCTCAGTTTTGGAACCAATGTTCTGGATTTTTTGTGGCACGGTCTGAATTATCCGGATTCCCTGCCGGCAAGACAGTCTTTTCTCTATATTTTTCTGATCCTTGTCATGTGCTATGATGCTTTCCGGAATGTGGAGGGCACTTCTCCCAGGCAGATCATCTATGGCTATCTGGCGGCGGTGGTATTTTTACTTGCCTGTGAGAAATTCGTGGAGAGCGAGGATTTCGACACGGGTATTGAAGTGCTGACGCTGGTGTTCGTTACGATCTACGGGGTGATTCTGTATCTGTACCGGACGAGGAAGAGTGAACTGACGAGGCAGGTGCTTGGCATTCTGGTGCTGGCGTGCATAGTGGCGGAGCTGAGCATTAATACATTTAATACGAGTCTGGGCACTACCGGGCGAAGTGCTTATCTGGGAGACCAGAAGGATTATAAGGCGTTGTATGCCCTGGCGCAGGAACAGGAAGGGGATGACTTCTTCCGTATCGAGAAGTTTACCCGCAAGACGAAAAATGACGGAACCCTGACCGGGTACCCTACGGCTTCGGTATTTTCCTCCACCATGAATTCCCGGGTCATGGATCTGTATAAGAAGCTTGGCATGCGTCACAGTAAGGTTTACTATGGATTCGACGGAGCAACGGCTTTCGTGTCAGCACTCCTGAATGTGGATTACATGTTCGGCGAATCGGATAAATACGAAAACGGTCTGTATGAGACTGTGAATAACAGTGGAGATGTTTATTTATATCATTGTAAATATACGCTGCCCTTTGGTTATGTGGCACCTACGGGCTGGAATGTTACGGACGAGATCAGTACCGGTGTGAGAGTGCAGAATCAGTTGATAGAGGATCTGGGAATCGCAGAGCCCTTACTGGACCGGGCGACCAGTGAGGCTAGCGGGGACAATGTATGTATTACTGCGGACCGGGCAGGCTATTATTATGCAAGGATCAATGCCACAGGGACAAAAAAGGTGCAGGTGCTGGGAGGAACGCTGGAAACCCATACTTACGCGGATCTGAAGGATGGATCCCTTCTGTATCTGGGATATCTGCAGAAGGGAGAGCGGGTCACCCTGACCAACGGGGATGATGCGGATGAGACGCAGAAGGTATCTGCGGAAGCCTATGTACTGAATGAAGAAGTGCTGGCACAGGCAGTGGAGATACTGTCACAAGAACATCTGGAAAATGTAGCGGTGGACAGCACCCATATTTCCGGAACCTTAAGTCTGGAAGAAGCCGGCAGACTGATCCTGTCCGTGCCTTATGAGGAGGGCTGGACGGTGCAGATCGACGGAGAAAATGCAGAGCCTGAGCAGTTTGGCGATGCCCTCATGGCATTTGATCTGGAAGCGGGAGAACATACGATACAGATGCACTATGTACCGGAAGGTCGGAATATCGGTATTCTGGTGAGTGCGGGAAGTGTACTGATCCTGTTGGGATGCGTGCTGTGTCAGAGGCGCGGTGGCAAGAGGAAAGAGTGCGATGAAGATGAAACTTCTCAAATGACATCGGACGAAACTGAGGAAAATTCTGTGAAAGAAGAGACTGGGAAGATGTAAGAGGAGATTCCTTCGACGGAAGGAATCGTCTGCGGAATGGAGGTTAGTATGACGAAGAAGAGCATCAGCGATACCCTGCGGCGTACCTGCCTGATCCTGGCGGGATCTTTTATCATGGCTGTGAACTTAAAAAGCTTTGTCCGCACCGGAGGACTGATCCCCGGTGGATTCAACGGTCTGACCCGTCTGATCCAGGAGATCAGTGTACTGTTGTGGCACTGGGAGCCTCCGTTTTCTGTGATCAATTTTATTCTGAATGCCATTCCGGCTGTGATCAGTTTCAAATTTATCGGGAAAAAATTTACCGGCTATTCCTGCCTGATGATCGTGGTGAGTGGTATCCTGACAGATATTGTGCCGTCATTTCCCGTGACGGAGGATATTCTGCTGATCTCCATCTTCGGAGGACTGATCAATGCATTAGCCATCAGTCTGTGCCTGTTTGCCAATGCCACCAGCGGAGGCACCGATTTTATCGCGATTTTCCTGTCGGAGAAATACGGCATTGACTCATGGAATTATATTTTCGCCGGAAATGTGGTGATCCTTGGGATCGCCGGAGCACTGTTCGGATGGGACAAGGCGCTGTACTCCATTATTTTCCAGTACACCTCCACCCAGGTACTGCATATATTGTACAAGCGGTATCAGAAGCAGACACTGATCATCGTGACCAAACGACCGGAGGATGTCTACGAAGCCATTGCAGAGATCACGAATCACGATGCCACGCTGATCAAGGGAGAGGGCTGTTATTCCAAACAGGAATGTGATGTGCTGTATTCCGTGGTAGGACGGGATGAAGTGAATAAGGTTGTGAATACAGTGCGTAAGACCGATCCCCAGGCTTTTGTTAATATGATCCGCACGGAGAACCTGGCGGGAAGATTTTATCAGAGACCGAATGATTAAGAGTTGTAAAAAAGAGCCTGAGAGTCAGCAGCTTAACTGACACTCAGGCTTGCGTATTTTTTCGGGGAGACACCCACGGCTTTGGTGAAGGCTTTGAAGAAATTGCTGTAATCTGTGAAACCACTGCGTTCGAAGGCTTCCATGACATTACCGTTTTCGTTCAATACAGCTTTGGCGATACTGATGCGGCGGGCGGTGATGTATTTGTTGATCGTGGTGCCGGTGGCGGATTTGAAGATCCGGCAGATATAGGATTCACTTAAGTAAAACTGTCCGGCTAACTGTTCTACGGTAATGGGCTGGGAGATATTCTGGTTGATGAAGTTTAAAATATCGTCCACCTGATGGTTGTAGCGGTAGGAGCTGTCCTTGTATTCCGCGGCGTCCGCAGTATTTTCTCCGACACCGGTCTGCTCTGTGTTCCTGACGAACAGAGTGTTGAGCATGACCATCAGTTCCATGAAAGCGGCATATTCCGTAATGTCATGGGCGAAGCCCTCCGCAGAGGTGATTTTGTTGATATAATAGAGGAATCGCTTTTGTTGTTCCTTATTTAATGACAGCTTATGGGAAAAAGGGGCACTGCGGTGGGTGAAACAGAAGCTTAGATCCGTATTCCCTGTGGAGATCTGTTTCATGAAGTCCGGTGCCACCGACAACACGATTCGCTCATGGACGGAATTGTCGATCTGGGTCAGCTTGTGACTTTCATACTGATTGATGATAAACAGATCCCCGGGGGCAATCGTATAGAAACAATTGTCGATGAGGAACTGCTTGCCGCCGCAGATGGAATAATAGATCTCATAGCAGTCATGGATATGCATGTCCATGGCTTTTTCTTCTTTGTATAAATGGGCAATGGCAAAAGTCCCGGAGGTCTTGCAATTCTCTATGGCTGTTTTACAGGAAGTAAGTTCTTCCATTCTTTCTTTCTCCTATGATGACAACGTTTAAAAAGAGCCTTGGCACAGGCAAAGCAGCATGCTATACTGATTAGGCAGACAGCTTCCGGCGTGCGAAGAACAGGCAGCAGGCGGCGAACAGGCAGACACACAGTCTGGACAGAACCTGGTGGCTGTAACATGAGTCAATCCGGGCAACCAGTGCATCGGACAGAATCAGAAAAGGATCGTCAGCTCCTGTGGAGACATAGACACGGTTCCTGGGAAGGACCAGCGTCACATCCGCATTATGATTCAGGGTGATGTTCTCCGGTGCGAAGAAATGACAGGGATTGTATTCCTTCTGAATTACACCGGCACTGCTCACGGTGACTGTCTTAATCCCGATCAGCTGCTCACTGTGCGGGAAGTCGAGCCGAAGTCCGGTAAGATGTCCCTCAAGGGAAGCGTCTAAAAGGAAAGACACCTGCATGGTATCGGGATCAAACGTGGAAGAGATACATTTCTCCTGTGAAAAATTACCGTCGGTATCCGTGGTGTAATACAGGGAACAGCCGTCTCCTTCAAACTCTTCAAAGGTGATCCGCAGATGCAGATCCGATGCCGGATGCGGGAAACAGACAAAAATTACAGCTATAAGCAGGAGGATCAGACCACCTGCGAGATGTTTTTTAGATGGAAGATGCATGAAAAGCTCCTTACGTGCGTGGCACGGTTTTATTTAAGTTTTTTATGATTTTATCATACGGGAAAAAAAGTAAAACCGCAAGGTATTTATGAGGAAGGACAAGAGAATGGAACAAAATATGACAGAAAAAAGAAAAGGAACGGACAGGGAAGACCTGGTGGTGATCCTGTTCGGGATCCTGCTCGCCTGGCTGATCTATCAGATCGTATTAAAAGAACTTCCGGAGACACTGTCGGACTATAACGGACATACTTATGTGTATCTGCCAATGTTTAACCATAGCACCTGGTTCCAGGGATGGAAGACGGTGCCTTACTGTCTGTGGCATCTGTGTGTGCTGGGACTGAATCATATCCTGCGAATTCCGTTGGAGGTATCGGCGGCATATGTGACCGGTGCGTTTCACTTATTTGCTTATTTTGTCCTCTACTGGATGATCCGCAGATATACGGAGCGGTTCTGTGAGAAGGCAGGAGCCTTTAAGGCTGCAATGCTCGCTTTCGGCCTGTCTGTGGCGCAGGGACTGTATTTTTACTGGCTGGATGCCGGCGGACGTTTCTTAGGTATCTATTCCATGAATCCGATTCATAATCCGACCCATATGAGTGTCAGGGGCTTCGGACTGTTGTGCTTCTGCCTGGTCTACGATATCTGGGGAGCCCAGAAGGATCCGGCATACCGGGGCGTCTTTTTCCCGGTGGAGAAAAGCCTGAAAAAATATTACGGCGTGCTGGCAGGAGTTCTGTTCCTGACGGCCATGTCCAAACCGGTATTCGCGGAGATGTTCGTACCGGCAGTGGGTGTGATCATGCTGTACCGGCTGTTAAAGCTCTGCGTGCGTAAGGATGAACGGAAGACGGAATATTTCAGACACTGCGTGTATACTTTTCTGTGTGCACTGCCGGCACTGTTTTACATATTGTTACAGTTCCTGGCATACTTTTTCTGGGGTGGAAGCTACGGGGCAGACGGCTCCTTCATGGTGACGAAGTGGATGGAAGTCTGGAGCATGTATTCCGAGAATATTATTCTGTCTGTGGCTTTGGGAATGGCATTTCCTCTTCTGGTGATCCTGTTTGACGCAGCATTTTTCGTGAAAGATGACCTAGGAATCCTGGCAATCACCGGATATGTCATCGGTTTTCTGGAAGCGGCACTTTTCGGAGAGGGTGGAAGCAAGTTAAGCCATGCGGACTTTTTATGGCCCATGATGTGTGGCATGATGTTAGTCTGGGTGGCTGCAATGCTGCATCTACTGGTACTGGAGAAGACCGAAGATGGGCGCAGGGGACAGCGGGTTGCGGTCAATGTATGCTTCTTAATATTCGGCTTTCATGTGCTGTGCGGACTGCTCTATATCCAAAACACATTGACGGTAGGATAAAAGTTCAAAATTTGCAATGTTTTATTTAAAATATGAAAAGACTTTGAGAATCTTTTCTAGTATACTGGGATCATGCAAAGAGAGAAAGCACTTGCATGATCCCTTCTTTTTTTTAGAAAAAAGTAAAAAAAGGTTGGAAATGCTTACAATGATATGTTATAATGTAAGTGCTTTCATAAAAAGGTATCATTCAATGACGGCTCGCAGGTCGTCCGTTGAGGAAAGAGAGGCGTAAGGTGGAACTTAGAACAGCAGTATCACCAAGAGATGTGAAGCATTATACCACAGAGCGTCTGAGAGAAGAGTTTCTGATCCAGAATCTGTTCGTACCCGGCGAGATCAAGCTGGTATACAGCCACATCGACAGAATCATTACAGGAGCAGCAGTACCTGTAAGCCCTATCACTCTGACCGCCGGAGATGAACTCCGTGCAGAGTATTTCTGCCAGAGAAGAGAACTGGGTGTGATCAATATCGGCGGAGCAGGTATGATTACCGTTGATGGCAAAGTGTACAAGGTAGGCTACAAGGAAGCTATGTACATTGGAATGGGCTCCAAAGAGATCATTTTTGCAAGCGAAGATGAGAAGCAGCCCGCTAAATTTTATCTGAATTCCGCTCCCGCACATAAGACTTATCCGACTGTGCTGATCAAGCCGGAAGGTACTCCCGAAGAGGGTGTAGTCATTGTAAAGGATGAGAATAAAGTAGAGCTGGGTACTCTGGAGGATGCCAACCACAGAGTTATCTGCAAATATATCCTTCCCGGACAGGTAGAGAGCTGTCAGCTGGAGATGGGTATGACAAAGTTAGAGCCCGGCAGTGTATGGAACACCATGCCCTGTCATACACATGACAGACGTATGGAAGTATATCTGTATTTCGATATGCCGGAGGATGCATTTGTTATGCACTATATGGGTGAGCCCGATGAGACCCGTCATATCGTAATGCGTAATGAAGAGGCAGTGATCTCCCCCAGCTGGTCCATCCATTCCGGATGCGGTTCCAGAGCATACACCTTTATCTGGGGTATGGTTGGTGAGAATCAGGACTTCGATGACATGGACGGTGTCGACAACAGAGATCTGAAATAAGATTTTTTGAAAATGTAACTAAAAAAGAGCTTTTATAAAGAAAAGGAGAAAAAACAATGTCTGAATTCACTAATTTCTCACTGGAAGGTAAGGTTGCACTGGTTACCGGCGCATCTTACGGTATTGGTTTCGCTATCGCTTCCGCATACGCTGAGTGCGGTGCTACCATCTGCTTCAACGATATCAAGCAGGAGCTGGTAGACAAGGGAATCGCTGCATACGCTGAGAAAGGCATCAAGGCTCACGGCTATGTATGTGACGTTACCAACGAAGAAGCAGTTAATGCTATGGTAGCTCAGATCGAGAAGGAAGTAGGCACCATCGATATCCTGGTTAACAACGCAGGCATCATCAAGAGAATCCCCATGACCGAGATGACTGCAGATCAGTTCCGTCAGGTAATCGACGTAGACCTGAATGCACCTTTCATCGTATCTAAAGCAGTTATCCCTGCAATGATCAAGAAGGGGCATGGTAAGATCATCAACATCTGTTCCATGATGTCCGAGCTGGGTCGTGAGACCGTATCTGCATACGCAGCAGCTAAGGGCGGCTTAAAGATGCTGACCAAGAACATCTGCTCCGAGTACGGCCAGTACAACATTCAGTGTAACGGCCTTGGCCCCGGTTACATCGAGACTCCTCAGACGGCTCCTCTTCGTGAGATTCAGCCCGATGGCAGCAGACATCCTTTCGACCAGTTCATCTGCGCTAAGACCCCTGCTAACAGATGGTTAAAGCCCGAAGAGCTGACCGGTCCCGCTGTATTCCTTGCTTCTGAGGCATCCAATGCAGTCAACGGACACATCCTCTATGTAGATGGCGGTATCCTTGCTTACATCGGCAAACAGCCCCAGTAGAACCGGCGCAAAAGGAAAACAAAATAAATTACCCACACCAGGTCAGTCGCAGAAGAATTTCGGCGGCTGACTGTTGTGGCGTTTGGAAAAGGAGTATCTCATGAAGATAGCTTTGATCAATGAAAACAGTCAGGCTGCCAAGAATGAAATGATCTGTGCTACTCTTAAAAAAGTAGTAGAGCCCATGGGTCATGAAGTATTCAACTATGGTATGTGCGGCGCAGAGGATCCCAATTCCCTGACCTACGTACAGAACGGTATTCTGGCAGCAGTTCTTTTGAACTCCGGTGCAGCGGATTTCGTGATCACCGGATGCGGAACCGGCGAAGGTGCCATGCTTGCATGCAATTCCTTCCCCAAGGTTCTGTGCGGACATATTGAGTCCCCTCTGGATGCTTACCTGTTCTCTCAGGTAAACGACGGTAACTGTGTAGCACTTCCTTTTGCTGAGAACTTCGGCTGGGGCGGTGAACTGAATTTACAGTATACCTTTGAAAAACTGTTCTGTGCTCCCGGCGGTGGTGGATATCCCCCTGAGAGAGTGGTTCCCGAGCAGCGCAACAAGAAGATCCTGGATCAGGTAAAGGAAGTAACTCATACCGATATGGTTACTATCCTGAAGAATCTGGATCGTGAACTGGTAAAGGGTGCTTTATCCGGTGACAAGTTTAAGGAGTATTTCTTCGCAAACTGCAAGTGCGACAAGATCGCTGAGGCAGTGAAGGAAGTACTGGCATAAAAGTACTGGCTTAATTTTGCAGAAATATTTTCGGCAGGATCTCCTGCGAAGATTTTTCACATAACTATTAGTCTATAAGACAGAAAGGTGTTATTTATGAACGCAGTATTAGAGCAAATCAGCAAAATCGGTATCGTACCGGTTGTAAAAATTGACAACGCAGCAGATGCACTTCCTCTGGCAAAGGCACTTTGCGCAGGTGGACTTCCCTGTGCAGAGGTTACCTTCCGTACCAGCGCAGCAGCAGAAGCTATCAAGATCATGACCGACAACTTCCCCAGCATGTGTGTTGGTGCAGGTACCGTTCTGAACGCAGAGCAGGTTGACGCAGCAGTAGCAGCAGGCGCTAAGTTCATCGTAAGCCCCGGCTTAAATCCCAGAACCGTTAAGTATTGTGTAGAGAAGAACGTTCCTATCACTCCCGGTACGTCAAGCCCCAGCGACATCGAGCAGGCTATCGAGCTTGGCCTGGATGTAGTTAAGTTCTTCCCCGCTGAGCAGTCCGGCGGTCTGGCTAAGATCAAGGCAATGGCAGCTCCTTATGTAAACATGAAGTTCATGCCTACCGGCGGTGTAAACGCTAAGAACCTTACTTCTTACCTTGACTTCCCCAAGATCATCGCCTGCGGTGGTTCCTGGATGGTTCCCGGTGACCTGATCAATGCCGGTGAGTGGGACAAGATCGAGCAGCTGACCAGAGAAGCAGTACAGACCATGTTGGGCTTCGAACTGGCTCATGTAGGTGTCAATGCAGAGAACGAGGAAGAGGCTGTTAAGGCTGCTAACCGTTTCGCATTCATCTTCGGTATGCCCGCTAAGGTTGGCAACAGCTCCGTATTCGCAGGCTCTGCTCTGGAAGTTATGAAGACTCCTTACCTGGGCAAGAACGGCCACATCGCTGTTAAGACCAACTACATCGAGAGAGCTGTCAACTACCTGAGCACTGTTCTGGGTGTTGAGTTCAATGAAGAGTCCGCTAAGAGAGATGCCAAGGGCAACCTGAAGGCTATCTACCTGAAGGAAGAGATCGGTGGATTCGCAGTTCATCTGGTACAGAAATAAGAATAGGATTCCGAAAACCGGACGGCTCCGTCGACTGCATATTTCAGTCACGGACCCGCTTCCGCTTCGGCCCTCCCGTAGCGGTACGTAAGATGCCAAAGTACGGCATCTAAGTACCGACGGTCGGTTAGAGTCCGTGACTAAAACACGCAGTCGGCGAATCCTGTTTTTTGGATGGGATTAAGATTGCGAAGGTGTTTAAAACAAAGTTAATTATATGTGAGAAAGGAATATACCAAAATGGCAAAAGTAATTACCATGGGTGAGATCATGCTGAGACTGTCCACCCCCAACAACGAGAAATTTATCCAGGCAGACGAGTTCGATATCAACTACGGCGGCGGTGAAGCTAACGTAGCAGTATCTCTGGCTAACTACGGTCATGACGCTGAGTTCGTTACCGCAGTTCCCGACAACGAGATCGGTGAGTGCGCAGTAGCAGCTCTGAGAAAGTACAACGTAGAGACCAAGCACATCGCAAGATGTGGTGAGAGACTGGGTATCTACTACCTGGAGAGCGGTTCTTCCATGAGACCTTCCAAGGTTGTATACGATAGAGCACATTCCTCTATCTCTACCGCAACCGAGGCTGATTTCAACTTCGATGAGATCTTCGAAGGCGCTGACTGGTTCCACTTCACCGGTATTACCCCCGCTGTATCCGACGCTGCTGCAGAGCTGACCGAGAAGGCTCTGATCGCTGCTAAGAAGCACGGCGTAAAGGTATCCGTAGACCTGAACTTCCGTAAGAAGCTGTGGAGCTCCGAGAAGGCTCAGAAGGTTATGACCAACCTGATGAAGTACGTTGATGTATGTATCGGTAACGAAGAAGATGCTGAGCTGGTACTTGGCTTCAAGCCCGGCGATACCGATGTTACCAGCGGTGAGCTGGAGTTAGCCGGTTACAAGTCCATCTTCGAGCAGATGGTTGACAAGTTCAACTTCGAGTACTGCGTATCCTCTCTGCGTGTAAGTCATTCCGCTTCCGATAACGGCTGGTCTGCTTGCATCTACTCCAGAGATACCAAGGAGTTCTATCACTCCAAAGAGTACAGCATCCATCCCATCGTTGACCGTGTAGGCGGCGGCGACTCCTTCGCAGGCGGCGTGATCTGCGGTATGCTGGATGGCAAGAACTTCAAGGATGCGCTTGAGTACGGCGTAGCTGCATCCGCTCTGAAGCACACCATCCCCGGCGACTTCAACCTGGTATCCAGAAAAGAAGTTGAGACCCTGGCTGGCGGCGACGCTTCCGGACGTGTACAGAGATAATGTAACTGATGAATAGTTAATAAGGATCAAAACGAACTCACCTGTGTGGTAACATGCAGGTGAGTTTTTTCTTGCCAAAACAGAAGATATAGGATATACTTCTTCCATAAACATTTCTTATAAAAATCTATTGTCAGTGTAGGCTGATATCGGTTGCCAGTTTTGCAGAGATTCCTGCAGAAGTACCCAATAATCAAAGTTAAGTGTACATATGGTCTGCAAAAACACTGAAAGAAGTAACATTTTAAGTAATGATTTTTTGTCTGCTGTGTTTTGAGATGATGAAAAAGATGAAGTTTTAAAAAATGCACAAAGTATTTGATATTTCTAATACTATGCAATAAAATTAAAATGAATTATTAAAAAAGCATAGAGTATTAAGAATAAATAATACATTGTGCTGACTTTAAAACATCAGGAGGTGATACATGATGAAGCATTATGAAAAGCTACTTGCAAAGGGTTCTTTTTCGAGAGAACAGTTGATAGAAATTGTAGGAACAGCAACCGCAGCGAATCAGGTAATTTATGAATACCAGAAAAAAGGGCTGATAGAAAAAGTGAAAAGAGATTTTTATGTGGTAATCAGCATGGAAACAAAACAGCCTGTGTTATCCCGTTATCAGATAGGGTCCAATCTGTTCCCAGATGCTTGTATCACCCATCACAGTGCATTTGAAGTATTTGGGTATGGAAGTCAGGTGTTTTATGAGTGTTATGTTGCAACGGATAAACGATTTCACGATTTTGAGTATGACGGAGTGTTGTACCGCCACATAGAGCGTAAACCAGATATAGAAGTAGTACAGCAGGGAAAAATACGAGTGACATCCATGGAACAGACTGTTGTAGACAGTATCCGTGATTTTGAAAAGATAGCAGGAATTGAGGAAGTAATACGGTGCATGATGCTGGTGCCGGGACTGAATGAACAGAAAGTGTTGGAATGTCTGGCAAGAAACAACAATGGTTTTCTGTATCAGAAGTGCGGATATTTTTTTGAAGAAATGCAGGAAGAATTCCATTTTTCAGCCCAGTTTTTTGAGACATGTGAGAATGGTTCCTCTGATGCAAAGCGCTATCTGATGAAGGAATCGCAGGATAATGTATTTCATAAAAGATGGAAGCTTTATGCACCGGTTTCGTTGAAAAGACTGATAGATAAGGGGGTGGATGCTTATGATGCAATGGGATAGATTAACTCTGGGCAGAATGGCAAAAGAACTGGGTTTTCTGAGGGACACGCTGGAAAAGGTATGCCGTCTGGCGGATGTGTTGAAATTCATGGAATCGGATGAGCTTTTGTCAGAAGGAATTGCTTTAAAAGGTGGAACTGCCATTAATCTTACTATTTTTGATTTGCCATGACTTTCGGTGGATATTGATTTGGATTATTGCAGAAGTATTGAAAGGGAAAAATGCTTGCAGACAGGGGGATTATCACAGAAAAAATCAGCAAGTATATGATGGCAAACGGATATGTACTGAGTCCGAAATCAAAGAGTTATCATGCACTGGATTCCTTTGTGTATGAATATATAAATTGCGGAGGGACAAAGGATAATCTTAAGATTGAGATTAACTACATGCTGCGCTGTCATGTGCTTCCTGTGGCACGGAGAGAAGTAAGACTGCCATGGAATGAGGAAAAGCTGTTCTGGAAGGCTTTCTCAGAAGGAAATTATTATCCCGACTGGGTATTCGGGGATAGTGATGAGTTTAGAAATATAGCAAAACATCCAATGGCATTATGGAAGTGCAGGGACAAGGAAGAAGATAAGAAGCCTTTGGATAAAGATAATGAAAAGAGAGTGTAATGATTCTGATGCTTGTGCAAAAAGGGTTATGAAAAGTTTGAGATAGAAAATATATTACTTCATATATGGAATCAAGAAATATCTACTCCCAGCGTGTATACTATATATACAGGTTGGATATGAAGCATCCTGCTTGTAGAATGTATGGTGGGCTTCATCCATGATACTGTATGTGAGGAGAATGTGAATGAGTACAGAAATTTTAAAGGAGATTTTGGCTTATATAGATGAACATATTTATGAAAAAATCAGTTTACTGGAATTGGCAGAAATGGCTGGTTATAGTCCATTCTATTTCAGTAAATTATTTTCAGAAATTATGGGTATGCCAATAACCGGATACATTAGGATCAGAAAGCTACAATATGCGCTTGGTTCTTTGCTGGAGGGTAGGAAAGTTCTTGATGTATCACTTATGTATGCATTTGATTCTCACGAAGGATTTACACGTTCATTTACACAATTGTTTGGTTCCACGCCAAGTAAAGTAAAAAAGTATCTTACTTCGTATATGGTGCCAGAATATTGTGTGCCAAACATAGAAGGAAGGAGAATGCGTATGGGAGCAGACAAGGAAAGCTTAATAGATAATATGCATCAGATTGTTTATGAAGTACTTAAAACGTCGTTTGAAGAGGCCGATGCAGGAGGATTTTGCACGAAAATTAATATTACACTGTATGAGGATGGAAGAATAAAGATAACTGATAATGGAAGAGGAATTCCTCTTTCACAAAATGAAAAGAAAAATCAGCAGGTATTGGATAAAATACTTTCAGGCCATCCTATATCGAGTATAGAATATGCACAGATGGGTGATTTCGCCCAAGGTGGCATGCAGGCGATAAATTCATTATGCGAAAATTTGCGGATTAATGTGTATAGAGATAGTAACTGCTATAGTCAGGACTATGTAAGGGGGATTGCCCAACATGACGTGAATTCTTGTAAAATGGAACATTCGTCAGGTACAGAGATAATATTGAAACCAGATAGTCGGATTTTTGGGGATATCAGGTTTTCCACTGATATGATTAAGAAGTGGGTAGAAGAGAATAATGTGACAGGAGCAATTGTTTGTATTAAAGAACAAAGTTATTAATTATGATTTACCGTTTGCTTTATGTTGTTTGCATATTGAAAAAGGGGTGTGGAATATTTTTCTCGCCTCTTTTTTGACCTTGAATTTGCAGGAAAGGAAAATGCTTTTTTAATACAGAATATATTTCCTGTTATTGAAAAATATTTTGATCATATTCATACAGTGCAGGATCAGCCGGTGACAATACATAAAAAGCTTAATAAATTGCTAGTAGAAAATTTGAATGAAGTATTGGCTATGTATAATCGTGGAGTAAGGTTGACTTTTACAGATATTAGAGCAATTAAAACAATTATGGAAAAGGAATTGAACGAGATTTGATACATAATGAGACTGAATAAAATAAAGAGAAAACGCAATAGACTACGGAGGATAACTTATGAGTAACTTTTTTGATGAAACCATGCAGGGATTGTTGGAAGCAGCGGAAATTGCAAAAGGAAATATTACGTTAACAGAGCGGGAAAATATGCCGGCGCCCACATTTTATGTCGCAGATAATGTGTAGATAAGATTGTTGAAATACGCAGAAAGAAGTTATATACAATGAAAATCTACGATAGATAGACTGGTGTCTACGAAGGAAAAGTTGTCCTCATAGCAATAAAATTGTAAAATATAGTCATGAAAATCGTATTTTTATAGTTTTACGGGAGGAACAGCAATGGACCAGGAAAAGATTGGGGTATTCATTTCTACATTAAGAAAAGAGCAGGGAATGACGCAACAACAATTGGCGGATGCGATTGGTGTCAGTAACAAAACAATATCCAAATGGGAATGTGGCAAAGGAATGCCGGAGCTGGCATTGATTGTTCCGTTATGCCACATTCTGAAAATTAGTATTAATGAGTTCCTGTCAGGTGAACATTTGTTGAAAAACGGTTACACTGAAAAAGCTGAAGTCAATATGATGAATCTTTTACAGGAAACAGAAAATAGCAAAAAGAAAAGTCGAAGTTCATTATTGGCTTTTGGGATAACTGTGATAATTTTTTTATTCGTTGTTTTATATTCTGTAATTACCAATATGGGAATCGATATGAATATGCTTTTTGTGGATATGCCTACATTCTTGAGTATGTTTCTGGCTACTGCTCTATTTTTGTTGGGGACAAATTTGGGACTACCTTTTTTTGATTCCTTTCGGATTGCTTTTGGAAAAAAGAAATCAGTATCAATAAAACAATTGTTTCAGGCAAAATCAGCGATAAAGCTTGCGAAAATCACATTTTTGGGAATGGGATTCCTCGAAAGCTGTATTAGCTTTATGGCAATTCAACCTATGGGGGAAGGAACACTTCTTTTTACAGGATTAAGTATTTCCATTTCAATTGCGTTAAATGGAATTTTATATGGATTAATTGGTTTTCTGCTATTACTGCCAATTCAGGTAAGGTTAGAAATAATGTATATGCAGAAGCAGGAAGATAGTGAAAAGAAAACAGAGGATGATGCGGAATAGGTATTGTAAATATGCCCCACCAGCGGCTGCTGATAGGGCATTTGTTGTATAAGGTTATTAGCTTTCGCTGTATTTCTCTTCGCAGTATTTGCAGCGGTAGATCTCTTTTTTCTCATCGGAGAGGACGAATACATGGGGCAGTCCCTGCTCGATGGAAGTGATGCATCTGGGGTTGCGGCATTTGATGACGTTTTTGATCTGTTTGGGAAGTACCAGTTCCTTCTTCTCTACGATCTCACCATTTTTGATGACGTTTACGGTGATGTTGTGGTCGATGAAGGCCAGGACATCCAGATCCAGCATATCGATGTCACATTCTACTTTCAGAATGTCTTTTTTGCCCATTTTTCCGCTGCGGGCGTTTTTGATGATAGCAACGGTGCAGTCTAACTTATCCAGCTGAAGGTGCTCATAGATCGAGAGACTTTTTCCGGCTTTGATATGATCGAGGACGAAGCCCTCTTCGATTTTTCCTACATTTAACATATGAATAACCATGCCTTTCCGTAACCTGCGGATTTCCGGACATTTGAGTCTGGTGCAGGTACAAATACTTGTGAGTCGCGTTCCTTTTTATGGAAGATTCACATTTATTAATATTTTGCGGTTGTTCGATTCCACACGGGGTACACGTGACAAAAAAGTTTGCTGTCGGGTGTACAGATAGTAAATGAATTCGTATGGAATGAAATTATGCCAGACCCAGCAAAGTCAGGATCAGGGCCATACGGACGTAGACACCGAACTGTGCCTGCTTGAAATAGGCGGCTCTGGGATCGTCATCGATCTCCACGGAGATCTCATTGACTCTGGGAAGGGGATGCAGCACCAGCATGTCGGGCTTCGCCAGTTCCATTTTTTCCGGGGTCAGTACATAGAAATCTTTCAGGCGGACGTAATCCTCTTCGTTGAAGAAACGTTCCTTCTGCACACGGGTCATGTATAAGAGATCAAGTTCCGGCATGACATCTTCCAGACGGATAACTTCCTGGAAAGGAATGCCTTTCTCACGGAGCATGTCGGTGACATAGTCGGGGATCTTCAGTTCTTCGGGAGAGATGAAGATGAATTTGATGCCTTCATAGCGCACCAGTGCGTTGATCAGGGAGTGTACGGTACGACCGAATTTCAGGTCACCGCACAGACCGATGGTAAAATTATTCAGATCGCCGTGGAGGCTGCGGATGGTCTGCAGGTCGGTCAGGGTCTGGGTGGGATGCTGATGTCCACCGTCACCGGCATTGATCACGGGGATCAGGGATTTCTCTGCGGCTACCATGGGAGCGCCTTCCTTGGGATGGCGCATAGCGCAGATGTCCGCATAGCAGGAGATGATGCGGATGGTATCGGATACACTTTCTCCCTTGGATGCGGAAGAGCAGGAAGCATCGGAGAAACCGATCACTCTGCCGCCTAAACGGGTCATGGCGGATTCAAAGCTTAAACGTGTGCGGGTGCTGGGCTCGTAGAAGCAGGTGGCGAGGATCTTGCCGTCGCATTTGTGGGCGTATTTGGCGGGATCCTTCTCAATGTCGTCTGCCAGAGCGAACAGCTTGTCCAGTTCCTCAACAGAGAAGTCAAGTGGGTTCATCAAGTGTCTCATTTTTTCATTTCCTCATTTCTGCGCTGCTATTTTCGACACAGTGACTGTACGGAATAGGAGAATCCGTGCTCGCTTGTGTATGCGACATCATAAGAATACAGCGCTTTTCTTATGATGCGGGTAGAAACAGGGCCCGCAGGAAGCGGACAGATCATACCCTGACCAGAAAAAAGTCGAAGAGGAAAAACTCTTCGACTTTAAAATTACTGTTGATAAGATAACAGATCCGTTACGGGTTTCCGTTTGGGAGCAACGGGTGCTTCTGCGGGATAACCGATGGGGATCAATGCGATCAGATCCTGATTTTCAGGAATCTCAAGGAGATCAGCAGCTTCCTGCTGATCGAAAATACCCATGATCACGGTGCCAAGACCCTGCTCGTAAGCAGCCAGGCAAAAGGCTTCGCTGGCAACACCGGCATCGAACATCTGCCATGCATCGCCTCTTTGGGTAGTGAAGGAGCCGTCTCTCTCGAAACCGCTTCTGCCCTTTATCACGGTTACTGCAACGACCATGGGAGCGTTCTCCATGATCTTGCCATTACCCGGGAAGGAGGAAGTACATGCTGCCAGTTTCGCTTTCTTTTCGCCTTCCACAGCGATATAACGAACGATTTGCGTATGCTTCCAGCTGGGAGCATAAGAAGCTGTCTCTACGATCTGAGCCAGAAGCTCATGAGATACCGGCTGATCCGTATACTGACGGATACTTCTGCGGCCTGTGATACATTCTTTTGCGGTCATTGTTTATCCTCCTGTATTTTTGCATTTGTAATATAATAGCATTTCTGAAGGGGAGAATCAAGCAGGAAAAAGTGAAAAAAACATATAAAATTTGTATGGCTATGACAGAAAGGTTTTGCATTCCCGGATAGGATATCATATAATGAGGCAAGGAGAACTATAACGAGGAAGCGGATCGTGTAAAAGCCGGTTCCACTGTACGTTACAGATGGCTGTGGGACATCGGACCAAGCAATAAAAGGAGGGCACTATGTCAGTAGAATTTGTGGAAAAGAAGCGCTGGTTATTTTTAGGATTACCTTTTACCTTTACCAAGTATGTGATCAAAGAGGATATGATCACTGTGGATACGGGTGTGTTCACCAAGGTAGAGAATGATTGCTATATGTACAAGGTACAGGATGTGGAGCATACGGCAAGTATCTGGGAGAGAATGGTAGGACTTGGTACCATTGTCTGTTATACCGGTGATACTACTCATCCCAAACTGTTGATTGAGCATATCCGTAACTCCAAGCAGATCAAGGAATTTATTTTGAAGGAATCAGAGGAAGCCAGATTGAAGCGCAGAACCGTGAACATGCTGGATATCGGTTCCGGAGAGCTCGGGGATATTGACGATATACAGTAATATTGAGAAACAAGTATACATGTGTATAAGAGACGGGACCTTCCGGGGTCCTGTTTTTTCGGGAGAAGAGATTTATGGAACTTGATATGACGAAGGGCAGTCCTTCTAAGCTGATTACGAAATTTATCATTCCTATTATCATAGGTAATATTTTCCAACAGTTATACAGCATGGTGGATACCATTATCGTGGGTCGGTTCGTAGGTGTGGATGCATTGGCGGCAGTAGGAGCCACCGGGTCGGTAAGCTTCCTGATCCTGGGATTTACCCAGGGACTGACCACCGGATTTACTGTGCTGACGGCACAACGCTTCGGAGCCGGGGACCGGGAGGGTATGCGCAAAAGTATCGGAAGCGCAGCCATCCTGTCAGTGATCGTGACGATCGTGATGACGGCAGTCAGTATGGTCGGCATGGACAGCCTGCTTCGGGTGATGAATACTCCGGAAGATATTTTCGATATGACGAAGGAATACATTATGATTATCTGTGCTGGAATTGCCTGCAATGTATTGTATAACCTGTTGTCCAGTATTCTGCGTGCCATCGGCAACAGTGTGGTGCCGTTAGTATTGCTGGTGATCGCTTCGGTGACGAATATTGTCCTGGACTATGTACTGATCGTTTACGGTCATATGGGAGTGGGCGGCGCAGCTTATGCTACTATCATTTCGCAGGGATTATCCGGTGTACTGTGCCTGATTTATATTATTAGGAGCGTACCTACACTGCATATCCGTCCGGAGCACTGCAGACTGGAAAGTCAGTGCGTGAAAAATCAGCTGACCGTGGGAATTCCCATGGCATTGCAGTTTTCCATTACTGCTATCGGCACCATTCTCGTACAGGCAGCACTGAATCTGTTAGGTTCTACCGTGGTGGCATCCTATTCTGTCTCCTGCAAGGTGGAGCAGCTGGTGACACAGCCCTTTGCCGCAATGGGTGTGACTATGGCAACTTACTGTGCACAGAACCGCGGTATCAATGATTTGGACCGTATCCGGAAGGGCGTGAAAGCTGCCAACATCATGTCCGGTGTCTATGCAGTACTTGTCTACGGACTGGTATATATAGCGCTTCCTTATATTGTACCGCTGTTTATCTCCGAACAGTTTGAGATGGTATGCGGCTACGCCAGAACGTATATTACGATCTGTGGCATGTTCTTCATTCCGCTGGGAATGATATTTATCTTCCGAAATGCGCTGCAGGGCTGTGGATTCGGCTTCATGCCCATGATGGGCGGTGTGGTGGAACTGTTGAGCCGTGGTATCGTGGCTTTTGTGGCAGCGCATCTGATGAGTTATGTGGGTGTGTGCTTTGCCAATGCCTCAGCATGGCTGACAGCAGGTATTTTCCTCTGGATCGCATATCATTTCCTTATGAAGAAGATGGTGCGGGACAAAAAGGCTCATGAAGAACGGATGCTGGCGGAAGCAATGTAGTAATGCTGTAAAACGGCTCAGGGCAGGATCTTTTCAAAAAACAGTCCTGCCAGGAACCACCAGGGAGCATAGTCCAGCCGGATGATCCGGTGGATGTGGAAACGGCTTTTGCCGTAATCCCAGGGGCAGAGATCATGCTTCCACAATAGACGCCCACTGAGATATTCCACGGTGAAGATCATTGCCATATAGAACAGACCGCGTCCGGGACGACTGATGTGCAGGTGCTCAAATAGCCGTTTGAAGGGTGCAAGCAGGCAGGCGGAGCCGTAGATAGGGAACATCCACAGAGAAGTATTACCGGTAAGACGCAGATCTCTGCGCCGAAGGGAGTGTAGCGCCGTGAACAGGATCTCCATGCACCAGCCGCACAGTCCGCACAGGAGAAAGTTCCTGCCGAAGGTTTTAAAAGAGTTTGCGATGGATTTTGTCATTTTCATGGACATAGTATATGAAATTTTCAGCGTATGATACGGGAGAGATTGCTATGAACTATCAGGAAGCAATGAAATATATGGAAAAAGTGGGAACTTACGGCATCGTTCCAGGGCTGGACAGCATCCGGGAACTGTGCAGGAGACTGGGAAATCCGCAGGATGAATTGAAATTTGTGCACATTGCGGGAACCAACGGAAAAGGATCCACACTTGCTTATATTTCCGGCATCTTACAGGCAGCCGGATACCGCGTCGGTAAATATATATCACCTGTTATTGTTGAATATTGTGAAAAAATCCAGATCGGAAAGCAGAAGATCACGCATAAGGATCTGTGTGAAGGACTGGAGATCATAAAAAAGCATTGTGATGCTATGGTAAGTGACGGCTTCCATCATCCGACGCCTTTTGAGATCGAGACGGCACTTGCCTTTTGGTATTTCCGGGAAAAACAGTGTGATATCGTCGTACTGGAGACCGGTATGGGCGGCAGGGAGGATGCTACCAATCTGATCACTACCACGCAGGTGGCGGTACTGGCTTCTATCGGTATGGATCATATGAAATTCTTAGGTAACAGTCTGGAGGAGATCGCAGCACACAAGACCGGAATCTGTAAGCCGGGATGTCAGGTGGTCTCCATGCGGCAAAAGGAAGCGGCACAAAAGGTTGTGGAGCAGACGGCGGCAGAGCTTGGCTGTATACTGACCATCGCAGATGCGGCAAATGCAAAACATGTGAAATACGGACTGAAAAAGCAGACCTTCGATTATGGAAATTATAAAAAGCTGGAGATCACCCTTGCGGGAAAATTCCAGGTAGCAAATGCTGTGCTGGCACTAGAAGCGGTGCAGGCTCTGGAAAAATGCGGTTACGAGATCAAAGAGACTGCCATTCGGAAAGGTCTGAAGGAGACTGTCTGGAACGGAAGGCTGCAAATACTGGAAGAACACCCGTTATTTATAGTGGACGGCGCACATAACGAGGATGCAGCCGCAAAACTTGCGGATTCCATAGAATTCTATTTTACAAATAAAAGAATTATCTATATAATGGGAATGTTAAAGGACAAGGAAGTGGACCGCGTGATCGCGCTGACGGAGAAGTATGCGGATCAGATTCTCACGGTGACACCTCCGGACAATCCCAGAGCCATGCATGCCTATGATCTGGCAACAGAGGTGGCAAAGGTACACCCCAATGTGACGGCGGTGGACAGCCTAGAAGAGGCAGTGGAGCTTAGTCACCTGCTGGCAGGACGGGATGATGTGATATTGTGTTTCGGTTCTCTCTCTTATCTGGGAAGAATCCTGAAGCTCATGGAGAAGAGACAGACAGCAGGGAATAAACGGAAAGCGAAGCGGTGAAAATGGTAGATCAGAAGAAAGTACAGGAAGCAATAAAGCTTTTACTGGAGGGAATCGGGGAAGATACCGATAGAGAAGGACTGAAGGAGACACCGGAGCGGATCGGCAGGATGTATGAAGAGATCTGCGGCGGTATGGATCAGGATGCGGGAGAACATCTGTCGAAGGTCTTCTCCGTAGACAATAACGAGATGGTACTGGAGAAGGATATTACCTTCTATTCTATGTGCGAGCATCATCTGATGCCTTTTTACGGCAAAGCTCATGTTGCGTATATCCCAAATGGCAAGGTTGTGGGTCTGAGTAAGCTTGCCAGGACTGTGGAGGTATATGCCAGAAGATTACAGATCCAGGAGCGGATGACGGCGCAGATCGCAGACGATATCATGAAATATCTGGCGCCTCAGGGAGTTATGGTAATGTTGGAAGCGGAGCATATGTGCATGACCATGCGCGGGATCAAAAAGCCCGGCAGCCAGACCGTTACCATGGTGACAAGGGGAGTCTTTGCGGAGAATAAGGAATTACAGGATAGATTTTTACAGCTGGTGAACCGGTAGAGATGATGAATAGAATTGATAAAATATTAAATCACGATTTGTTTTTATATCATTTAGGACGAAACAATGCGGCAGAAGCAGACAGACGCTTCTGCCGTCATGGTATGGTGCATTTTCTGGATGTAGCCAGGATCGGTACGATCATAGCACTGGAGGAAGGGCTTAAGATCGACCGGGAATGGATCTATGCGGCGGCATTGCTCCACGATTGTGGGAAACATGAGCAGTACGAGAATGGTACCCCGCATGAGCAGGCCAGTGCCCGGATCGCACCGGAGATTTTGAAAACTTGTGGATTCAATGATAAAGAAACGGATGTTATTGTAACGGCGATCTCCAGACATCGGGATCCTGAGGCGGCAAAGGAGAAGAATCTAAACGGCATCCTGTACCGGGCGGATAAGGCAAGCCGTGCCTGCTTTGCGTGCGATGCGGAGAAGGATTGCAACTGGAAAGATGGCAAGAAGAACCTGACAATTAAGTATTGAGAGGGAGATAACAAATGAAGATCGGCAACAGAGAGTTTCAGACTAAGGGACATACTTATGTAATGGGAATCCTGAATGTGACCCCGGATTCTTTTTCCGACGGAGGAAAGTGGAATGACAGAGACCGGGCATTGAAGCATGTGGAGGAAATGATCGCTGAGGGGATGGATATTGTGGATATCGGCGGAGAATCCACCAGACCGTGGGGTTATACCCTGTTATCTGATGAGGAGGAGATTGCCAGAGTCGTACCCATGATCGAGGCGGTGAAGGCAAATTTTGACATTCCCATTTCCCTGGACACCTACAAAAGCGGTGTGGCGGAGGCGGGAATCCGTGCGGGGGCTGATCTCATCAATGATATCTGGGGACTGAAATATGATAACCGTATGGCAGAGGTCATTGCGAAGAGCGGTCTGCCCTGCTGTCTGATGCATAACCGTAAAGAAGCGGATTATCGGGATTTCATGCAGGATGTGGCAGCGGATCTGGCGGACACGATCCATTTGGCGGAAGCGGCAGGCATCGCGGATGAGAAGATCATCTTAGACCCCGGCGTGGGCTTCGGCAAGACCTATCAGAACAATCTGGAGATCATCAACTGTCTGGAAGAACTGAATATGTTCGGTTATCCGTTGCTTTTAGGATGCAGCCGCAAATCCGTGATCGGACTGACCCTGGATCTGCCGGTGACAGAGAGAGTAGAGGGGACGCTTGTGACCACCATGTTCGGTGTGCAGAAGGGATGCATGTTTGTCCGTGTGCATGATGTGAAGGAAAATGTTCGCACCATTAAAATGTGTGAAGCCATTTTAAACAGCAGCAACTGATATTTTACGAAGAAGCGTTGGGAAAGGCGGAGTCGTCAAATGAAAAAAGGCACTTATGAGGACCAGATCCGTATCGAAGAATTGGAAGTATACGCGCATCACGGCGTATATCCGGAAGAAAATGAAAAAGGACAGCATTTTTATGTGAATGTCACGTTGTATACGAATACCCGTCCGGCAGGACTGGCGGATGACTTAAGTCTCTCCACCAATTACGGAGAGGTCTGTCAGTTTATCACGGAGTTCATGCAGCAGCATACTTTTCAACTGATCGAAACGGTGGCGGAGCGGACTGCTTACGAAGTATTACAGCATTTTCCGCTGGTACAGGGACTGGATCTGGAGATCCGCAAGCCTGAGGCTCCGATTCCGTTACCCTTTGGCAGTGTATCTGTGGCAATTCACAGGGAATGGCATGAAGCCTATATTGCCGTGGGTTCCAATATGGGAGACAGCAGAGAGCATATTGCGCAGGCTTTGGGACAGCTTCAGAAGAACAAAGACATCAGAGTGGAAAAGGTGTCGGAGCTGTTGGAGACACTGCCTTATGGCGTCGTAGAGCAGGATAATTTCGTAAATGGAATGTTTGAGATCCGGACGCTGTTTGCACCGGAAGAATTATTACAGGAGCTGCATCGTATTGAGCAGATGGAAGGAAGAGAACGCAAGATTCACTGGGGCCCCCGGACACTGGATCTGGATATTATCTTCTATGATGATCTGGTGTATGCTTCCGAGGATCTGGTGATCCCACATATCGATATGGAGAATCGTTATTTTGTACTGAAGCCTTTAAGTGAGCTGGCACCGAATTTCCGTCATCCTATTACGCATAAGACCGTAACACAGATGCTGTCGGAGCTTCCTGTGGATCTTACGGAAGGAAACGAAGCGTAAAACGGGCACAGAGACCGATGAACAGACCGGTCACCAGACCGCTTAACAGTAAAAACGGCAGATAGACCAGCACGGCGGGAACAGAAGTCAGTAAAAACGCAACACCGATCTGCCCCAGATTATGAAAAACAGCACCGGTCATACTTGCGAGGAACAGATAATGTCCATGCAACAGCCGCTTTACAAATATCATTGCCAGCAGGCAAAGGAGACCACCGGAGAGGCTGTATAGGAGACTGATGGCCTGACCGAAGAACAGGGTCGCTAGAAGAATCCGCACCAGAAGCACGAAAAAAGCATCTTTTGCGGAATATTTCCATAGAACAACAAGCGTTATTATATTGGCAAGTCCCAGCTTAATGCCGGGGATCGGAACAATGGGGGGCAGAGCACTTTCCACGGCATACAGCGCCAGCGCAATGGCAGAGAGCAGGGAAAGCGTCGTCAGTTTTTTGGTAGCTATGGGTGGTTTCATAATCATCTCCGTATCATCTCCGTGTTTTTGCAATTCATAAACGCGGTGCAGGTAAAAGGATATTCTATCAATAGGTCACACCGTCCGGGACGAGCGTCGTGTCATCCAAACAGGCAGCCGCTTCTCTTACCCGGATCACCAGCCGGTTGGGCAGACAGGTGATGGGAAGCAGTGAGGTGCTGATAAATCCCTGATGCACACAGATCTGATCCGGACAAGTGGCAGAGATAATGGCGATGCTGTCCGGACGGACGCAGATGGTGTTCGAGGCGCCGCCCTCTCCCGGAACTTCAAAGGTATATTCGTCAGTCACGGTGTCCAGGCGGATGGTCTCAAGTAATTCACCGTTTTGATAAATGTCAGCATAGAGCGCCTGACCGTTTCCGGTGGCACTGTGGGAGACCGCATAGATCCGGATCCCGCAGAGGATGGCTATTACAAGCAGAACTGCTGCAAGGAGAACTGCTTTTTTTCGATCATTCATGGAAGCATTCATAGGAATAAGGAACTCCTTTCGATGAGAACAGTATAGCAAAAGGAATGTAAAAAATGAAGAAATATTTGAAAACGCCCCGGGCGGTGCGCCTGGCAACGTTTTTTGCAATGATCCCGGCGCTTTTGCTGGGAGGCTGCGGACAGCAGCCCGAATGCGAAAAATGCATAGATACCGCAATGGGAACCGTGATCTCCCAGACCGTTTACGTGACCGGAAATTCCCCGGCTGCAACGGACGGAAAAACAGATGAAAAGGTAACGGACGTTGTTTTGCAGAAATTAAACGACCTGGAACAACAGGAACTTTCCTGGCGGCTGGATAGTGCGGAAGTGGCGAAGATCAATGCAGCCGCCGGAAAAGGGCAGATACAGGTCTCCACTGCGATGGCAGGCTGGCTGGAACGGTGTTTGCAGATCTCGGAACAGACAGGTGGTGCTTTCGATGTGAGCATCGGTAAGCTCAGCCGCTTGTGGGACATTGATACCTGGGCGGCAGCAGATGATCCGCAGGATTATGAACTTCCGGGGCGGGAGGAAATAGAACAGGCACTCGCTTCGGCTGGCTGGCAGCAGATGATATTGGAACAGCGGACGGACAGTATGGCGGTGAGTATTCCGGCGGGAATGCAGATAGACCTCGGAGCAGTGGGAAAAGGGGTAGCACTGGATGAGATCCGTAAGACCCTGGAGGAACATCCTAAGGTAAGCGGTGCTGTGATCTCTGTGGGAGGCAGCATTTTAACCTACGGAAACAAGCCGGAAGGCGGAGCCTGGCAGATTGCGGTGACAGATCCGCAGGATCCTTCGCAAAGTGTGGGAGTGCTGACACTGGATGGCGGGTACTGTGTATCCACCTCGGGGGACTACGAGCGGTATGTGGAAGTGGATGGTGTCAGATATCATCATATACTGGATCCCAGGACCGGTTTCCCCGCACGTAGCGATGTAGCGGGCGTTACCATCGTGACAACGGACGGATTTCTAAGTGATGCGCTGTCTACCGCCTGCTTTGTATTAGGATCAGAGGAAGGGCAGAAGCTTTTGGAAAAATACGATGCGGAAGGATTGTTCATCGACCACGCGGGAACGATTACCATGACAGAGGGGATGCGGCAATATTTTCATTTGTCGAATTCACAGAAATAGTGTATAGTAAATATAGTCAACCATAGATAACAGCAGGTGCGGCAGGCATCTGCTGATACAGCAATGATAATGGAGAATACGATGGAAGAGAAGAATAGTTATCTCTCCGCTGATCCGGAGACCATAAGACAGATCGATGAGAAGATGCCGCCGGAAGAGGAACTTCAGGATCTGGCAGAGTTTTTCAAAGTGTTTGGAGATGCAACGAGATTAAAAATTTTGTCGGTACTGTTGTGTTCTGAGATGTGTGTGTATGATATTGCCACGCTGCTGGGCATGTCCCAGTCCGCTATTTCTCATCAGCTGCGGGTATTGAAGCAGATGGATCTGGTGAAGAACCGCAGAGATGGCAAGACGATTTTTTATGCGTTGGCAGATGACCATATCATCACGATTCTGAATCAAGGTCTGAATCATATCGAAGAAGGTTAAAAAGAGCCGCAGGCGAAATGCCTGTGGCTCTTTTTGTCTGGTAATACAATTACTTTTTCAGGACATCCAGTGCTGCCTCTCTGGCTCCGTCGAAGCTGCTGTAAGTCCATGTCCCCAGGGGTGAATGATACCAGGTGGAAGTCTCTCCGAACATCTGGAAGTAAACATACTGGGAAGTCATATGGATGGCGGTATAATTGCCCTCGGCAATAACCCAGGAATCGCTGCCGTCATCCCGCATGCATTTCAGACATGCTTCCTCGCCGTTCACCTGATAGTACACATAGCCGTATCCCACATTGAAGCAGTCGATCCGTTCTTCGGTCAGAACTTCCACTTCGTTCCGTGAGAGGGAATAACGGCAGAGTCTGTAATTATTTTCCACATCCATATAGTAGATATAGTCACCCTGTGCAATAGGGTACCACAGATTGCCGTCCCATAGAGTGGAGATGCTGTCCGTCGAGGTATTCAGCGCATAGAGATAATGATTCTCCTGGGTACCGTTGTAATAGATGGTACCATTCACGGCACAGGCGGGATTGATCTCGTAATCTGCCAGATCCGTTTTGTCGGATTTGTCGATTCCCATGCGGTAAAATAAAGGTCCGTTATCACCCGCGGTCATAATATAGAGGTTACTTCCCACCAGCTGGGCGGAAACGATGGGATCTCGGGTAAGTCCGGTCACATCCGTACCGTTTAACTTACAGCGGTTAAAGGAACGAACGGTGCGCAGGGCACCGATACCGGCATCCCCGGAAGCTCCGGTCTGGTAATAGTAGAGGTAGTTTCCTCCGGCTAAAATATTTTCCACGGAAGCGTTGCCGAGTTTTTTGATATTCTGCTCCGAAGGATCCATGGAGTACAGGGTGTTGTTGTCGTAAGCATTGGCAAAATACACCGTTCCGTCGTACTCACAGAAGTAACCGGAATTGTTCAGATTGCCCGCGGTATTGCCTACGGTCTCCGGGGGATTGTCGGGGATCCGGTCGCCCACGATGGCAAGTGCGCCGACGATGATCACGAACAGAAGAAAAGGAATTAAAATCAACAATGCTTTTTTATCTTTCATGTGTTAACCTTCTTTCCGAACAAAATGGAATGTAAAGTTTGTGTAATATCTAATATTATACCGTGCTTCTTGCTTGCTAACAAGGAAAAAGTGAGATAGAATGTAACTATTCAGAGCCAATGTGTTTCTGAATAGTTACATTTGGAGTCAGCGAATTCCGAATGTTTGAGAATTGCGGGAGCTGCTTTGCAGCGGAGCAATTCGCGGATATCAGTTAAGTTAAGGAGAACAGCATGGATTTATCACAGTTAAGACAACAGATCGACACCATCGACAGGCAAATCGTGGATCTCTATGAGAAGCGCATGGATGTCAGCAGACAGGTGGCGGAATATAAAATAGAGACAGGGAAAAAAGTATTTGACAAGCAGCGTGAGCAGGAGAAGATCGCCGGTGTCAAGGCACTGACTCACAACGATTTCAACAGCCACGGTGTGGAGGAACTGTTTGAGCAGATCATGTCCATGAGCCGGAAGCTTCAGTACCAGCTGTTAGCCGCCCACGGAAGTGAGGGAAGGCTTCCTTTTATCGGCGTGGAAGAACTGGAAACCGACTGTGCCAGAGTGGTCTACCAGGGAGCGGAGGGGTCTTATTCCCAGGCTGCCATGCGCAGGTTTTTCGGGGAAAATGTCAATGCCTTCCATGTGGAAACTTTCCGGGATGCCATGAGTGCCATTGATGAAGGCAGCGCGGATTTCGCGGTACTTCCCATTGAGAATTCCACCGCCGGAATCGTGAATGAGATCTATGATCTGCTGGTAGAATTCGAGAATTATATCGTAGGAGAGCAGGTCATTCCCATCGAGCATTGTCTGCTGGCACTGCCCGGGACGAAGATGGAAGAGATCAAAAGAGTCTATTCCCATCCCCAGTCCCTGATGCAGAGTGCCAGATATCTTGCGGACCATGACTGGCAGCAGATCAGTATGCAGAACAACGCTTTCGCAGCATTAAAAGTAGCGAAGGAAAAGGATAAAACCCAGGCGGCTATCGCCAGCGAATACGCGGGAGAGACCTACGGACTGGAAATCCTGGAAAAAGGGATCAATGATTCCGACAGCAATTCCACTCGTTTTATCATTGTGACGAACCAGAAGATCTTTTGTAAAAATGCCAACAAGATCAGTCTGTGTCTGGAGATTCCCCACGAGAGCGGATCCCTGTATCACATTCTGTCCCATTTTATTTATAATAATCTGAATATGACCAAGATCGAGAGCCGTCCCATTCCCGACCGGAACTGGGAGTATCGTTTCTTCATCGATTTTGAGGGGAACCTTGCGGACAGCGCAGTGAAGAACGCACTGCGGGGACTTCGGGAAGAAGCCCGCAGCATGAAGATTCTGGGCAATTACTAAGTATTACGAATGTAAGCATTTGACGACCATTCGATAATAGTTACATAGCTCTGAATAGTTAAAACATAAGACAAGAAGGTTAGACATATGAGAGAAAAAGAACTGATCGTATATCGTGATTTTGAGGATGGGGAACTACTGTATGATATGGCCTTTCTTATGTCCCATTACGATGATGAATATTATAATACGGAGGATATGGCAGCACTGTTTTATGAGTGCATCCATGATCTGATCGATCTGGCGGGTAATTACGGATTTCATGGGAATCTGTGGCATTGTTACCTGGCAAATCTTTTGGTGAACAACGAGAACAGTTACAGCTGCGGCTGTGAGATCCGCGGAGAGATCGCCGGCTCCATCAACGATGCGGCGCTGCATGATATCCGCATTTTCAAGGAATTCTATGATTTTGATTTTGCTCCCATGATGGAGACACTTAAGGTACCGGAATTTTCCTTAATAGAAGATTATGCCAGCAGCATGCAGGAGAGCAAGGTCTATAATAAACGGATCTGCGCCCGGATCTGTGAGCTGGCGGAGAAGTTCTGCGCAGACGGAACAGCTGAAGAGATGAAGGCTACCCTGACCCAGTTCTATAAAGAATACGGCGTCGGTAAATTCGGACTGCACAAGTCTTTCCGCATCACCCATGACGAGGAAGGCGTACATATCGTTCCGATTTTGAATATTGCCCATGTGAAGCTGGATGATCTGGTAGGCTACGAGCTTCCCAAGAAAAAGCTGGTGGACAACACTGAGGCATTTGTGAATGGGAAAAAGGCCAATAACTGTCTGCTGTTTGGCGATGCCGGCACCGGTAAATCCTCAAGCATCAAAGCTATTGCCAATGAATATTATGACAGGGGACTGCGTATTATCGAGGTCTACAAGCATCAGTTCCAGGATCTGAATACGGTCATCAGTCAGATCAAGAACCGTAATTATAAATTCATTATTTACATGGATGACTTAAGCTTTGAAGAATTTGAGATCGAGTACAAATACCTCAAGGCAGTCATCGAGGGCGGACTGGAGAAAAAGCCGGAGAATGTTCTGATCTATGCGACATCCAACCGTCGTCATCTCATCCGTGAGAATTACAGCGACAAGGAAGAGACCCGTGAGGATATGCACACCAGTGATACTGTGCAGGAGAAACTGTCGCTGGTATATCGATTTGGTGTGACTATTTACTTCGGTGCTCCCAATAAAAAGGAATTCCAGAATATCGTAAAGACACTGGCGGAGCGTTATCATGTGGAGATGCCGGAAGAGGAGCTTTTACTGGAGGCTAATAAATGGGAACTGTCCCATGGCGGATTGTCCGGAAGAAGTGCCCAGCAGTTCATTGATTACCTGTTAGGAAAGTGAGGAACCCTATGAGTGTAAAAACTTTCGCTGCCATCGATGTGGGCAGTTTCGAACTCACCATGAAAATATTTGATTTTTCGGGGAAAAATACCATGCGGGAGATCGACTGTATCCGTCAGAGAATCGATCTGGGATCGGATACCTATGCCAATGGGAAGATCAGTAATGAAAAAATGGATGATCTGTGTCATACCCTGAAAGAATTCGCAAAGATCATGGAATCTTATAAAGTGATCGCTTATAAGGCATACGGCACCAGTGCCATCCGTGAGACGGAGAATACTCTGATCCTGCAGGATCAGATTGAGCAGCGCACCGGCATCCGGGTAGAGATCTTAAGCAACTCCGAGCAGAGATTTTTGGATTACAAGTCGATTGCCTCCAAAGGGGAGACGTTCCGCAGGATCATCGAGGAGAAGACGGCGATTTTGGACATTGGAGGCGGAAGTATTCAGATATCCCTGTTTGACAAGGATACTCTGGTATCGACCCAGAACTTACGCCTTGGTGTATTGCGTTTACAGGAGCTGTTGAATCATCTGAATGCGGGCAGCACCCAGATGGAGCAGCTGGTGGACGAACTGGCTACGGCACAGCTGGATGATTATAAAAAGCTGTATCTTAAGGATCGTGAGATCAAAAATATCATTATCGTGGATGATTATCTGTCACCCTGGGCAGTACGGAAGGCACATGATCGGGGAGACGGAAATGCCATGGTGGACAGTAAGGCATTTAACCAGCTGATGGAGGCACTTCGGACCAGAGGAACCACGGAGCTTGCAAAGCGGATGGATATTGCGGAGGAAAAAGTCCCTCTTGTGTATATCAGTGCGGTTCTGACCAAACGCATTACCGAACTGATGGGAGCGGCGCTGATCTGGGCACCGGGTGTCACATTGTGCGATGGTATCGCTTATGAATATGCGGAGCAGAATAAATTACTCCGGGGAGAGCATGATTTCGCGGAGGATATTATCGCCTGTGCAATGAATATCAGCAAACGCTACAATGGCAGTACCAGGAGAGCAGACACCCTGGAACATATCACCACCACGATTTTTGACAGTATGAAAAAGGTCCACGGCATGGGCCAGAGAGAGCGCTTGTATCTGCGCCTGGCTGCGATCTTGCATGACTGTGGAAAATATATCAGCATGATCAATATCGGAGAAGCGTCCTATGATATTATCATGGCGACGGAGATGATCGGACTTTCCCATATGGAGCGTGAGATCGTAGCTAATGTGGTGCGTTTTAATCACAGTAATTTCGTGTATTACGGGCAGGCACAGGATCGTCCCCAGGGACTGGATAAGGAGAGCTATTTAATTGTAGCGAAATTGACAGCTATATTGCGACTGGGCAACAGTCTGGACCGCAGCCACAAACAGAAAATGAAAGGTGTAAAGGCCGCACTGCAGGATAACGAACTGATCCTGAAAATAGATACCCAGGAAGATATTACGCTGGAAAGAGGATTCTTCCAGACGAACACAGAATTTTTCAAAGAAGTATACAGCATCACACCGGTGATCCGGCAGAAGAAGAAATTTTAAGGGAGGCAGCAGGACAATATGGAAATCAATTTCAGTGATCCCAAGTATTATACCAACCGGGAACTCAGCTGGGTGCTTTTTGACCACAGAGTGTTGAATGAAGCCAGGGATAAAAACATCCCTCTGTTTGAACGGTTGAAATTTTTAAGCATTACAGCATCTAACCTGGATGAATTTTTCATGATCCGGGTGGCATCCTTAAAGGATATGGAGAATGCGGGCTATACCAAAAAGGATATCGCCGGCATGACGCCCACAGAACAGTTAAAGGCGCTGCATGTGGCGATCCATGAACTGGTGGATCTGCAATATTCCACTTATAACCGCTCCTTACTCCCTCTTCTGGAAAAAAACGGTCTGCATATCATCAGAGAGCATGAACAGCTGACGGCGGAGGAAGCTGCATATGTGGATCAGTATTTTCAGGAAAATGTGTATCCCGTACTGACCCCTATGGCAGTAGATTCTTCCAGACCTTTTCCCCTGATCCGCAACAAGTCTCTGAACATCGGAGCCATGGTGCGGAAGAAAAACAGCGATGAGGAACTGGAATTCGCCACCGTACAGGTGCCCAGCGTCTTAAGCCGTGCGGTGCGGATCCCGTCCAAGGGCAAGAGCTGCAAGATCATTTTGTTAGAAGAGATCATCGAACGGAACATGGATAAACTGTTCCTGAATTATGATATTGTATGTGCCCATCCGTTCCGGATCATGCGTAATGCGGACTTAAGCATTGACGAGGATGAGGCGGCAGATCTGTTAAAAGAGATCGAGAAGCAGTTAAAGAAGCGTCAGTGGGGCGAAGCCATCCGCCTGGAAGTGGAAAGCGGCATGGATAAACGGCTGTTGAAGATCATTAAAAAGGAACTCAATATTGAGACACAGAATATTTATGAGATCGACGGTCCCTTAGATCTGACGGTATTAATGAAAATCTACGGACTGGATGGATTTGACCATTTAAAGACGCCGAAGTATGAGCCTCAGCAGTCGCCGGCACTGCCCGCGGGCTGTAATATTTTCGAGGAGATCCGTAAGGGTGATATTCTGTTACATCATCCGTTCCAGAGTTTTACGCCGGTGGTGGATTTCATCCGTCAGGCGGCGAGAGACCCGGAAGTACTGGCCATCAAACAGACGTTGTATCGTGTCAGCGGCAATTCTCCGATCATAGCGGCACTGGCGCAGGCAGCGGAGAACGGTAAGCAGGTTACGGTTCTGGTGGAACTGAAAGCCCGTTTCGATGAAGAAAATAATATTGTCTGGGCGAGAATGCTGGAAAAGGCAGGCTGCCACGTTATCTACGGACTGGTAGGATTAAAGACCCATTCCAAGATCACGCTTGTGGTCCGCAGAGAAGAGGACGGCATCCGCAGATACGTCCATCTGGGCACCGGCAACTATAACGATGCTACGGCGAAGCTGTATACGGATGTGGGAATGTTGACCTGTGCGGAACGTATCGGAGAGGATGCCACGGCAGTGTTCAACATGCTGTCCGGTTATTCGGAACCGTTGTTCTGGAACAAACTGGCTCTGGCACCGTTATGGCTGAAGGATAAATTCCTGCATCTGATCGAACGGGAGAAAAATTATGCGCTGGAGGGAAAGAACGCCCATATCATTGCGAAGATGAACTCCCTCTGCGACAAGGATATTATCCGTGCCCTGTATGAGGCAAGTGCGGCAGGCGTGAAGATCGAACTGATCGTTCGAGGTATCTGCTGCCTGAAGGTGGGGATCCCGGGTGTCAGCGAGAATATCAGTGTCCGCTCCATCGTCGGTAATTTCCTGGAGCACAGCCGCATTTTCTATTTTGCAAATGATGATCATTATGAGATCTACTGCGGAAGTGCCGACTGGATGCCCCGTAATCTGGAGCGTCGTGTGGAGATCCTCTTCCCGGTGGATCGACCGGAGCTGAAGGAGGAATTGCTACATATCCTGAACAGTCAGCTGAAGGATAATGTGAAGGCTTCGATTTTACAGCCGGATGGCAGCTATGAGAAGCAGGACAAGAGAGGAAGGCAGCTGTTTAACTCTCAGGATGCTTTTTGCCTGGAGGCCATTCAAAAAGCAAAGGAGGCTGCGGGAGAATCTGCCATCGAAAGCAGAACTTTTATCCCGGAGACACATCATGAATAAGAAGATCATATTAGCATCCGCCTCCCCCAGGAGGCGGGAGCTCTTGTCCCAGATAGGACTTGATTTTGAAGTTGTGGTCAGCGAGACCGAGGAAAAGATCACATCCACAGAGCCTGCGAAGGTGGTGGAAGAGTTGTCCGCGCAGAAGGCGGAAGCGGTGTGGGAGAAGCTTTTCTCTATGACGGCATCGCAGGGTTCGGTTACTGACGCCGAACGACTGGAAGAAGGATCCGGTGTCAGCCGGACGGATGAAGGTTCCGAAGGCTTTGATCCGGAACAGACAAGTGGAGAAACTACTATAACAGATAATGTTGTGTTGGGAGCCGATACCGTGGTCGCCTGCGACGGTAAGATCCTTGGTAAGCCTGCGGATACGGAAGCTGCGGTAGCCATGCTTACTATGCTGCAGGGCAGAGGACATGAGGTATACACAGGCGTGACGATCCTCTATGAGGAAAATAGTGAGAGGAAGACGCTGACTTTTCATGAGAAGACCATAGTGCATTTTTATCCCATGACCGATGCACAGATCCGGGAATATGTGGCTACCGGGGATCCGATGGACAAGGCTGGAGCATATGGCATTCAGGGGCTTTGTGCCCGGTATATCAGCGGCATCGTGGGTGATTACAATAATGTGGTAGGTCTTCCCGTGGGAAGAGTCTATCAGGAACTGCATGGATTGCAGACAGTATAGTAAATTTACGTTATTAGTGAACGAATATCCTGCAAAGCAGGATGCTTGGTGCGATAGCACGAATTCGTGAGATTATATAATAAGTATCGGAAGAATGGAGCATTCATATGATAAAAGCAGCAATTTTTGACCTGGACGGAACCTTATCCGATTCTATCATGAGTATGAAATACAGTGGAGACAGGACTATGGCGGAATTCGGCTATGGACCTTTCTCGGTACAGGATTATAAATATTTTGTGGGAGACGGTGCCGCCAATCTGATAAAGCGGGCACTGATCAAGGGTGGCGATACGGAACTTACCCATTTTGAGGCAGCCTATGCCAGATACAAGGAGATCTTCCAGGCGAACTGTATGTATCAGGTGAAGCCCTATGAAGGAATCCCCGAGCTGTTGGAAGAGTTGAAGAAACGAGGTATGAAGATCGCAGTACTTTCCAATAAGCCCCACCATGCCACCGTGGATGTCATCGAGAGCCTGTTTGGCAAGGGCTATTTTGATGTAGTGCAGGGACAGGTGGACGGCGTGCCCATCAAGCCCGATCCCGCCGGAGTCTTCCGCATTTTAGACAAGTTTGGTCTCACCGCAGACGAAGTGCTCTACATGGGAGACACTGCCACAGATATGAAGACCGGCAAGGCAGCAGGTGCCTTCACCGTAGGTGTCCTCTGGGGCTTCCGTGACCGTGCGGAGCTGGAAGAAGGTCACGCCGACGCCATTATCGCACAGCCACTGGATCTGCTGAAGTATTGCAAATAATTGAGAGCATGGCTCGTAACGTAGGACTGCCATATCCCCACGAACGCCCGCGGTGAACGGAACATCCTTCCTCGATGTAAGGTCTCCGGGTGTGAATTTTCTACGAAAAGTGATAAACAGTTCTCATCATTACGGGGTCGCCTACACGCGCCCTCCATGGCGCGAATCGGCTGACGCGGACATCGTGTCCGCTTTCCCCCTGTCTTTCAACACTTTTCAAGAAAATATCAACACCCTTCGACAAACATCCTCGGAAGGACATTCCATCCGCCGTGGGCGTTCTGTTTACTGACTCCGCTAAAATCCATCAAATAACAGGAAATGGTGGAATTATTGTCTTGGGAGCAAATAATTTCCTCTATAATTACAGAAAAGATCTGATACAGAGGAATTGCTTCTTCTAAAGAACTTTTTTCTACTCAATTTCCACTATTTTCATTAGTTTAGGGTTGTTTTAAAGGAAAACAGTAGCCCCGGCTGGGTATAAGAATAAGCAGACGTCGGTACTTAGCGGTCGTATTGTGACCGCTTATGTACCGTTACGTTCTGCGACAGAGCGCGAGCGTGTCGCGTTTCTTATACCCTGCCAAGGGCTACGGGGATATTTCACTAACTCTCAATTTACATCCACATCGAATTACTAATTGACGTAACTACATATCCATATTATGATGAGAATAAATAAGACATTTTCGTAAGAATTTGGAGGTAATAGTATGCGTGAATATGATGATGCGGTACTGGAATGCTTCCTGGACAAACAGCTCCAGCTTTTTCCGGAAGCCGTGGCAGAGACTCTGGATGAAGCAGAAGATTTTCTGGAAGAGTGCATGGCAGTCGTGGTAGATTCCGTGGATGATGTTATCGAGTATTTCGATGAAGCCGGCATGGACGTGGACGGCGCTGTGGATGATGAGATTCTGGAAGCCGATGAAGTATTCGATATCGGAGACGGCAGATACCTGATCGTAGAAGCGTAAACAATGACAGACGAAAGATCCCCGGGAACAGATAACGGTTCCCGGGGGTCTTTTTGTTATGATGCAACTTTGATGTAATGTTGTGCTATTCTGTGAAAAAACGGAAGGAACAACAATCCTATGAAAAAAAGATATCTGTGCATGGCGGCAATTATTTTTCTGATGAATACATTGACCGGATGCGCTTTGAAAAATGAAAATATGGAAGCCATTTACAAAGAATTTCTTGATAATGGAGACGTGGGAAGCCTGCAATGGTCATGGGTATTGGAACCGGGACAATACGAAGATATTCGTTTTGTGAATGACAACATGGTTGCTGTACAGAATGGGAGCGACAAATGGGGAGTGTGGGATCTGGAGAAGGAGATATTGGTCACATCCTGCAAGTACAACAATATTCCTAACGATGCTGCCAGATATTATTCGGAAGGGTATGCCGCAGTTCAAAAAGACGGAAAATGGGGTTTTGTTGACGAAGCAGGGCAATGTGTGATCCCGTGCCAATACGATGAAGTGGGGGATTTCAGCGAGGGACTCGCCGCGGTGAAGGATGCGGATCACAACGGAAAAGGAGAGCAGTGGGCATACATTGATACAAAAGGAGAAATCCAGATTGATTTTTACCCCTATGAAGCGACGGAAGGCAGAAGAGTACTGGCAGGGGAATTCCATGACGGCATGGCTTTTGTATCCAAGGGATTGTACTGTATTATGGATACGAAGGGAGAGATGATCTTCTCCGGAGACTCACGCTTTTTTATTAGTGTGACGGAATATAATAAGGAATACGACGCAATCCCCGGGTATGTATATATCGACGACCGGATGACAGTCAGAAAATACGGATTGATGGGACTTCACGTGGAAGAGCGGCTGGAACCGGTATTTGATTATGTTTACGGAATGAGAGGTCCCTATGTGATCGTGGAACAGAACATAGGCGGGGAACCCGGAATAGGTGTTATAAAATTACAGAAATAACGGAATGAACCGGAGCTCTCTGACATATATATGTTGGAGGGCTTCTATTTTTCTCTTCCCCATTCGCCGGGAATGCGTTATAATGAACTGATAGACTTTTACAGAAAGTACAGAAAGGTATGGTAAGGAAAATGTTAGAAGGACAAAAATGTCTGGTCATCGGCTCCGGTATCAGCGGGATCGGTGCAGTGGCTTTATTGGAAAAATACAATGCAGACGTAGTTCTGTATGACAGCAGTGATAAATTGACAAAGGAAGATCTGGAGGCAAAGCTTCCGGAGGGCAGCAAGGCGGTCTGCATCGCAGGAGAACTTCCTGAAAATGTGGAGTTAAGTATTCAGGCAGCAGTATTAAGTCCCGGAGTACCTACGGATATTCCTCTTGTGAACCGCATGAGAGACCGCGGTGTACAGATCTTAGGCGAGATCGAACTGGGATTTCTTGCGGAGCAGGGCAGAGTGATTGCCATTACCGGCACCAACGGCAAGACGACGACCACCACACTCACCGGTGAGATCATGAAGGCACACTTCGGTGAGGATAAGACTTTTGTGGTAGGTAACATCGGTAATCCCTATACCCTGGAAGCGGATAAGACTTCGAAGGACAGTGTTACTGTGGGAGAGATCAGTTCTTTCCAGTTAGAGACCATACATACATTCCATCCGGTGGTATCCGCAATTCTGAACATCACACCGGATCACCTGAACAGACATCACACCATGGAAGCCTACGTGGCAGCTAAGGAAGCAGTGGCCTCCCTTCAGACGAAGGCAGATATCTGTGTGCTGAATTATGACAATGATTATACCAGAGATTTCGCCGACAGATGTCCTGCCACCCCGGTACTGTTTTCCTCCCATCATGAACTGGAGAACGGTTATTTCCTGCGGGATGACAAGATCATCAAGAGCGTAAACGGCGAAGAGCACGAACTGATGGATATTCATAAAGATATGAATCTGGTAGGATTGTGCAATGTGGAAAATGTTATGGCAGCCATTGCCATCGCAGAGGGCATGCAGGTACCCATGGAGACGATCCTTACTGTGATCCGCGGTTTCCACGCAGTGGAGCATAGAATTGAGTTCGTGGCCACCAAGGGCGGTGTGGATTATTACAACGATTCCAAGGGAACCAATCCCGATGCCGCTATTCAGGGCATCAAAGCCATGAGCAAGCCTACGGTTCTCATCGGTGGCGGTTATGACAAGCAGAGCGAATATGACGAGTGGATCGAAAGCTTTGATGGCAAGGTAAAATGCCTCGTTCTCATCGGACAGACCAGAGAGAAGATTGCCGAGTGCGCCAGAAAGCACGGCTTTGATAAGATCCGTTTCGCGGATACCTATGAGGAATGTCTGAAGCTATGTACCGAACTGGCAGAGCCGGGAGATGCGGTTCTTCTGTCTCCGGCATGTGCAAGCTGGGGCATGTTCCCGAACTATGAAGTCAGAGGACAGCTTTTCAAAGAGTATGTGCATGGTCTGGCAGAATAATAGTAATAAAAAGTAATAATGTATAGAAATAAAGGAGTAAAAGCAGGCATGGCAGAAGCTCGCAGAAAACGTAAAAGGAAACAACAATCTGAATACTTTTTTGACTACAGTCTGCTTTTCATTGTACTGTTTTTATTGGGATTTGGTCTGATCATGATCTATTCCGCCAGTTCCTATGAGGCATATGACACTTATGGGGATGCAGCCTATTATATGAAAAAACAGCTGATCGCCAATATCATCGGACTGGTATTCATGATCGTCATTGCCAATATCCCGTATACGTTTTGGGAGAGGTTCGCAACACTGGGCTATGTGGTCTCCATGGTACTGATCTTCCTGGTGCTGACACCGTTAGGTATCAGTTCCCACGGTGCAAGACGATGGATCGGTATTCCACATACCGGCTTTAACTTACAGCCGGCAGAGGTGGCAAAGCTGTGCATGATCCTGTTCCTGGCAAGTCTGGTATGTAAGATGGGAAAAAGCGTCCGCACCATGAAGGGATTTTTCATTATGATGGCAGCACCTCTGCCGATCGCGGCATGCGTATATCTCATTACGGATAACTTAAGCTCTGCAATCATTATTATGGGGATTTCCATCCTGATGGTATTTGTGGCAAGCCCGGATTACAAGAAATTTATCATTATGGGATTAAGTGTGATAGCCGCCGCCGCTCTTCTGGTATTTTTAGTAGTACAGATGGGTGATAAAATAGAAGGTTTCCGTCTGGCGAGAATCCAGGCGTGGCTGAATCCGGAGAGTCAGGCGCAGGACAAAGGCTTCCAGACATTACAGGCACTGTATGCCATCGGAAGTGGCGGCATCTGGGGCAAGGGACTGGGACAAAGTATGCAGAAGTTAAGCTTTCTGCCCGAGGCACAGAACGATATGATCTTCTCCATTATCTGTGAGGAACTGGGATTGTTCGGAGCGATTGCCATTATTCTGATGTTCATTATGCTGCTGTGGCGGATGATGGTCATTGCCAACAATGCACCGGATCTGTTCGGTGCTATGCTGGTAGTGGGTGTTATGGGACACATCGCGATTCAGGCAATCCTGAACATTGCGGTTGTGACTAACTCCATTCCGAACACCGGAATCTCCCTGCCGTTTATCAGTTACGGCGGCTCTTCGGCACTGTTCCTTTTGTCGGAGATCGGTCTGGTCTTAAGTGTGGCGCGGAGGATCCAGTTAAAAGAGTTGTAGAAATGCATATTTAGAAGACATGGTACGAAACAGTGCCTTCCTACATAAAATAAGATTATCATAAAAACGGGGATGGTGCTGTATGAAGGGAATCCGCATACAGGGCGGCATGCCGCTGCAGGGAAAGGTACGCATACAAGGGTCTAAAAATGCGACACTTCCAATCCTGGCGGCAACGCTTCTTACCAATGAAGTATCCTATATTCAGAACTGCCCGAGGATCGAGGATGTGCATCGGTTCGTACATCTGTTGCGGGAACTGGGATGTATGGTACACTGGCAGGAGAATGGAATCCGGGTACAGCCGGGAGGCAGAGATGACCTGCCCTGTGAGAGAGCAGAGGCAAAAAGAATGCGCGGAGAAGCCATTACCGGTATGCGCTCATCGCTGTGTCTGCTGGGAGCATTGCTCGGCAGATGCGGTTATGTGACCATGGAACATCCGGGAGGATGTGTCATCGGTGACAGACCCATTGATCTGCATATTCATGCACTGGAACAAATGGGTGTTGAATTTATCGAAGAGGACGGACTTTTGTCTGCACGTGCAAGAAATCTGCACGGTGCCCGGATCACACTGAAATTCCCCAGTGTTGGCGCCACGGAGAATATTTTGCTGGCAGCGGTAAAAGCCACCGGAGACACTGTGATCACCGGTGCAGCTTTAGAGCCGGAAGTGATCGCGCTTTGTGAATTCCTGACGGCGTGCGGGGCTTCGATCGAAGGAATCGGAAGCCCAGAACTTATCATCCATGGCGGCGGAGAACTACATGGAACCCGGTATACGGTTCCGACGGACCGGATCGTGGCAGGAACGTATCTGTTTGGCTGTATCGGCTGCGGCGGGAGTGTACTGTTAAATCAGGCACCCTGGAGACAGATGGAAGCAGTGACTGTGGCTGCGGAGAGAATGGGGGCACAATGTACCGTCTCTGAAGAGGGATTGTTTGTACAGGCACCGGGAAGACCAAAGAGTATCGGGCATCTGCAGACCGGACCGTACCCGGGATTCCCAACGGATCTGCAGTCGGCGGCGATGGCGGTACTGACCATGGCAGAGGGGATCAGTTGTATTGAAGAGAATATTTTCGAGAACCGCTTTCGAATTGCAGAACCCTTAAACCGTATGGGAGCACAGATCGTCTTAAAAGACGGACAGCATGCGGTGATCACCGGAGTGGAACATCTTCATGGAGAGCAGGTGGACGCCTGTGAACTCCGCGGTGGGGCAGCACTGGTTTTAGCAGGACTTGCGGCGGAGGGTGAGAGCTTCGTAACGGGACAGCATTTTATAGAACGCGGATATGAGAATATCTGCAGAGATTTCAGAGAATTAGGAGCACGGATCATCAGTGTATAGAGACCGAAGCAGAATTATCAGAAGAATAGTGATCATAGGCATCCTGCTGCTTGCACTGGGCGGTGGAGCCGTCGCATTGCACTCCGTGTATACGGTCCGTACCGTGTATGTGGAGGGCAATGTGCATTATACGGAAGACGAGATCAAAGAGATCGTAATGGCGGGACCGTTAGGGGACAATTCCCTGTACCTTTCGTTAAAATACAGAGACCGAGGTATTCAGGACATTCCCTTTGTGGATGTGATGAACGTATCCATTCTGGCTCCCGACACCATCAAGATCACCGTATACGAAAAAGCACTGGCGGGATATGTGAAATATCTGGATACCTATATGTATTTTGACAAGGACGGCTATGTGGTGGAAAGCTCCGGGATCCGTACCCAGGGGATTCCACAGATCACAGGACTGTCCTTCGATCATATCGTGCTGGGGGAGCAGCTGCCGGTGGAAGATCCGCAGGTATTTGCCAGGATCATGGATCTGACCAAGCTGTTAAATAAGTATTCACTGGCTGCGGACAAGATCTACCTTCACTCTTCCGGAGAGATTACAATCTACTTTGGACAGATCAAGGTAGCCATGGGCAGTGACAGCAGTCATCTGGAGGACAAGCTGCAGCTTTTGCCGGGATTTTTGGAGAAACTGGAAGGAAAAAGCGGGACCCTGCAGATGGAAAATTATGAGGAAGGAAAGGGGAAATTTACATTCAAGCCGGATGCGTGAAACATTTGTGAAACATTTTGAAAAAATAGGTTGCTAAATTTGTAAAATGATTATATGATAGTCTATGTGAAGTTGAAAAAGGTTAAAAGGAGGAACTAACCTTGCTGGAAATTAAGACGAATGACGCGGATGTAGCTGCCAAGATCATCGTAGTCGGTGTAGGCGGCGCGGGTAACAACGCTGTAAATAGAATGGTAGATGAGAAAATTGACGGAGTGGATTTTATCGGTGTGAATACCGATAAGCAGGCATTACAGCTCTGCAAGGCTCCGAAGCTGCTGCAGATCGGTGAGAAGCTTACCAAGGGTCTTGGCGCGGGAGCCAAGCCTGAGATCGGTGAGAAGGCTGCCGAGGAGAGTGCGGAAGAGATTTCCGCAGCACTGAAGGGTGCAGACATGGTATTTGTTACCTGCGGTATGGGTGGCGGTACCGGAACCGGAGCTGCTCCGGTAGTGGCAAAGCTTGCAAAGGATATGGGCATCTTAACCGTTGGTGTAGTGACGAAGCCTTTCCGCTTTGAAGCAAAAGCCCGTATGGTGAATGCATTAAACGGTATCGAACGTATCAAGGAACACGTGGATACCCTGATCGTAATACCCAATGATAAGCTGTTGGAGATCGTGGACAGACGTACCACCATGCCCGAAGCACTGAAGAAGGCGGATGAAGTACTGCAGCAGGCAGTACAGGGAATCACTGATCTGATCAACGTTCCCGCAGTCATCAATCTGGACTTCGCAGATGTACAGACTGTTATGAAGGACAAGGGTATCGCCCACATCGGTATCGGTGAAGGCAAGGGTGATGACAAGGCTATGGAAGCTGTCAAGATGGCAGTGGAGAGCCCTCTGTTAGAGACCACTATTTCAGGTGCTTCTCATGTCATTATCAATATCTCCGGAGACATTACGCTGGCAGACGCATCCGATGCAGCAAGCTATGTACAGGAGCTGGCAGGCGACGATGTGAATATTATCTTCGGTGCCATGTACGATGAGTCCAAGTCCGATAGCTGTACGATCACCGTTATCGCTACCGGTTTGGAAGATAAGGCAAACAGTGCGGTACAGAGCCGCTTAGGCGGAGGCGCTGCCTTCAGACAGCCCGCTTCCCATATGACTCCGACTTCTCTGAAGGGACTGCAGCCTACTGTGCCTGCTACCCCCGGGGCACAGGGAGGACAGGCTCCGAGACCTGTACAGCCCGTACCCGGCATTCATAAGCCTGCAGATATCAGAAGCTCCGTAGAAGAGAAATCTCTGAAGATTCCTGATTTCTTACAGAGAAAGTAATACTTAGTATTTGTTTTTATCATAACGGAACATAATAAGAGCCACGACACAGAATACTGTGTTGTGGCTTGTTTTGCGTGGAGATTTTAGGAAAGCGTATTAGTCTGCCGTTCTCTTTTTCCTGTGCAGGGAAATAAATCTCTCACCCAGTACGAAGAAGGCGCCGATGGCACAGGGTAAAAGCATGGTGTCGAAACGGTATAACACCACAGCGGACAAGGCTTTGGCTTCGGGCAGAAGCCGACGGAACAATAGGACGAAGACAGCTTCCACGGAGCCGATGCTGGCAGGTGTGGGAATGATGCCGGCGAGGGACTGGCTTAAGGCGGTCAGTGAAAAACATTGCAAAGCCGTGAAAGGCAGAGACTCTGTGGTGGAGCTGCGAAAGACCATCCAGGGGATGAGGTACCAGGTAGTGAATTTTAACAGATTGCACAGGAATAGGCGAAGGAGCAGCATAGGATCCTTTAACAGAGACCGGCTTTCCGCCTGCAGCTGGGCAAGCTTATGTCCGGCACCGGTGAGTTTTTCCTCCCAGGAGGGATGCTTTGCGCGGAGGCGATTGGCCAGCAGATTACAGGCAGTCTGCATCCAGGGAACGGTAGCCACTGCTAACAGAACTCCGGCAATCACACAGACGCCTGCAAATCCCAGCAGAATATAACCCTGATAATCTGCAAACGAAGTGTGGATAAATCCGTAGGTTACCAAGAACAATAGCAGACTAAAGACTGCCATAGAGACCTTGTGGACAATATATTGGAAAAAGTACATGCCGGTGGCATTGGAAACCGGGATACCGGCTTTGTTCAGGTAATAGATTCCTGCGATGCCGGAACCGCTGCCCAGCGTGGCTGTCTTATAGAAAGAGCAGTAGAAAGCATTACAGAATCCTTTCCAGCGGGGATATTCCGGGTGTGTTTTATGCACGATCAGCCAGGTGATGTGCCCTTCACAGATATGGTAGAGGATCACGGTCACAAACAGAGACAAGACCACCTGTGGGGAGACACCGGCAAGCTCCGTCAGCATATCCCCCATGGAATCCCGGAAGCTGTAATACAGGATGCCTAATAACAGACAGACAAACAGAAGCTTTCCTGCGAATTTTAATCTCTTTTTGGTAGTATCCGACACGGATGTTTCCTCCTTTTTGAATCTTTTGGCAAGTAAAAATCTATTTTGATTGTCTCTCTTTTGCCTGAAAATGGAAAGAAACAGATTTTGAAAAACGTAGTCTTTTCACCGCATAAGTTTATCCTTTTTTTAGAATAAGGTAAGAGAATATCCATTGATTGTGTGGCAAAAAGTGGCTATGATTGATTTATTACAACAGATTTGGACAATAATACAAGAATGAGAAAGGGAAAATGTATGCAGGAAGTCAAACAACCAAACAAAAAACCGTTCATATTCTATTATATGATTGCACTGATCGTGATTATCCTGATCAACAGTCTTCTGGTACCGCAGATCGTACAGCGGGCAGTGAAGGAAGTGGATTACAATACTTTTATGCAGATGACTTATGATAAACAGATCGATGAGGTACAGGTCCAGGACAATCAGATCGTATTCACGGCAAAAAATGACAAGACCATCTACAAGACCGGTCTGATGGATGATCCGGACAGAACGCAGAGACTGTATGACAGTGGGGCCAAATTCTCCAGTGAGATCGTGGAGGAAGCTTCACCACTCTTAAGCTTTCTGATCAGCTGGCTGCTGCCTTTGATCATCATTATTGGCTTCGGACAATTGATGTACCGTCAGATGGCGAAAAAGGCCGGCGGCGACTCCATGATGTTCGGCATGGGAGGCATGGGCAAGAGCAATGCGAAGGTCTATGTGAAGTCTTCCAATGGTATCAAGTTCACCGATGTGGCAGGAGAGGATGAGGCGAAGGAAAATCTGACAGAGATCGTGGAATACCTGCATGACCCCGACAAATACAAAGAGATCGGTGCTTCCATGCCGAAGGGTATCCTCTTAGTAGGCCCTCCCGGAACCGGTAAGACGATGTTAGCCAAGGCGGTAGCCGGAGAAGCCAATGTTCCCTTTTTCTCCATGTCGGGTTCGGAATTCGTGGAGATGTTCGTAGGTATGGGTGCCTCCAAAGTAAGAGATCTGTTCAAACAGGCGAAGGAGAAGGCTCCCTGTATCGTATTTATCGATGAGATCGACGCCATCGGTAAAAAGCGTGACGGCCAGATCGGCGGTAACGATGAGAGAGAACAGACACTGAACCAGTTGTTAACGGAGATGGATGGTTTTGAAGGCAACAACGGCGTTATCATTCTGGCAGCCACCAACCGTCCGGAGAGTCTGGATCCCGCACTGCTACGTCCCGGTCGTTTTGACAGACGCGTGCCGGTAGAGCTTCCCGACCTGAAAGGAAGAGAAGAAATCCTGAAAGTGCATGCCCGTAAGATCAAAGTCGCAGATAATGTAGACTTCAATAAGATCGCACGTATGGCTTCCGGCGCTTCCGGCGCAGAGCTTGCCAATATCGTCAATGAGGCAGCTCTCAGGGCAGTCAGAGATGGACGTAAGTTCGCAACCCAGGCAGACTTAGAAGAGAGTATTGAGGTAGTCATTGCCGGCTATCAGAAAAAGAATGCCATCCTTACAGATAAAGAAAAACGGATCGTGGCATACCATGAGATCGGACACGCACTGGTGGCAGCGAAGCAGACCAATTCCGCACCGGTGCAGAAGATCACCATTGTTCCCCGTACCTCCGGAGCACTGGGTTATACCATGCAGGTGGAAGAGGAAGGCAATCATTATCTGATGAGCAAGGAAGAGATGGAGAATAAGATCGCTACACTGACCGGCGGACGTGCCGCGGAAGAGATTGCCTTCGGATCTGTGACCACCGGAGCTTCCAACGATATCGAACAGGCTACCAAGCTTGCCAGAGGCATGATCACCCGCTACGGTATGAGCAAAGATTTTGATATGGTAGCCATGGAGACTGTGACGAACCAGTATCTGGGTGGAGATTCCTCCCTGACCTGTTCCATGGAGACCCAGACTGCCATCGACAGAGAAGTGGTGGAGCTGGTGAAAAAACAGCATGAGAAGGCAGGACAGATCCTGTTGGAAAATCGTGCTAAACTGGATGAACTGTCCCAGTATTTATATGAAAAAGAGACCATTACCGGAGAAGAATTTATGAAGATATTGAATTCCTAAAAGGGTTCCCGGAGAAGATGGAATCGGCGTTTGTGCCGGTTCCGTTTTTGCGTTAAGAAAATCTTAATCATATGGTAAAGGCATCTTAACCCGTGCCTGCTGTTATCTTAAAAAAGAAACCGCTATACTTTTCCTGTAAGAAAAAGCTGTGGAACACACAGTAGAATGTGAGAAAGGCATAGGGATTAAGATGCAAAACAGAATTTATTGGAATAACAGTAACAATAACATGCAGAAAGGAATTGCACTGGCGACCTGCATGGCAATCGTTATGGGACTGTTCACCGGCTGCGGGAATAAGAACGATCTGCAGATTGCAGCGTCACCTGATGAAGTGCAGAAAGGGCGATATGTAGAGACGGAACTTTCACTTCCGGAGGAATGGAAGGACAAGAGTATCAGTCAGATTTTCCGTTCGGATGACGAACTCCATTTTCTTGTGGCAGGAGACGCAGAAGGTCAGGTGTCTTTAGAGGAATGGAAACTGGGAGAAGGAGATACCCTGATAGAAGTGACGAAGGACTGGCTGAAGGCGCTTCCCGAGGGAAAGGGTCTGGAGAGCAGTGACAGCTTTACACTGTTGCAGGATGCGGAGGGGAATCAGTACCTGTACGGCGACTGTTACCGGGACGAGGAGAGCTCTTCTGCACATCTGTGGAAGGAAGCGGACGGCAGTGCGCTGGATATTACACCGCAGAAGTGGCTGGAGCCTATGGATATGGATGGCTATCGGTTCTATGATACACCGCAGTATGTGACACTGACAGAGGACGGGCTGTTAGTGGGACTGTCTTATTTTTCCCTGGATGTTGTATTGGCACAGGACGGAAGCCTGGTGAGCAGCCAGGAGAGCGACAGCCTGACAGACAGTGGCAGTCTGTCGGATAATAAGTGGGTCAGTGCTGTGGGAGATACGTTGTATCTGGCACAGGCGGATGAACAGGGGAACGTGAACGGTCTGTTGCAGATGCAGCTGGACGGAAGCAATGGGGCAAAATCTAAGGGAGAGATTCCCTTTTCCCAGGACAGTTACAGTTCTGCTTATTTCAGCGTGCTGGAAGACGGTACAGTCTATGCGGCGGATGCAGACGGATTCTTCCGCTGTGACGTGGGCGATACCAACTGGCAGAAGCTGCTTCAGGGAGTCGATACCGGTTTTTCTCTGTCGAATCAGTGGTGCAGGGATATTGTGGCACTGTCGGATGGCAGTGTATACGCGTGGTTTGGAAGTGAGAGCGGGGATAAAATAATGATTTATCGATATGATCCCGATGCGGTGATAGAGGTGACCGAAGAACTGACGCTGTATACCGTGGAGGAGAGCTTCTTTTTACAGCAGGCTGCGGTGCAGTATCATAAGCAGCATCCGGAGGTACTGATTCATGTGGATGCTGCAATCTCCATGACGGATAAATACAGCGGAAATGCGGATTATCAGCAGATCTATCAGGATCTGAACACTTCCCTGACCTCCGGCAACGGACCGGATCTCATGGTGATGGATCATCTGAAACTGGACACGTATGCCTCTAAGGGCTTGCTGTTTAATCTGCAGGAGATATTGCAGCCCATGGAAGAGGACGGAACCCTGCTTTCCAACATTACAACAGCCTATGAAGAGGCGGATGGAGCCCGGTATGCGGTGCCGCTGCAATTCGGATTATTGTTAGCTGTAGGCAGGGATGTGCAGCCGGAGGAAATGAGCAGCATGGACGCTATTGCAAAGACGGTATCCGGAAAGACGGAGAGCTATCTGGGAGACCGTACCTGCGGCGAACTGGTGGAAGAGTTCTATCCGTTGATCGTGGATGATATTTTACAGAACCGTCAGGTGAATCGTGATATCTTACGTCACTGGCTGGAAGATTTGAAGAAGATTGCAGATAACTGCGGCATCCTGCCTTCCAGAAAAGAAGGTCGTGCAGCGAATATCTGGGATCTGGGATCTGATGTGAAGCTGGTACTTCAGGAGACCGACGGCTTTAATGAGGCAATGATGCCATATGCTGTGGCGGAGCTTTTGAATGCCAATGTGGTCTCCATGGAAAACGCATTTTATCCGAAGATGGTCATTGGAATCAACAGCCGGAGTGAGCATAGGGAGACCGCAAAAGAGTTCCTGCGTTTTGCTCTGTCCGAAGAATTACAGAGCGTGGATACCTATGAGGGATTCCCTGTCAATGCAAAAGCGTTGGAGGCACAGGCTGCAGCAGACCGTAGCATGGCAGAAGCCTATACCACCTATGATATCGACGGCAGTACCGCAGAGTTCGCTATTAAATCCTATTCTGAGGAGACCGCGAACCATCTGATGGAGCTGTGCCAGGCAGCAACCCTGTGCCTCAAGGAAGACACTCAGATCGAGACTTCCCTGACCGAGAGCCTGCAGGCATACCTAAATGGGCAGGCGAGTGTGGAGGAAGCCATGGATGCTGTGGAAGGAAGCCTGAAGATGTATCTGGTGGAGTAGTGCTCCGCCTGGCATCCAATAGTCGATTTCCACAGGAAAGTAACTTGTAAACATAGGATAAAGCCGCTATAATTTTAAGTATAAGAAAGGTGGTGGAGAATTTTCTTATGCAGATTTATGTGGATGCAGATGCCTGTCCGGTGGTGGACATAGTGGAAAAAACAGCACGGAAGTATCAGATTCCGGTGACACTTCTGTGCGATACCAATCATATACTGACTTCCGGTTACAGCGAGGTAGTGGTCGTAGGAGCAGGGGCAGATGCAGTGGATTATAAGCTGATCAGTCTCTGTCGCAGGGGTGATATCGTGGTAACTCAGGACTATGGTGTGGCAGCCATGGCGCTGGGCAAGAGTGCCTACGCCATCCACCAGTCCGGTAAATGGTACACGGATGAGAACATCGACCAGATGCTTATGGAACGACATCTGAATAAAAAGGCAAGAAGAACTTCTCATAAAAATCATTTAAAAGGTCCGAAGAAGCGGACAGAAGAGGATGACGAGAGGTTTGCACAGTCCTTCGAGCAGTTGATAAAAGCGGCTCTAAAGGAAACCGTAAAGACTTATATTCCATAGGAAAGCAGTTTGTATAAATATAAAGGATCTGAAGAGACGGACAAGGGAGTATAAGAGAGGGTCGTGTAATGGGATTATTTTCAAAGAGAACCAAAAAGAAGACTTACGACAGAAGCAATCAAAAACCTGTCATCAAAGCCAGTATCTGCAACGGTGAACAGGTGGCAGGATTCAAGGATATTCGCACGGGAAAATTTGAAGAGATCATGCTGATCCGCCAGGCGGAAGACCTTGAGACATTTAAGACGATGTATGGGATTGAGGGAGAGATTACGAAGGAATACTGAGGAGCCTCGATTCAAATAGATGGCTATGAATGAAGATCTGCTATGGGAAACGATACAAATGTTAATATTGGAAATTATGGAGAATATTTTGTTGCCGGTGAATTAGAGAGAAGAGGAATGTCTGATGCAATTGAAGAATAAAGACAAGAGGGATTGATTTCTCAGTCCCTCTTGTTGTATAATCTATTTAGAAAGGTGGTCGGAAGTGAAAATTCCGATTTGCCCTCAGTTGTTAGATTGAGAATAGCATCCTAAACTTTGCGAGGGTAGAGGATGCTATTTCTTTTTGTTATTATTATCACCATGTCTGTCAATGTAAGATAAAGCTGCAAAGACAACTAACAATAGAGTAAGTACTTCCATCGTATCCATGGGCATCCCTCCTTTGTGAACCAGAGGGTATTCAACAATCGGAAAATCGCATCCGCTTTCTGTTCGACTATACAAGCATATTATAACATAAATAGAACATATGTTCAATGACTATCTAAAGACATTTCAATCCTAATGCCGGATTTGTGTATTTTCCAAGGCAGTATTTAATGCTGTGACATCGTTTTGTTTGCAACCGAAACACAAAAATACATGACGTAATAGGTATAAATTGATTTTGTAAAGCGAGGAATAGACTATGAAAAGAAAAATTATTTTAGCACTGATGGCAATATGTATTTTATCTTTTGTTTCCTGCGGAAAACAGGAAACTACAGCTACAACAGAATCCATCCCCACTGCCGTTGAATCCGCACAAGTAGAAACTGCAGAAACGACCACGGAGACAATAGAAAGCACTGAGGTAGTAGAGGATAACACAAGTGAAATAGAGACGGAAGCTGAAGCAACAGAGACAGAAGTAACCAACATAGAAGAAGCAGAGCCGCTTTCAGAACAGGATCTTGCATTTAGTTTCCTCGGATATGATACTTACAATGAATATGTAGAAGCAGGAAATGACGGAGTTGCATATATACTTGCGGACAATGCAAACATGATCGTATCAGGAGAGTTTACAGATCATGATAATGTCGTAGAAAGTACAGTAAGAGGTATTAAGCTTGGAGATAGCATAGACAAAGTATTTGAATTATACGGAAATACAGAATATCATTCTACAGATATTAAAGATATGCCATAATACTTCGTGAAGAGTTCAGTTGCCTTGAATCTATCACGAACAGGGACACGATCAACTGGATTCTGAAAAATGAATACAGGAGGTCGATTATGGAACATTTATCGAAACGAATCACCGAGAACGGCATTGACTATATACTGGTCGGTGACTACTATATCCCTGACCTGCGGCTGCCGGAGGAATCCCGTCCTATCGGACGCTGGGGACGGATGCACCGGGATTATCTGAAAGAATGGCGTCCGGTCTTGTACAATGACCTGCTTTTGTCCGGCAGGTTCTAGACGTACCTTGCAGACTTAAACGAACAGGCACAGAACCGGCTGGAGGTAATCACCGAGCAGATGAAAGCCGCCAGTATGCTGCCATTCAGGAACTGGACGAAGCCATGCTGCACCGTCTGATCAGCCGGATTGTAGTCGGCGAAATGAAGAAAGTGGATGGACAGAAACAGCAGGAAGTGAAAATCATCTACAACTTTGTGGGTGAGATACCGGAATAAGCACCGCAAAACCATAACAAAGCAGCCCGTCTGAAAGGTATAAGATTATCTTTCAGACGGGCTTATTATATTTGTTTGATTTTCTTTTCCTTATCAATACCTCATAAATTGCTTAGAGTTTCAAGTTAGCTTTTCACTCGCTTTTTACTTTATTTCTGTTTTTCGATATACCTGATACAGAACAGGTAAAATAATAAGGAATAGAACGGAATAAATTGTTAAAATAATCGGAACTGATCCTATCACTTTCCCACCAATTTCATAAAGAGTAAAGGTTTTAATTGCCATATTTATCTGCAAGAGCTGGTCTGGCAAAAGTCCTAATACATCTGATAATACTGAAAATCCACCCAAAAAGGATTGAATGAATAACAGTACAAATGGAATTGTAACAGCTAAAACAGTTGTATGTGTCTTGGCAGATACCAGCATGGAAACAGCTAAAATGAATAATGCTCCCACATATCCACCAATTACGGTTAAGAGGTATGCCTGCAAATAGGTAATATTGTAAAAACTTTTCCAGAAAGCCCAGCTTGTCTGAATAACACAATTTGCACCGCCAATACCTGCAACACTAAATACTACTGCGGAATATATCAGAATTACCAACCAGTAAACTCCGGTAATAACAATCAACCCCGCCGCTATTTTAGAAAAAGTCCCCCTATTTCTGCCATACCTTGCGGAAAAGAAAACAGAATCCGCTTTCCACCCAAATTCGTTTGAAAAGATACCTGCTACAAAGAAACTCATAATCAAAACGGTCAGCATAATGATTGTGGGTGCATAGCCCAAAGCAGCAGTAAAACCGCCTGCATATTCATAATAAAAAGGAGTCTCCAGTTTTTGATATTGACTAACCAGAAATGCTTTTTCCTTTTCACTGAATTGGTCTTTTGCTTCATCAGAATTAAGCCATTTCTCCAGATTTAAGATGCGGTTATCATAAAGCTTTCCAACCTCATCCTCTGATAAGCTGTCTGCCCGATAGTAATTATGTTCTCGGAACTCGGAAAATCCAGAGTTAATTAAATCCCTAATATCAGAAAATCCCTGTTTTTTGGAATAGCCAATGTTGCTGGTTTTAATATCTGTCGGGCTGTCAGGATAGGTTTCGTTGATTAGCCGATTTTGCCGAATGACCTCTCGAAGCACATCTTCTGTGATCAGGCCTTCCCATTCCGCTTTTGTATCACGCAAGTACCTTGCTGCCGCAATTCCTGTGTGTGTATCCCCCTCCTCATCCACATAGCCCATGGAAGATATTGCAAAATAGCAAGTAACAGCGATGGCTGCCAGCAATACGATCAGACCGATTTTATTTGCAGTTTTTGAAAATATCTTTTTTATTTCAAATCGAATCATTCCATGTCACCACCCTTTTCTCCAAAATAATACAAAAAGACGTCTTCTAAATTAGGGCGCACAAGTCTTGCATGTTCAAGCGGCTGCCTGGCAGAAATAATTCGTAATTCAACAGTACCATTTTCTGATTTCATATTAGATACTTTATATTGTTTCATCAACTTTGCTGCTTTTTCATGGGAAGTCTGACAAGCCCATACTTTTTGCGGCATGGAAGATACGATTTCATCTAAATTCCCTTGCTGCAAAATCTTACCGTCTTTCATAAGCCAAATATCCTTTGCAATATACTCCACATCCGAAACAATGTGAGTAGATAATATAACAATACGGTTTTCTGACAGTTCACTGATTAGATTGCGAAAACGTATTCTTTCTGCGGGGTCAAGTCCGGCAGTTGGTTCATCCAAAATCAAAATTTTAGGGTCATTCAGTATCGCTTGTGCAATGCCAGCCCGACGTTTCATGCCTCCGGATAATTTCCGCATTTTTTTATTAGCAGCTTTGGAAAGTCCTACCTGTGCAAGTAGTTTGTTTACTTTTTTCTTTGCCACAATCGGGCGAATCCCTTTTAAGGCTGCAATGTATAAAAGATAATCCTTTACCGTAAATTCCGGATAAAATCCAAATTCCTGCGGCAAATATCCTAAAAGATTCCGGTACTCGCCGCCCATTCCCCCAATATCCTGCCCGTCACATAATATCTTTCCACTTGTAGGGGTCAGCAGTGAGCATATCATTTTCATTAAAGTGGTTTTTCCAGCACCATTGACACCTAAAAGACCATACACACCATTTGAAATCGTAAGATTCAGGTTGTTTACTGCTCGAAAATTTCCAAACTCTTTTGTCAGATTAACTAATTGTAGTTCCACTTAAATCCACCTCCCAGAATTTATTACAATCAAATATGGTTTTATAAATTGCACCAATCAGAAAAACAACAGCAGTTCCAAACAAAGCATACCAAACCGGAAGTGTAATGAGAACGTAAATGGTTTCGTTATTGATAATGAACCACCATATTCCGCTCCATAACAGGCAGAGAATAATAGAAGTTCCCTCATTTACACGACTATTGCTGCACAACGTACCAAAGCAAATGCAAGCAGTCACCATGGCTGGAAACAAAAACTGGATGACAATTTCTGATAGCGCGAGATTGACACTTCCTCTAAGTGTGATACAAAACAGGCTTATCATAAATAAATCGACAATTCCAAATAGAAAGATTCTGGCTGCATATATCTGTCGCAATGAATAAAGGCAGGTCGCTTCTATCTGCATACAGTCACAAGATTTGTTTTTCCAAAATTCCGGTATCATCAGAACAATAAAGAGTACCCCTATCATACCTAACATTCTTATCACATACCTATTGTCTAAAAGATCTGGCAAAAGGGTTGCAGCAGTCCATAACAAAAGCATTTGCAGCAGCCACCACCGCTTGCGTATAAGATGTAACTCTGTCCATAAAAATTCCCAATACGTTAGTTGCCTTTCCTGCTCAACGGAGCAATAACTTTCTATTGATTTTCTTACGGTTTCTTTTATGTGCTGTTCATCAGGAATAATATTCTGATTTTCCCGATACCTTTTGAGTTGTTCTTCAATATTCACAAAATCACTCCTCCCTTAGCAGTCTTTCTAAATGTGTTTTTGCCTGTTTTACCCGGTATTTTACTAATGGCAAACCTATTTGTAAGGTGCTGGATATTTCTGTAAGTTTCAGTTCCTGAAAGTAATACAAGATAATAACTTCCCTTAATTCAGCGGGTAATCTATCCAGAGCTGCCTTAATCGTCAGCCTGTTAAGAAGCTCGTCTGTTTCAGGGGGATGTAAACAATCTTGAATTTCTAAAGACTGTTCCTCTAACAAACTTTCTCGGATTTTTTTATAGGAATCCCTGCAAAGATTTCCAGCAATCGTATACAAATAATTTTTGGTTTTTCCCATATAACGGTAGTCAGACAATTTCTCGAAGAAGCGCAAAAAAGTTTCCTGTGTTAAATCTTCTGCGGTTGATGTATCAGGGCAATGATAGTTACAATAGTTCAATATTTCCTTATAGTATTTGCGAACAAATACATCAAAAGCATTTTCGTCTCCACGCTTCATTCTTTGTAGCAACAAAAAATCTATATCCACGAAATCCTCCTTTCCCGTTATTGAAAGTCAATGCGCATTTCTCTTTCTACCATGTATAACGAATGAACACTGTAAAAAGATAGTGTGGCTTCATTTTTTATAAAATTTTTTTCCAGATAGATTGCTTATCCCTATTTATTATATTGAATTGCCCTTATAGCTTCAAGATAGATAATTTGACACCAATTCATCACTTGACATTGTGGCAAAAATGTATTTTCGCATGATGACTTGAAGGACTCCGGAGCATACAGCTACTTCTTAAAACTCGATTCAACAAAAACGTATTTTTATGCATTTAGATTTAGGGTAGATCAAAATAATAATATAATTGCAGTTGTAATAGAACCTATTCCAATGCAGTATTGGTCAGAAGATTGAGCTTGATTGAAAACTTACATTTTTAAAGGATTGCTTTGTAAAATAAAAAATGCGGAAGATGGGACTTGAAGGTCTGGGCATCTCCGAAAGTACCGAAAAAAGGAGGTTTTCGACACATCGTTTTGCTTGTAACCCAGTTTGTAACCCAAATGCAAAAAGATATGCTATAATGGGTGAGAATTTACTTTACAAAGCGAGGAATAAAGATTATGAAAAGAAAAATACTGGTAACAATCTTGAGCTTAATAATGGGATTATCAATCGTAGCTTGTGGCAAACAGGAAACCACAGCTACCACCGAATCTGTCCCTGCTACTGTTGAATCCACACAAGCAGAGACAACAGAAACCTCAGAAGCAACCACTGAGACAACAGAAACTACTGAGACAGAAGAGATTGAACAAACAGAAACAACAGAAAGTACAGAAGAAATCTTAGAAGAAGCAGACATAACAAAAGGAGAACCATTATCAGAAAAAGACCTTGCATTTCCAGTGTATGGATATAATTCCTATAATGAATATATAGAGGCAGGAAACAATGGATTAGTATATATGAATGCTGACAATGCAAACATGATAGTAACAGGTGAACTCACACTAGAACCTGAAGATTTAGATGATGACGAGACAAACGATAATGATATAGAAAGCACAGTAAGAGGTATCAAGCTTGGAGATAACATAGATAAAGTATTTGAATTATATGGACAAGCAGATAAGTATGACACATGCACTAAAAAATTCTTTGCACATGACAATTTAAAAGATACTGACCAGTATACTTATTTCTTGAAACTTGATTCAACAAAAGATTACTTCTATTCACTTACATTTTTTACAGACCAGTATAGTGATGTAATAGGGTTAATAATAGAGCCTATTCCAATGGAATATTGGACAGATGATTTGACTTAAGAATTATTTGTTAAAAGATTAAATAAATTTTTAATTAAGCAATAACCGGAGAATGAACATTATGAAAAGAAAAATTATTTTAGCCTTAATGACAGTTTGTATTTTATCCTTTGCTTCCTGTGGCAAGCAGGAAACCACATCCACCACAGAATCTGTCCCTGCTACTGTTGAATCCACACAAGTAGAGACCACAGTTACAGAAGAAAACGTAACAATAGAAACAGAAGCAACCACAGAAGAGACAATGCCAACAGATAGCTTAACAGATGAAATTACAGACAACATAGTTTATCCAGATGTAAACCCAGAAGATGTAGACCCAAAAACAACCAACATGGATGCAGAAACCGCTACTGCATTGGCACAACAAGAGGGAAAAGAGATAGATGCACAGTATGGTAGTGAAGAGGCATGGACAGGCTATGCACAATCACAAGGTGCAGATGGCACACTAGGTTGGTGTTGGATCTACTACACAGGTCAAGGTGCAGGTGACCAAGAGTCCTATGCAGTTTACATGAAAGAAGATTCTCCACGATATGGTGAGGTCTTCCACCTAGGCGATTACCTTCCGGGTGGTGACTTTTTCGTTGGTGCCAACAACAAAGAACATGGCATCGCCGATGATAGAGAACTACAAAGAAAGTATGATAATGGCGAATTAGGAGATGGAATTACAATTACAGAGAATGGAGATATCATCATAGAGTAATTGAATAGGTTCAGGTCTAGTATTACCAAAGAATGGGAAGGTCAGCAATGGCTTTCCCTTTGTTATAAGGGAGAAAAAATATGCAATCAATATGAACTCAAAAGAACCAAAAGACACCATGATACCACATGTCACCCACTGTGCGGACAGACGCAGGCGTTCTGGAGCGCAGACAAGCGCAACGGAGGTGGAGCGGTCGAGAACAGGACGGCGTAGCGTCCGAGCACAATGGCGCACTCCCCCAGAGGGGGAGGTTCGGGTCTAGTATTACCCCGAACATTTGTGTTCCGTGTTATCCCCTCAATCCCCACTGTTTACAGGCTTTCCCAACTTCATACTCATTCACTTCCCCTTGTGTTCGTGTTGAAAAGCATGAACATTTTTTATTTTCATCTTTCCCCATTTTCCCCTCCATATACTGAAATCTTTATATAAATATCCCAGTATAATGTAAAGTATAGACAGCCACTGATACGGCTGTATCTTCCCTCTTCCAAGTTGTTTTATTATTATCATAAAATGGCTTTTTACATAGATTTAAAATAACCACAGAAAGGAGCAAAAAGATTGAGGACTAAAACAATGATTATCTATCCAGTCCAGATGGGTACTTTTTACAGTATTTATCATGGGAAACAACATAGAACTCATAATTAAAGCACTTGGCTTTTCTCCGGAGCTATTACAAAATCAGATTCCTGCCATTATGTCATTGCTTAACGACCTCAATGAGAATATAATTACCTCAGACGATGTGTCGGAACAATTAGAGCATATGACAAAACGCGAAAAAATATTGAACCGACAGAAAAGTTTCTGTGGAATATGGTTTGCATCGGATGGCAGATATAAAACCAAAGTTCCAACTGCGGATGGTGGAAAAAAACTGATTGCCAAGCCTACACAGGAGAACCTTGAAAATTTTATAGTCGAGTACTACAAGAAGTTAGAGCAAAAGCCAAAGAAACCATGTATGCGTTCTATCTACCCGGAATGGATAGATTTTAAGTCCAAGGAAACATCCTATGCCAACGCCTGTAATCTACAATCCAGATGGAAACGATATTTTGAACATTCCACGATTGTTGACATCCCTTTTGAAAAGTTAACCACAGGTGCGATTAAAAAATGGTGTGTGGATGTGATAGCTGAAATGCATTTGACTGACAGGCAATTCAAGGATTTGAAATCTATTATGAACATGATATTTGATTATGCAGTATCGTTTGATGTTATCCAGATTAACTTATCCAGACAGGTCAGAGGTTTTTCTGATAAGAATTTCAAACAGGAAGCGGAAAAGCCTGTTGAGGAAATTGTTTATAATGCTGATGCAAAGCATTCTGTAATCACAGAAGCTATGGAACAATTTCTAAAGACACAAAATATTGCATATATCGCAGTCTGTTTGAATTTTTCTCTGGGACTTCGTGTGGGGGAATTGGTTGCACTACGCACCAGTCATATCAATGAGGATGGAACCATTACAATTTGTCAGGAGGAAACTAAGACATATCACAAGGATGAAGATGGTACAATCCATAGGGATGGTTATGAGGTTGTAAATCACACTAAAACCCTGAGCGGTAACCGTAGGCTGATTCTTACACCCAAATCACGCAAATACATTGATATGGCACTTCGCTATAATGAAGCAAATAAACTAAAGGATGAGGATTTTATTTTTCTGGATAAAACCGGAAAAAGGATCCATGACCACGCTATCAACAATGTTATCCGCAGATTAAATGGTGTGAGAAATGAAAAAGATGCTTTTGTCATTGATGGCAGACCATCCGGCAATCATAGTATCAGACGTACCACGATATCGGAGCTTCATGAAGCTATGGTAATTTCTGAGGATACACTAAAGACATTTGCAGGACATAAGGATATTTCCACGACCCAGAAATGTTATATCCACCAGACAAAAGATATCACAGAATATGCCGAAGAATTTGCAAAAGTACTCGATTCTTAAGCAGTAAAAAGTTGTAACCCAACTGTAACCCAAAACTGGCTACAAACAAAAAAACAGGAAGCCTTGAATTATCAGGCTTCCCATTCTATTAAGTAATGCGGAAGATGGGACTTGAACCCACACGGTATTGCTACCACAAGATCCTTAGTCTTGCTCGTCTGCCAATTCCGACACTTCCGCATAGCGATACAAAATAATAATCATCTCGCATCACGCAAGAATGATAATAACATCTTCCCACGGCAATGTCAACATGATTTTAAAATTTGTAGGAATTTTTTATACACTTAAAACAGTTTGGAATAATGAGTATTATTTTCCTTTTACCATTTTTTAATTTCTGCTATAATAATCAATAAGAAATATGTCATAGACGGCTATCGGAAAATACAAACGAAAAGGAACAACAATTATGGAATCAAGAGTGGAACAGGCAGCAGAGAGAAAAATGTGCGGTTACAACTGTGCGCAGGCAGTGGCGTGCACGTACTGTGATCTGGCGGGAATTGACGAGGAGACAGTGAGGAATCTTACCCAGGGCTTCGCGGCAGGTATCGGTGGCAGCATGGAAGCCACCTGTGGAGCCGTCATCGGAGCGGTAAATATCCTGGGACTGATCAACAAGAATCCCCAGCGGACAATGCAAGGATCACGGAAGATCATCAATTGCTTCAAGGGACAGAACGGGACAGTGATCTGTAAGGAATTAAAGGGTATTACCGACGGCGTCGTGAAGAGAGAATGCTTGGATTGCGTCAGGGATGCTGCGGCTTTTCTGGAAGCGGAATTAGCGGATATGTAATCAGCCCTATCGCGGCTATCCGGCAACGGAATCGAAGAATTTATCTTTGAAAATTCCGGTGAAGAACAGACCGTCCATATTCCAGTTCTGGAGAAAGGCAACCAGTTCTTTGATGGCATCGTTGATGTTTTGAATCGTTTCGGCAGAGACACGTTTGTTCCTGCCGTAGATTACATTAGATACTGTTGTTGCACTGACACCGGTGGCTTGTGCAATATCTCGAATAGTAACCATAATATCTCCTTTGCACGGTAGGTTTAACCTTAAACCATTAACTGAATTCAGTGTAACACGAAAAAGAAACGGGGGGCAAGAACTATGATAAAAGGAATTATATTTGATCTGGATGGTGTGCTGGTATCCACCGATGAGATGCACTATCTGGCATGGAAACGTCTGGCGGACGAATTGCAGATCACAGGATTTACGAGAGAGGACAATAGAAGACAGAGGGGAGTCAGCCGGATGGCATCGCTGGAGATCGTGCTGGAAAAAGCGGATCGTGTGTATACAGAGGAAGAAAAAGCAGAACTGGCGGAGCGGAAGAATAATTATTATCTGGAACTACTGGAGCATATGGATGAATCGGCGGTACTTAAGAACGTGAAAGAGGTACTGGCAGGATTAAAAGAAAGAGGGCTTCTGCTGGCAGTGGGCTCTGCCAGCAAAAATGCACCGGTCATATTGGAGAAGACCGGATTACTGCCATATCTGGATAAGATCAGCTGCGGACTGGATACGACAAAGTCCAAGCCGGATCCGGAGGTGTTTCTTGTCGCAGCACGTAAACTGGAACTTTCTCCCGGACAATGCCTGGTGGTGGAAGACTCAGCAGCGGGAATTGAGGCAGCTGCAGCCGGCGGCATGAAGTCTCTGGGGGTAGGACCTTTTTACCAGTTACTTCATGCAGACTATGAAGCACCTATGCTGTGCGAAGTGCAGAACTGGGACGAGATTCTAAAGTAAAAATGATTTGTGAAAGCTCCCTTTTTTCAGGGGAGCTTTTGTGCTATAATAAGTTCAATTACAGAAAGCCCCAAAAGGAATAAGAGACGAAATGAATACAAAAGAAACTTCAGCGGATAAAACAAAATACCGCCTGGCGGAAGCAGCGAAAAAGTGTATGGCGGCTTCCGGCACCGATGCCATGACCGTGACACAGATCGTGCAGACCTGCGGTGTGACGAGACAGACTTTTTATCGGAACTTCCAGGACAAATATGACCTGATCAACTGGTATTTTGATAAGCTCTTACTGGAATCTTTTGCACAGATGGGGGATGGGCTTACCATATACGAAGGTTTGACCAGAAAGTTTGAATTTATTCAGAAGGAGAGGGTCTTTTTCGCGGGAGCATTCCGCTCGGACGACCACAATTCCCTGAGGGAACATGACTACGAACTGATTCTGGAGTTCTATACACAGCTGATCAGACGTAAGACCGGCAGACAGCCCGAAGAGAATATTTTATTCCCCTTGCGGCTCTATTGCAGAGGTTCCATTGATATGACCGTGGAATGGATCTTCGCTCCGAAGGAGAAAACCCCGGAGCAGATGGCAGCGCTGTTAGTAAGTGCATTTCCGGCACCGGTGACAGAATTATTCCAACAGTTAGGCGTATTACGTTAAGAAAAAATGACCAAAAACATTTGTAAAAAATAAACAAAAGTAACGGACAAAATATGAAATTTCTGTAAAAAGTGACAGTCGGGGCAAATTGTCACTTTCTTTATGCGATGTTTACAGTTAGAATAAAATTATCAATAAGATCGTTTTTATGTCGAAAGGAGATTATGTATCATGGCAAACAGAATTATGCTCAACCAGACATCTTATCACGGTGCAGGAGCAATCGCAGAAATCGTAACTGAAGCAAAGGCTCATGCTTTCCGGAAAGCATTCGTATGTTCCGATCCGGATCTGATCAAGTTCGGTGTGACCGGAAAGGTAACCGATCTGCTGGACAAGGAAGGTCTTGCTTATGAAATTTATTCCGATATTAAGGCGAACCCCACCATTGACAATGTGAAAAACGGTGTGGCTGCTTTCAAGGCATCCGGCGCAGATTATATCATCGCCATCGGCGGCGGTTCCTCCATGGATACCTCCAAAGCCATCGGCATCATCATTGCCAACCCTGAATTCGAAGATGTACGCAGCCTGGAAGGCGTAGCACCTACCAAGAAGCCCTGTGTACCCATCATCGCAGTGCCCACCACAGCAGGTACCGCAGCAGAGGTTACCATCAACTATGTTATAACCGATGTAGAGCGCAAGCGTAAGTTCGTATGCGTAGACCCTCATGATATGCCTATCATTGCTGTGGTAGATCCCGAGATGATGTCTTCTATGCCTAAGGGTCTGACCGCTTCCACCGGTATGGATGCACTGACCCATGCAATCGAAGGTTACACCACCAAGGCAGCCTGGGAGATGACCGATATGTTCCATCTGAAAGCCATCGAGATCATTTCCAAGTCCCTGCGCGGCGCGGTAGCTAATACTAAGGAAGGTCGTGAAGGCATGGCTCTGGGTCAGTACATTGCCGGTATGGGCTTCTCCAACGTAGGTCTTGGTATCGCTCATTCCATGGCGCATACCCTGGGTGCTGTCTATGATACCCCTCATGGTGTTGCCTGCGCAATGATGCTTCCTATTGTTATGGAATACAATGCTGACTGCACCGGTGAAAAGTATCGTGAGATCGCCCGTGCTATGGGTGTGGAAGGTGTAGATCAGATGGACCAGGCTACCTACCGTAAGGCTGCTGTTGACGCAGTTCGCAAGCTGTCCGAGGATGTAGGTATTCCTTCCAAGCTGGAAGCACTGAAGGAAGAGGATCTTCCTTTCCTGGCAGAGTCCGCACATGCAGATGCCTGCGCACCCGGTAACCCCAAGGATGCAAGTGTAGAGGATCTGACCGCATTATTCCGCAAGTTAATGTAATCATTAAATTTGCTACTGTTTTTCTGAAAAATAATATGGTATGCTGTAACTATTCAGAGTAAAAAGTAAGCTCTGAAAGAGCGGTTTTGCGAATGTGGTTCTGAATAGTTACGGCATGCTAAGAAACGAGCAGGCTTGCGAGAGCAGACCTGCTCGTTTTTAAAAGAAAACTGGATGAAATCAACAGGACAAAGGAAACAATAATGGGCAATACAAAACATACCAAAGAGCAGATCCGTGAAAGGATCCAACAGAAAAAGCTCCTCTTTGACGGAGCCTTCGGGACCTATTATGGAGGAAAATACGATACGAAACAGCTGCCGGAGCTGGCGAATCTGGAAGCCCCGGAACGGGTGAAGGAGATTCATACGGAGTACCTCGAAGCGGGAGCGCAGATTCTGCGTACCAACACCTTCGCAGCCAACAGCTTCTGCATGGATATGTCCAAAGAACAGATCGAGGAGACTCTGCGAAGCGGCGTACGCCTGGCGAGAGAGGCGGTGGCTGCGTGGAGAGAACGCACCGGTGAGACGAAAGAAGTCTATATCGCCGGAGATATCGGACAGATCCCTTGTGATGCGCTGGCACAGAAAGATACTTTATGCCGCGAATACGAAGAAATCTGTCGTATTTTTCTGGAAGAGGGTGTGGACTTTTTTGTCTTTGAAACATTTTCCGAGATGGAAGAGATCCTGCCTGCGATCAAAATGATCGGTGAGCAGGCATTTATTACGGTACAATTCTCTGTGAACCAGTTCGGTTACAGCAATGCAGGCTTAAGTGCCAGAAAGCTGTTGCAGAGAGCGGGAGCTATCAAAGAGATCGATGCCGTGGGCTTTAACTGCGGTGTGGGACCTTCACATATGTACCGGATCCTGCAGACACTTTATAAGCCCGCAGATAAATTCCTCACAGCCCTTCCGAATGCCGGTTACCCGCAGATGGTCACCGGACGCATGATCTTCACCATGGATAACAGAGAATATTTTGTAGACAGAATGCAGCAGATGATAGCTCTTGGTGTGGATATGGCAGGAGGGTGCTGCGGTACGACACCGGAATATATCGCAGATCTTGCCGGAAATCTGGACTTTACCCAGTATCCGCAGACACAGGAAAAGGCAGAACCGGAGAAAAAACAGGCTGGCACAGAGGATCACTCTTTTTACCATAAGAAGGAAGCAGAAGGCAGGAAGAAACTGATCGCCGTCGAACTGGCACCTCCTATGGGGATTGACGATGAAAAGCTGATGGATGCCGCACATCTGCTGCAGAGAAGCGGTGTGGATGTACTGACTTTTCCGGATTCCCCCTCAGGACGTACCAGGGCGGATTCTATTCTCATGGCGGAAAAGGTAGCGCGGGAGACCGGTATGTGTGTCATGCCTCATATCTGTTGTCGTGATAAAAATGCTATCGCTATGCGCTCCCAGCTATTAGGAGCTTATATCAATAGTATCCACAATTTCCTTGTGATCACCGGCGATCCGATCCCCTCCCTGGTGCGTACCACGGTAAAGAGTGTGTTCAATTTTGACTCCGTAGGTCTCATGCAGATCCTTGCGGACATGAACGAAGAGCAATTTGCACAGGCACCGGTAAGCTACGGCGGTGCCATCAATCAGGGCAGGCGGAATCTGGAAGTGGAGATCGGAAGAGTGAAGAAGAAAATGGCGGCAGGAGCCACATTTTTCCTGACGCAGCCCATATCCACGAAGGAGAGCGCGGACAGAGTGCGCCGGATCAAAGAGGAGACCGGAGCCAGGATACTCTGTGGCATCATGCCGTTTGTGAGCCTTAAGAATGCCACATTTATGAAAAATGAGATGGCGGGCATTGATGTGACGGACGAAGTGCTGGCGAGATACCGTGCGGATATGACCAGAGAAGAGGGAGAACAGGCCGGCGTACAGTTAGCAAAAGAAGTGATCGCCATGACGGAGGACTTCGCGGACGGCTATTATTTCTCCTTCCCCTTCAATCGGGTGACTATGCTGGAAAAAATACTGGATTAATGGGTTGTTTTTCAAAAAACGATCAAAAAAAGCGTTAATAAATCTTGGAATCATCCGAAGTAAGTAGTATACTGTAATTAGTAGTAAAGAGCTTATGGTCAAAAGGCTGATTCAAAACAGTTAACACGGAGGTGACTGTGATGAGTATTAACATTCAGGCAAAAACGAATTATTCTTTTCTGTTTTCCGGACTGAGTTCCTCTGCATCCAATGCGGTAAGCGGCAACTGGCTGGCAGATTATGCAAGTATTAAGAACGGCAGCTACGGGAAGCTGATGAAGGCATATTATGCCAAGGACAGCGGCGATAGCAAGACCGCAGCATCCCATATAACAAACAGGACGACTTCCACAGAGGCACAGAAAACGGCGCTGGCGAAGGTAGAGACCACGACAGATGCTCTGAAGGAATCTGCAGATGCATTGTTAGCGACCGGTAAAAAGGATCTGTTCACCCAGAAGGATATCACTACCAAAGATGAGAATGGTGTGGAGAGTACTACCAAGGGATACGACACTGACGCAATCTACAGTGCGGTGAACAGCTTTGTGACAAATTACAATAGCGTGATGGCTGCTGTGGATGATGTGAGCGATACCACAGTGAACAACCGCACGGAATCTCTGGGGAATACTACCATTGCCAACAGTAAGCAGCTGGCGAAGATCGGTATCACTATGAAAAATGACGGTACCTTATCACTGGACAAGGATGCTTTTATGAAAGCGGATATGTCTGCTGTAAAGAATTTGTTCCAGGGAAATGGCTCCTACGGCTACCGTGTATCCGCACAGAGCTCCATGATCAATTTCGCAGCAGATCATGCATCCACCAGAACAAGCCTGTATACAGGAACAGCAGGATACACCGGTCTCTATAATACAGGTAATCTGTTCAGCTCTTATATGTAAAGCAGGTAAAACATATAGCTCATAATCGTAACATGCGGCTGACAGCAGTCGCATGTTATTTTTATGAAACCAGGAAATCGTGATTATTTTATATACATTTGAAATAATTTGAAAAATAATGTTGACATTTGGTGCAGGGTGGTGTAATATACACTTGTTCGCAGAAATGGCGGAATTGGCAGACGCGCACGGTTCAGGTCCGTGTGGTAGTGATACCATGAGGGTTCAAGTCCCTCTTTCTGCATTGCAAAGCGGTGATCATAAGATTACCGCTTTTGTTTTTCCCAACATTTTTTATTCCCGGACTTTTGGGATTATTTTTCAAATTATTTGAAAAATGGTGTTGACATTTATAACAAAATACTGTAAGATACATCTTGTTCGCAGAAATGGCGGAATTGGCAGACGCGCACGGTTCAGGTCCGTGTGGTAGTGATACCATGAGGGTTCAAGTCCCTCTTTCTGCATCACATGGCGGTGACCGAAAGGTTACCGCCTTTGTTGTATTCGGAATCCGATAAGAATATCATAAGAAATCAGGGAAGAGGTGAAAAGTATGGCAACCAGCAAAAGGGACAGGATAAAAACAGACAGAGCGTCGAAAGTGCACAAGGACTGGTACAAGCTGGATCTGTCTGCTATCGTATATCCTACTTTGCAGCGAAGAGATTTTTCTTCGGTGTACCGGTTGTCCGTTCTGCTTAAGGAAGAGATCGATCCCGAGATACTGCAGCGTGCGGTGAATCTGACCATGCCCCGTTTCCCCACGTATAAGGCAGCCATCCGGAAAGGGGTATTCTGGAGATACTTGGAGCCGAATGACCGTCCGGGACCTTTTGTGCAGGAGGATGTAAAAAATCCCTGCCAGCCCATGTATTTTAAAGCCAACAATCGTTATCTGGTAAGGATCTATTATTATCGTAACCGGATCGCACTGGAGGCGCATCATAGTCTTGGAGACGGTACCGGAGGCATGTGTGTGTTACAGACTCTGACGGCCACCTATCTGCGCCTGAAAGGGCATGCGGAGATCGAAAACGGTGGTTTTGTGCTGGATATTTTAGAAACACCGGATCCGGGAGAACTGGAAGACGCCTACATGAAATATGCCAACGCCAAGGTATGTCCGCCCAGACCGGGAGAGAAGACTTACCGCGTCCGTGGGACGAAGGAACCTTTTTACACCCTGAATATCATAGACGGTATTATGTCGGTGGCGGAGGTCATGAAAGTGGCGAAAAGCTATAATGCCACTATTACGGAATATCTAAATGCTGTGTTACTCTATGCCTTGATGCAGAAGCAGGAGAGCGAGTGGCACTTGAAACTTCGCCCGGTGAAGATTGCCATGCCGGTGAATCTGCGGCGCTTTTTCCCGTCGAAAACCCTGCGGAACTTTATCACCATGATTTATCCGGGGATCGATCCGAGACTGGGAGAGTATACTTTTGAGGAGATCGTGACGCAGGTGCATAACTATATGCGCTATTATCTGAATGAAAAGCTGTTGCGGGGCGACATCACCACCAACGCGGAGACCCAGAGGAATCCTTTCATCCGCATTGTGCCGCTGTTTATCAAGGATCTGGTGGTCCGGCAGTTCTATACGAAGATCCAGGATAAGAACTCTTCGGCGGGTCTGACCAATATGGGGGCATTAAAAGTGCCGGAGACCATGAAGCCCTATATTGAGCGGTTTGATATTTATATGGGACAGCCTTTTTCTACGAGAACGAACTGTGCCATTGCAAGCTTTGAAGATGTCCTGACCATCAATTTTGCCAGCAGTATTGCCGAGACGGACGTGGAACGATTGTTTTTCCGCAAGCTGGTACAGGATGGCATTCATGTGAAAATTGAGAGTAACCGGTAATTCTTCCGGTTAGAAAGGAAATGCTTATGTCATATTGTGTAAATTGCGGCGTGGAACTGGACGCTTCGGCGACAAAGTGCCCGCTGTGCGATACCCCGGTCTATAACCCCAAAGCACCGGAACCTGCGACGCAGCCGTCTCCATTTCCAAAGGAAAAAGGGCAGGTGGAAGTGGTAAAAAGAAAAGACTTAGGGGTGCTGCTGACGGTTATCGTACTGGCGACTGCAGCCACCTGTGGCCTGTTGAACGCTTTTGTGTTCCAAAGCAACCTGTGGTCCTTAGCTGTGATCGGAGTATTTCTGGTGCTGTGGGTGATCATGATCCCGGTGGTCATTTATACGAGACAGCCAATCTATCTGTCGATTCTGTTAGATGGCGTGGCGGTGGTCGTATATCTGTATCTGCTGACTTATCTGACGGGACATAACGGCTGGTTCTATGGACTGGGCCTTCCGATTGTACTGTTGGTGACAGCGGTGGTGGAAGCGGTGACTTTATGTATCCGGAGACTTCCGATGTCTTTCCTTACGGGAGCGTTGTATCTGATCTCGGGAATCGCCGTCTTGTGTGTGGGACTGGAACTGCTGATCGATCGTTACTTAAGACAGGAGATCATGCTTGGCTGGTCAGCTATTGTACTGACCGTCTGCGTGATCGTGGATATTACCATTGCAACCCTTTTATCCCGAAGAAGACTGCGTAATGCGGTGCGAAGAAGACTTCACTTTTAGCAGGAGGAATTTATGGCACTGGTAGGAAAAAACAGTGAGAAGAACAATCAGAATTTAATGCAGCTGATCCGCAGAGTCCACGGTTTTGTGGAGAATCCGGATCTGGAGAAACACAGACAGTCCCAGGATCATATTGGTGAACTGTTAGGGAACAGCAGAGAAATGCAGTACCGTCCGGTGGAGATCGAAGGTATGGAAGCGGAGTGGGTCAGTGTGAACCGCGCCCATATGAAAAAATATGTGATCCTGCACTGCCACGGCGGCGGATATTCCACGGGCAGCAGCGTCTATGCCAGAACCCTGACTTCCAAACTGGCAGCGGGGACCTCTATGGATGTATTGTGCTTTGACTATCGCCTGGCACCGGAGCATCCTTATCCGGCAGCTACGGAGGATGCCATGAAAGCCTGGAATTATCTGATGCTTTTGGGATACGGAGCCAGAGATGTGATCGTTACCGGGGATTCCGCCGGAGGCAACCTGGCACTTTCCCTGGTGTTAAAAATAAAAGAGCAGGAGCGTCTGCTTCCGAGGGGAATCGTGTTGATGTCCCCATGGACGGATCTCACCGGCGAAGGCAAGACTTTTCAGACCAAAGCGGAACTGGATCCGGTACTGGATAAGGAGTATATTGACCGCATGACAAAGGCCTATGCACCGGCCATGGATCTGACGGATCCTTATATTTCCCCACTGTACGGAGATTTTCACGGATTCCCGCCCGTATATATCCAGGTGGGAGAGAATGAGATCCTGTTAGACGATTCCCTGCGGTTATATAAGAACCTCATCAAAGCCGGAGTATCCGCCCACATCGACCGTTTTCCGGGAATGTGGCATGTATTCCAGATGTCACCCTTCAAAAAAGCCAACGAAGCGATGGATAAAAACGCGGAATTCATCTATTCCGTGTGCAGATAAAAAATCTTTTTATATAAAAAGGATTTTTCGGACAGGCACAGAATATTAGAAGTAGGGGCAGGAGGAACTATGACGATCAGAGAAAGCTTGGAACAGTGGGAGAAGGATTATTTAAGTCCATATGCATCATTGAGTGTGAACTCCAAAGGGCGTCTGCGACCGGAGGAACAGTGTGATATCCGTCCGGTATTCCAGAGAGACAGAGACCGTATTATCCATTGCAAGGCATTTCGCAGGCTGAAGGATAAGACACAGGTATTCTTAACGCCCGAAGGCGATCATTACCGCACGAGACTGACGCATACGCTGGAGGTATCCCAGACGGCCAGAACCATAGCCAAGGCACTGAAACTGAATGAGGACCTGGTGGAAGCCATTGCACTGGGACATGATCTGGGTCACACGCCATTCGGACATGCCGGGGAGCGTGCGTTAAACAGAGTATGCCCGTTTGGATTTGAACACGCCGAGCAGAGTGTCCGCACGGTGGATATCCTGGAGAAGGATGGCAAGGGACTGAATCTGACCTACGAGGTGCGTGACGGTATAAGAAACCACCAGACCATCGGCAAACCCCACACCCTGGAAGGCAAGATCGTCAGACTTTCCGATAAAATTGCCTACATTCATCACGATATGGACGATGCTATCCGCGGAGGGATCCTCACGGAAGCGGATGTGCCTAAGGAGATCTGTGAAGTGATCGGCAGCAGTCCCACCGAGAGACTGGATCATTTTATTCATGATATCGTGACTAACAGCATGGACAAAAATGATATTCTGATGTCGGAGCCTGTGGCGGAAGCCATGACGAAGATCAGACAGTTCATGTTTGAGAGAGTTTATAAGAATCCGGTGGCAAAGAGCGAAGAAGGAAAAGCAGAAATGCTGATGGAGACCTTGTACCAGCATTTTCTGAAGAATTTAGATGATCTGCCGGAAGAGTATCTGAACCTCCTCTCCGTGGGAGAACCCAGAGAAAAGGTCGTCTGCGATTATGTGGGAGCTATGACAGACCGTTTTGCCATTGCGGTATATGAAGATATCTACATACCCAAGTCCTGGCAGCGATAGGCACAAGACAAAATAGGAGTTAAAAACGTGTATTACCCCGAAGAACTGGTAGAAGAAGTCAGAGCCAGGAATGACATCGTGGATGTGATCTCCGGCTATGTCTCATTGAAAAAAAAGGGAAGCAACTATTGGGGCTGCTGTCCTTTTCATAACGAAAAAACACCTTCTTTTTCGGTGTCGTCCAATAAGCAGATGTATTATTGCTTCGGATGTCATGCCAGTGGAAATGTATATACGTTTCTCATGAAGTATGAAAACGATACTTTTCCGGAGGCAATCAAGATCCTGGCAGACCGCGCCGGGGTAAAGCTCCCCGAGGTAGAGGAGACGCCGGAACAGAAGAAAAAGGCAGGCAAGCGCATGCGCCTGCTGGAAGTCAACAAAGAAGCGGCGAAGTATTTTTACTACATGTTACGTGATCCCCGTGGTGAAGTGGGAATGCGGTATCTGACAGAGCGAAAACTCACCGATGAGACCATGCACCATTTCGGACTGGGATATGCCGGGAAAAACGGCGAGCAGGTGGTACAGTATCTGCGGAAAAAAGGATTCACGGACGAAGAGATCAAGGATTCCGGACTGGCAATGTTTTCCGAACAGCGGGGACTGCGCAGTCAGTTCTGGAATCGCGTCATGTTCCCCATACAGGACATTAACCACAGAGTCATCGGCTTCGGTGGCAGAGTCATGGGAGACGGGGAACCGAAATACCTGAACTCCCCGGAGACCATGATCTTCGATAAGAGGCGGAACCTCTACGGACTGAATTTCGCAAGAACCGCCAGGACAGGCAATATCATCCTGTGCGAGGGTTATATGGATGTGATCGCCATGCACCAGGCGGGCTTCACTCAGGCAGTGGCATCCCTGGGAACGGCATTTACGGTGGAGCAGGCAAATCTCCTGCACCGCTATGCGGAAAATATCCTGTTAGCCTACGACAGTGACGGTGCCGGGACCAAGGCAGCGCTTCGGGGTATCGGCATCTTAAGAGAAGCGGGACTTACCGGTAAGGTCATCAACATGCGGCCCTACAAGGACCCGGATGAATTTATTAAAAATCTGGGCAAAGAAGCTTTTCAGGAGCGCATCGATCAGGCGGAGAACAGTTTTTATTTCGAGATCCGTATCTTAAGCGAACAATACGATCAGAGCGACCCGGAACAGAGGACGAAGTTCCACAGAGAGATCGCACAAAAGCTGTGTGAGTTCTCGGAAGACCTGGAACGGGAGAATTACCTGCAGGCGATCGCCGAGAAATACATGATCCGCCCGGATGACCTTCGGAAGATGGTCGTAGGCTATGCATCCCAGACAGGATTAGCCAAGCCGATTCAGCGTCCCAGAAGCGGTGTGCAGAATAAAAGCGATCCGGCGGAGAACGGAAGGCGGTCCCAAAGGCTTCTGATCACCTGGATCAGCGATGATCCTTCCCTGTATACCATTGTACGGAAATATATTTCACCGGAGGATTTTACCGAGGAATTGTACCGGAAGGTGGCAGAGAGAATGTTCGCGGAGTTAGACAGTGGACAGTTCCAGCCGGCGGGAATCATCAGTATGTTTGAGGATGAAGAGGAACAGAGGCAGGCGGCGGAGCTTTTCCACACCACACTTCCCGAATTATCCACAAGACAGGAGAGAGAAAGAGCTTTTCACGATATACTACTGGCCGTCAAACGCAACAGTTACCAGTATTGCATGACCAATCTGGGAAACGATGTCAATGCAGTCATGCAGGCAGTGAAGGGCAAAAAAGCACTGGAAGAATTACAAAGGACCCATATTTCCCTGGAATAATGGGATTTATGTTTCCAGATAGTTATAAAAAATACGAAATATGGCTATAAATAATGGCAATGAAAGGATGGAACCACGAAAATGGATGAAAACACACAGGCAAAATTTGCGGAGAAGATAAAAGAGCTCCTGAATATGGCGAAAAAGAAAAAGAATGTGCTGGAGTATCAGGAAATCAGTGACTTCTTCGCGGACATGCCTCTGGAAGAGGAACAGATGGAGAAAGTTCTGGAGTATCTGGACCAGAACAACGTAGATGTACTGCGGATTACCGATGACGATGATGTGGATGACGAAGAGATCATTCTGACCGATGAGGACGAAGTGGATGTGGAGAACATTGATCTGTCCGTACCGGAAGGCGTCAGCATTGAGGATCCTGTCCGTATGTATCTGAAGGAGATCGGTAAGGTTCCTCTGTTAAGTGCTGAGGAAGAGATCGAACTGGCACAGAGAATGGAAGAGGGCGACCAGGAGGCGAAAAAGCGCCTGGCAGAGGCCAATTTACGTCTGGTGGTAAGCATTGCCAAGAGATATGTGGGTCGTGGAATGCTGTTCCTTGATCTGATCCAGGAAGGTAACTTAGGTCTGATCAAGGCAGTAGAGAAATTCGATTATCGTAAGGGATATAAATTCTCCACCTATGCGACATGGTGGATCCGTCAGGCTATCACCAGAGCCATTGCGGATCAGGCTAGAACCATCCGTATCCCCGTGCATATGGTAGAAACCATCAACAAATTGATCCGCGTGAGCAGACAGCTGCTGCAGGAGCTGGGAAGAGAACCGACCCCCGAAGAGATCGCAGCAGAGATGAACATGCCGGTAGACAGAGTGCGTGAGATCTTAAAGATCAGCCAGGAGCCGGTATCCTTAGAGACTCCTATCGGTGAAGAGGAAGACAGCCACTTAGGTGACTTTATTCAGGACGACAATGTGCCCGTTCCTTCCGATGCAGCAGCATTTACTCTGTTAAAAGAGCAGCTGGTGGAGGTGCTCGGTACTCTGACAGAGAGAGAGCAGAAGGTACTCAGACTCCGTTTCGGTCTGGATGACGGACGTGCCCGCACCCTGGAAGAAGTGGGTAAGGAATTCAACGTTACCCGTGAGCGTATTCGTCAGATCGAAGCAAAAGCACTTAGAAAATTACGTCATCCCAGCCGCAGTCGCAAGCTGAAGGATTATCTGGATTAATGGCGGAAGTTATATTATCCAATCGAATGCAGGCATTAACAGACATGGTCACTCCCGGCACTGTGATAACAGATGTGGGGTGTGACCATGGTTTTGTATCTGTCTATCTGGTGCAGAAGGGCATTTCCCCGAGAGTGATCGCCATGGATGTAAGGTCCGGACCGTTAGAACATGCCAGAGAGCATATCAGGGAGTACGGACTGGAGGACAGGATAGAGACAAGACTTTCTGACGGCCTGCACAGCCTGAAGACCGGAGAGGCTGCCGGGATGATCTGCGCCGGCATGGGTGGACCTCTCATGGAGAAGATTCTTACCGAAGGAAGAGAACAGGCGAAAGAGTTTCGGGAACTGATCTTACAGCCTCAGTCGGAGATCCCACATTTTCGGGCATTCCTGATGGAAGAGGGATATCTTCTGTTGGATGAGAATATCATCTACGAAGAAGGAAAATATTATTTTATGATGAAGGTGCGCTGGCTGGGCGAGATGTCGGAGAATGCGGTGAGAGCACAGGTGCGAGAGTCCTGGAAAGCAGATGACGCTGCATCCGGACTGACCGGGCAGTTTGGCCCGATACTGCTGTACCGTAAGTGTCCGCTGCTTTTGAATTATGTAGAATGGCAGCTTATGGAACATAGAAAAATAGCGAAGCGGCTGGAGAAAGAAGCGGATGCAGCGAATCCCAAAACAATGCGGCGCAGGCAGGAGATCGCGGAGGAGACCGCGCTGCTTACCCGGGCACTGGAGTGGTATGATAATGGTAAGGAACCGGATTGCATTTAGATAATAAGACCTGCAAAAAGAGATTACAAAAGGACAGGGTGAGAAAAATGATCACAGTGAAGGTAAACGGTGAAGAGAGACAATATCCTCAGGGGGCTACCTACGAAGATGTAGCCAATGATTACCAGAAGGAGTACGATAATCTGATCGCACTGGCAGCAAGAGACGGCAAGATCAGAGAACTGTTCAAAAAGCTGACGAGGGATTGTGAGATCACCTTTTTTACATTGAAAGACAACGTGGGGAATAAGACCTATGTGCGCTCTGCCACCATGCTTTTTTTGAAAGCCGTATTTGATGTCTATGGCAGAGAGGCGGCGCAGAACTGCAGAGTAGAGTTCGCAGTGGGCAACGGATCCTATATCTCCCCCAGGGGACAGATCGCTTCGACTGCGGACAACGCTGCGAAGATCCGAGACAGAATGCGGGAACTGGTGGAGGCAAAGACACCTTTCTTAAAAAGATCTTATTCGCTGGATAATGCCATGGAACTGTTTCACACAGAGGGCATGAAGGATAAGGAAAAGCTGTTCCGTTACCGCAGAGGCTCTTTTGTGAACATCTATGAGATGGACGGCTATTATGATTATTATTACGGTTATATGCTGCCCAATGCAGGCTATGTAAAATGGTTTGATGTCATCGCGTATGACGAGGGCTTTATGCTATTGCTGCCGGATAAGCAGGACCCCATGAACGTAAAACCTTTTGTGGAGCGGAAAATGCTGTTCCGGACACTGAAGGAATCGGAAGAGTGGTGCAAAAAAATCGGAATCGAGACCGTAGGAGACTTAAATGACCAGATCTGCAGTGGCTCTCTAAGCGAGCTGATCCTGGTACAGGAAGCGGAGCAAGAGCGCAAAATCGGCGAGATTGCCAAGGATATCGTGGGCAGGGGCGGTGTGAAGTTCGTTATGATCGCGGGACCTTCCTCTTCCGGTAAGACCAGCTTCTCCCACAGACTGTCCATTCAGTTAAAGACGCTGGGAAAGACGCCCCATCCCATCGGACTGGACGATTATTTTGTAAACAGAGAATTTACCCCCAGGGATGAAAACGGAGACTATAATTTTGAATGCCTGGAAGCGATCGATGTAAAGCAGTTCAATGACGATATGTGCAGACTGTTGGCCGGCGAGCGTGTGGAGCTGCCTTCTTTTAACTTTAAGACCGGAAAAAGGGAGTATAAGGGCAATTTCAAACAGCTGGGACCCGATGATATTCTGGTGATCGAAGGTATCCACGGTCTGAATGAGAAGACATCCTATGCGCTTCCCGAGGAGAGTAAATACAAGATCTATATCAGTGCGTTGACCAATATTAACATTGATGAGCATAACCGGATCCCGACTACGGACGGAAGACTTCTCCGCCGTATGGTCAGAGATGCAAGGACCAGAGGTGCGGATGCGAGACGCACCATCGATATGTGGGCTTCTGTACGCCGGGGCGAAGAGCAGAACATCTTCCCGTTCCAGGAGGATGCGGATGCGATGTTCAATTCCGTGCTGATCTATGAACTGGCGGTATTAAAGCAGTTCGCAGAACCGCTGCTGTTCCAGATCGACAAGGGAGAACCGGAATATTACGAAGCCAAGAGACTGTTAAAGTTTTTAGAGTATTTCCTGGGTGTGACCAGCGAAAGCCTCCCGAACAATTCTCTGTGCAGAGAGTTCGTAGGCGGAAGCTGCTTTAACGTGTAAACTATTCAGAGTCATGCGAATCGGACATATACGTCGAATGCTCGCATTCGTAAGAATATGCCCGATTCGATATGACGAAGTAACCACATGAGCAAAAAGTAAGCATCGTCAGATGCGATTTTGCGAATGGGGTTCTGAATAGTTTACACGGCTACCGGCGCAAACCTACCTGACAGGCGTCGAATGCTCGCATTCGTAAGACTGTGCGTGATATTTTTCTTGCTTTTTTTATTTGGAACAGATATAATCGAACAAGTGTAAGTAAAATAGATGATCGCGGCTGCTTTATGCAGGTGAGGAAAGTCCGGGCTTCACAGGGCAGGATGCCAGATAACGTCTGGTGGAGGTGACTCCAAGGCTAGTGCAACAGAAATATACCGCCGGCTTTATGCCGGTAAGGGTGGAAAGGCAGTGTAAGAGACTACCGTCCGGCTGGTAACAGACGGAGCCATGTAAACCCCATCCGAAGCAAGACCAAATAGAGAGCGATAGACCGGCCCGGTCTGCTTTCAGGTAGGTCGCTTGATGCGGCTGGTGACAGTCGTACTAGATAGATGATCGTCATATACAGAACTCGGCTTATTTTTTGCTTACATTTCTCGAGAAATGGCGGACTGCGTAATGCGGTCCGCTGTTTGGTTATAGGAAAGGGTAGCACGCGGAGAGGAAAATCATAAATGAGAAAATTTCTTATTAGCAGGATCGGTATGAGCCTTATTGTGAGCTGCGCACTGCTGCTTACGGGCTGTGGGGCAAAGCAGCAGGATACTGCGACTGCCGAAGAAACAGAAAGTGCTTCTTATACGGAGGAAGGAATTCTGCCGGATATCACTAAGTTCGAGATCCCGGAGGAGATCCCGCAGAAGCTGACGGAGACGGATCTGCGGGTATTTCAGTCTCTGGTGGGTGTCCGGGCAGGTGATCTGCAAGGCAGTGGTGTGATCTATGATGAGAATGAGGAGTCTATGCTGATCGTGACGGCAGGGCATGTGCTGGAGCATGATACCGGTGAGCTTCTGGTGACTTTTCCCGATGAAACGGTCGTCGCAGCTTCCGGCATCGTGAAAGCTAAGAACTGTGATCTGGCATTTCTATGGGTGGATAAGGCAGACCTTACGGAAAGTACGTGGGAATCCTGCCTTGTGGCAGATACGGACCGGAACGCCTTTGATGCGCTGGAAGTCTATGAGGATGTATGGATGTATGGCGGCACTTCGGGGCAGCCGGTCTATGCTTTTGTGGTGGAGCCCTGGATTTATGTGGAGGATTTTACACAGTACATGCTTCTGCTGCAGGGACTGATGGAGCCCGGAATGTCGGGCGGAGGTGCCTTCACGGAGGACGGAGTATTCTTAGGGATCCTGTGCGGCGCGGATGAAGAAGGAAAAGTGGCTGTAGTTCCTTACAGTATCATTGAGAGCGAGCGGGCAGGACTTGACAATCCGTGAAATATGATAGAAAATAAAAAGGATGGGTTTTTAAGCCCAGATTGGAGGAAAACACAATGACGAAAATAGATGTAGTATCCGGTTTCCTGGGTGCCGGTAAGACCACCCTGATCAAAAAGTTATTAAAGGAAGCATTGGACGGCAGTAAGACCGTTCTGATCGAGAATGAATTCGGTGAGATCGGTATCGACGGCGGATTTTTAAAAGAAGCCGGTATCGAGATCAAGGAGATGAACTCCGGTTGTATCTGTTGCTCTCTGGTAGGCGACTTCGGTACTTCCCTGAAGGAAGTTATCAGCACCTACGCTCCCGAGCGTATTCTGATCGAGCCCTCCGGTGTCGGCAAGCTGTCCGATGTCCTGAAGGCTGTGGAGAATGTGGCAGGTGACCTGGATGTGGAGATTAACAGTGCAGTAGCAGTGGTAGATGCATCCAAGTGCAAGATGTATATGAAGAACTTCGGCGAATTCTTCAGCAACCAGATCGAATACGCCGGAACCATTATCTTAAGCAGAACCGATAAGGTAGACCAGGCGAAGCTGAATGCCTGCGTGGAGATGATCCGTGAGCATAATGACAAGGCAACCATCATCACCACACCGTTAGCGCAGCTGGACGGCAAGGAAGTACTAGGGACCATCGAAGGTGCTGACAAACTGGAAGATATGATGAAGGAAATGTTAGAGCATATCCATGACGATCATGATGAGGATGAGTGCTGCGGTCACGATCATGACCACGAACATCATCATCACGACCATGATCATGATCACGAGTGCTGCTGCGGACATCATCACGACGATGATGAGGACGAGCACGAACATCACCACCATCATGACCATGATGAGGACGAGCATGAGCATCACCATCATCACGATCATGACGAAGACCATGACCATGAGCATCATCATGAACATGACGAGAACTGCACCTGCGGTTGTCATGACCATGACCACCATCATCACCATCATGCAGACGAAGTGTTCACCAGCTGGGGTATTGAGACACCCAACACTTACAGCGCAGAGGACATCGAGAAGATCCTTACCGCTCTGGACAGCGGAGAGTACGGTGCTATCCTGCGTGCCAAGGGTATGGTACCCGCTCCCGACGGAACCTGGGTATATTACGATTATGTTCCCGAAGAACATGACATCAGAAGCGGTAAGCCGGAAGTCACGGGTAAGATATGTGTCATCGGTTCCAAACTGGACGAGGACAAGCTGGCAGAATTGTTCCGCAAGTAAGTTGGCAGGACATATTTTGCATGTAGCAGGAACAGTAGGATAAATAGAGAAAGGTATGAATTATGACAAAACCGGTTTATATCATAAATGGGTTTCTGGAGAGCGGTAAGACGGAATTTATCACATTTACGTTAGGACAGCCGTATTTCCAGATCAAGGGCAGGACCCTGCTCATCCTCTGCGAAGAGGGCGAGAATGAGTACGATCCCGCACTGCTTAAAAAAAGCCGTACGGATGTGGTGCTGATCGAAGAGGAAGAGGAGTTCAATCCGAATCATCTGATCGAACTGGAGAAGCAGTATAAGTCCGCCCGCATCATTATCGAGTATAACGGCATGTGGAACTTCAAGAACATGAAGCTTCCCTGGTACTGGAAAGTGGAACAGCAGATCACGACCATCGACGGCTCCACCTTCCCCATGTACTATACCAACATGAAGTCTTTGTTGGCAGAGATGATCCGTAAGTCCGAAATGATCATTTTCAACCGCTGCGACGGCATCAAGGATCTGAACGTATACAAGCGTAACATCAAGGCAGTCAATCCTGCCGCAGATGTGATCTTTGAGGACTCCAACGGTGAGATCGACGAGATCTTCGAGGAGGATCTGCCCTACGATCTGAACCAGGATCCCATCGTACTGGACAACCAGGGCTACGGCATCTGGTATCTGGATTCCATGGATCATCTGGAGCGTTACGCGGGTAAAAATATCCAGTTTCTTGCCATGGTATTAAAGCCCGAGGAATACCCCGACGGTTATTTCGTACCGGGACGCATGGCAATGACCTGCTGTGCCGAGGATATGGCATTCTTAGGTTATGCCTGTGAGTATGCGGGCACGAAAGACCTGAAGCAGAAGGAATGGGTCAAGGTGACAGCGAAGGTTGCCAAAGAATACTTCGCAGACTATAAGGGAGAGGGCCCCGTACTTCATGCCATCAGCGTGGAGAAGGCAAAGGCTCCCAAGGATCCCGTGATCAGTTTTAATTAGAAAGGATCAGCTCTATGAAAAAGAATCCCATAAAGAGCGACCTGCGGGAGACAACAGCAGGAAAAGTGACATTTCTTTTCCTGCTGTTTTTGTATACCGGGGTCATGTTATATCTGTTCTGGATGGAATGCTACCAGGTGCCGGGATTCCAGTCGGATATGCCGGACTATGTGAATAAGGTGGCAGGCATTGCGGGAAATTATGAATTCCCGTATCCGATCCTGTTTTGGACTGCCAGATTATCCGCATGGCTGATCGGAGCGAAGGCAGCAATGGCGGTCACCACGGCGCTTTTTAACCTGGCAGCAGTGATCATCACGAAGTATTATATGAACCGTGAGATCCATAAAAGCAGTCATTATGAAACTTTGTCACATAAAAAGCAGGTCATGACCGATATTGCGGTGACACTGCTTGTGTTTGCTCTGTTTCTGCTGTCGAATCTGTATTCTCCCAAGAATACGGCATTTTTTGGTTTTGATTATGCATACCGCTGCATGGGCATTTATACACCGAATCCTTTCTGGAATGCCACTTACCTGGCGACCAGACCCTTTGCGATTATCTGCTTTTTTGAGACGGTAAAGGTATTGTCGGAATATCAGAGGGATTTTCAGTGGAAGAACTGTACATTGTTTGCAGTCAGCCTCCTGCTGACGACCATGACCAAACCGAGCTTCACTATGGTGGTGGTGCCTCTGATCGGTCTGATCCTGCTGGTGCAGCTGATCGTAAGCCGTGGGAAAAGTTTTCGCAATGCGTTTCGTCTGTGCGTGACCATGATACCTACGGGGATAGCCCTGCTGTATCAGTTCTCCGGGATCTTTACCGGGACGAATGCTATGGGAGAGGAGACCGGGATCGCCATCGGTTTCGCTAAAGTATGGAGTAATTATTCCAAAAGTATCCCGTTGAGTATTATTATGGGGATGGCATTGCCCATAGGCGTTCTTTGCTTAAATCTGCTGTTTGATCTGAAAAGTATAAAGCAGAACTGGTATTACTGGTTTGCATGGTTAAATTATCTTGCAGCAACTTTGATGTTCTTAGTCTTCTATGAAAAGGGCTTCCGCATGATGCATGCGAACTTTTCCTGGGGATATATGCACGGCATGTTTTTCGTATTCCTGATGACACTGATCGTTATGGTGAAAAATATCAGGGAATGGTGGAAGAACTGGAAGGTGATCTTCGTGATCGGAGAGATCGCGGTATTTTTCTACCATCTGGTGTGTGGTGTGAATTTCCTGATGTATGCTGTCATGGGGAATGATCTGGCCGGGTTTTAGATGCCGGGGTGTAAGGCAGAGTATGCAGAAAACTAATTGTGACAGACAAGATACGAAAAATACAAAAGTTACATAAGATAATATGAGAAAGGAGAGTGTTTCATGAGTATGAGTATAGTAGCCGGTCTTCTGATTCCTTTTTTGGGGACGACTGCAGGGGCAGCCTGCGTCTTTTTCCTGAAAAAGCAGATTGGCGGCAACATACAGAGAATATTTACCGGATTTGCTGCCGGTGTCATGGTGGCAGCTTCGGTGTGGTCTTTACTGATACCTGCCATGGATATGTGTGAAGAGATGGGAAAGCTTGCATTTCTTCCCGCAATGATCGGCTTTTTGATCGGTATTGTTTTTTTGTTGTTCATCGATAGTCTGGTGCCCCATCTGCATGTGGGCAGTGAGGCTCCGGAGGGTCATAAGAGCAGCCTGAACCGTACAGCTATGCTGATGTTGGCTGTGACCATTCACAATTTTCCCGAGGGTGCGGCTTGTGGTGCTATTTTTGCCGGAGTGCTGAGTGGTGACGGAACGGTTACCATGGCAGGCGCCCTGACGCTGGCTATCGGTATTGCCATTCAGAATTTCCCGGAGGGAGCTATTATCTCCCTGCCCCTTCGCAGTGAGGGTAACAAGCGGAGCAAATCCTTCGCACTGGGCGTGTTGTCCGGAGCGGTGGAACCGGTGGGCGCAATACTTGCCATTGCACTGGCAAGTATCGTGACACCGATCCTTCCGTATATGCTGGCATTTGCCGCAGGTGCCATGATCTATGTGGTCGTGGAGGAACTCATTCCGGAAGCCAGTGAGGGAGAACATTCCAACCTGGGAACCATTGCCTTTGCGATTGGTTTTGCATTGATGATGATGTTGGATGTGGCACTGGGATAACGTGTATAGGGTAACATTTGCAAAAACAAAGTGAGAACAGCAGGAAGGGTGTACGGGAATGTCCGTGGAAAATGAAAAAGAAATACAACAGCTGAAAAACCGGATCCGTGAACTGGCAGACAAATCCTACAACCAGAACCAGTACACCTTTACCGGATTCTTAGGACTGGCGGAGCAGGATGCCCTGTGGCAGGTGGAACGGGAAGTGAAGTTTGCAGGGATCACCTTATACGGCGGCAGGGAAGAGACAGAGCGGAAGATACTTCGCTTCGGCAGTGAGGCGGAGCTGGGCTATGAACAGCCCTTTCCCATCTGTTGTATACGGATCAGACCTCTATCCGCGAAATTTGCAGACAAGCTGTCCCACAGGGATTATCTGGGGGCACTGATGAACCTGGGTATTGAACGCAGCACCATCGGCGATATTCTGCCGGGAGAGGGCGAAGCTTTTTTGTTCTGTCTGGATACCATTGCGGAATTTATCTGTGATAATCTGGAGCAGATCCGACATACGCATGTTAGGTGTGAGGTGGTGGATGCTGCGGCAGAAGTACCGCAGGAAGATACGTTAAAACAGGTCATTCAGGTGGCAAGTCCACGTGTTGATGCTGTCATTGCCAAGGTATATAATAAATCCAGAAGTGACTGCCTGGAGCTGTTCCGGGCGGGAAAGGTATATGTGAACGGCAGGCTTTGTGAAAATAATTCCAAGCCCCTGGAGGCGGGGGATGTGGTAAATGCCAGAGGCTACGGTAAATTCCGCATAAACGGTGAGCCCCATGCCACGAGGAAGGGGAAGCTTGCCATAGAGGCGGAGGTGTATCCGTAGGGAAGTATTTCCGGAAGAACAAAAGGAGGTTAAACAGTGTATCATTATACTGCGATTCAATGGTTATTTTTCTTTTATTTTTACTGCTTTTTCGGTTGGTGTTTTGAATCCACATATGTATCCATAAAGAGCAGGAAATTAGTTAATAGGGGGTTCATGCGCGGACCGTTCCTGCCGCTGTACGGCAGCGGCGCCATCATGATGTTAGTGGTGTCCATGCCGTTCCAGGATAATCTGGTGATGGTCTACATCGCCGGATGTATCGGGGCCACAGTGCTGGAGTATGTCACAGGCGTGACCATGGAGGCATTATTTAAAGTCAGATACTGGGACTATTCCAAGAATAAGTTCAATTTCCAGGGACATATCTGCCTGGGGTCCTCGCTGGCATGGGGTGGTCTGACGATCCTGATGACGGAGTTTATCCATAAGCCCATTGAACATCTGGTGTTGTCCATTCCGGACAGCATCCTCACTCCGGTGACACTGGTGCTGACGGCGCTGATCGGTGCGGATTTCGCGTTGTCCTTCAAGGCAGCCCTGGATCTGCGGGATGTACTGGAGAAAATGGAGAAGGCCAAGGAAGATATGCTTCGTATCCAGAAACGGCTGGATGTTATTATTGCCGTGACCAGTGAGGATCTGGAGAACCGTAAGGAAGGCTTCAGTGAGAGCCTGGCGCAGAAGAAGGAAGACTTTACCGCAAGTATTACCACCAGAGTGGAGGATCTGAAGTCCAACATTGAGGGCAAGCTGGAGAGCTTCCGCACATCCGCACAGAAATCTCCCAACCAGTATCTGGAAAGCGTGAAGAACGAGGTCGCCGAGTTGCGGCAGAAGTACACCAGAAGCGTGGCAGACAGAGAGAATGTCAGCAGCTTACGAGATTTCTTCCAGCGTGACATGATCCGTTCCAACCCTACCATGAGTTCTGAGAAATTCAAGGAAGCCCTGGAAGAATTAAAACAGCATTCGAATAAGAAAAATAAATAACAAAGTAGAAAAGCATGTCTGTGATGCCTGTTTTTTGGGGCGGAAAGGCATGCTTTTTTGCACATGGAAAATGCGAAAAAATGGAAAAACAGTATTGACAATATTACGGGGGGGGGTAAACTAAATAGCGGTAAAAATATAATCCATAACATTATACTTAGGAGGAATGAGATAATGAAAAAGAAATTAATCATTGCCGCAGCCATTGCATTCGCAGTATTTGCAATTCCTTACGGCAGCAGTGCACTGTCTACCGTATCTGTAGCAAGTGAGAATAATACGGTGGTTACACCGAGCACCAAACCGGTAGAAGAGGTAAAGAATGCGGTAGATGCTATTGATACATCCAAGATTACTGATGCGGCATCTGCAGATAATGCGGCAGCTGCTTTGACAAAGATCGGTTCTCAGGATCTGAAGGAAGCAATGAATGCAGGACAGGATACTGTTAATGATGTTGCAGCTATCGAAGCAGCATACAAAAAGGCAAAGGGAATTAAGGATACTACCCTTGCTAACTCCGGCGCTGTAAAGGCTGTAGGCATTGTTGGTGCAGCATTTGTTGCTCCTGACACAACACTGAGTGTAGAAGCACCAGCGGCTACGCCTGAGATTGCTTCTTCTACATACGCAGTAACTTCTACTCCCGTATATGTAGAAATCAGCCTGAAGGCTGGTCCTTCTTCAGTAAAATCTCTGCCTATCCCTGTAGCAGTTACCATTGAGACTCCTGCAGGTGTAGATGGTAATAAGGCAGTGATTTTCCACTTTGTAAATGGTGGACTGGAAGAAATCAAGCCTATTTACAATGCTTCCGCAAACACTTTGACCTTTACTGTAAATCACTTCTCCACTTTTGCTATTGCAGAAGCTAAGGCTGTCGCAGCGGCTGAAGGTTCTGACAATGCATTCCAGAGATATCGTGATAATTTGGCAAGCGAGATTGCTAACGCTAAGGACGGCGCTATCATCAAGATCACCAGAGACAAGGAAATCAATGCGCTGCCCAATGATATTATGCAGGCTTTGTACAAGAAGCAGACCGTAGCTCTGGTACTGGAGTATACTTACAACGATAAGGAATACACTGTAACCATTCCTGCTGGCAAAGCACAAGATAATGCTATCGAATGGTATGGTCCTCTGTATCTGCAGATGTATTATGGCAAATAAGTAACAGCTATCGGATAAAGAAATAAACATAAGGCACTCTTCAGTCACTGAGGGGTGCCTGTTTTTGACTGGGAAAACAAATATAATGATCATATCGGAAAAAGTACAAAAAGGGAGAGCTTTATTATGAAGAAGCAAAAGCAAAAAGGTGAAGAATTGTTAAATACTTTGGTCTATGCTTATCTGGTAATTCTTTTTGCAGGACTCCCTTTGTATATGCAGGATAAACTGGTAATGATCGGTAATGCCAAATATTTGTTTTTCCGCAATACGACACTGACACTGGGAGCATTTATTATGATGGCAGCTTTGTGGCAGAGAATCAGGGGAGAAAAGACACAGACGGTAAAAGAGCAGCGATGGAAGAAAACGGATCTTTGTATGGTATTGTATCTGATATCTGCTGCATTGTCTTCGTTGCTCAGTCCCTGCCGTGAAGTAGTGTTTTTGGGATATCCGGGATGGTATATGGGATTGCTTACGCAGACTCTGTTAGTTGGAATTTATTTTATGGTCTCCAGGTACTATGATGGCAGCAGAAGCATCTGGTGGATCGCCGGGATCACGGCGGGAATCGTGACACTTATCGGGCTGTTGAACCGTCTGGACATCGATGTGCTGGGAACCTTCCGGGGAATGGAAAACGGAGAATGGAACCGGATGCAGCTGTTATCCACCATCGGCAACAACAACTGGTATGCCGGTTACATCAGTGTGACGGCGGGAATTTCTATGGCGACAGCTTATTATGGAAAAAAATATGTCAGAGTACTTGGAATGATCGGAAGCTTTCTGTTTTTTGCATCGGCCATTACCTCAAACAGTACCACAGCCATACTGGCGGCTTGCGGATTAAGCCTGCTTTTGTTCCTTATTTCTCTGCGGCAGAGAACCCGGCTGCTGCGGGCATTGGAGATCCTGATGCTTTTGCCACTTTCGGTATTTACAGTCCGGTTGTTCTTATTGTTACATCTGTCCGGACTGGTGCTGGCGGGGGATGTCGAAAAGAGGCTTTTTTTTACCGAAGTATGGTATGTCGTATTTGGTGTGGAAGCGGTGCTGTATCTGATCCTGCGAACGCGGGAGAGGCGACAACGAAAAGATCTTCTGGAAAGCGGCAGAATATACCGGATTGGTGTTGCTGCCGGAGCGGTGATGACATGCTCGGGAGTGCTTTTGGGATGTCTGCTTCTTGGGGGAATCACCGGAAATGGAAATGAAATGTTGTCTGAGGCTGCCAACGGGCGCTTGGCCCTGTGGAAGGTCACATTACTGACCTATGGAAAAGAAGGATTGTTATACAAATTCTTCGGCACCGGTCCCGGAAGCTATTATCATATGCTCTATCAATGGGGCAGCGATGCCATGGACTGGATCAACAGAGGATTTTTGGACAATAACATCTATTCCAATGCCCACAACGAATGGCTGACCCTGCTGGTCGAACAGGGAATCTTTGGTGTGACTGCCTATATTGGTATTTTTATCACAGCTTTTGCGGATCTTCGGAAAAAGCTCTCCCAAAGCCCGGAGTGCCTTGCTGTTTTCCTCGGACTGACCGGCTACCTGATCTGCTCCTTGTTTACTTTTCAACATGTATTATCCACACCCTTTGTCTTTGCCCTGCTGGGCATGACAGAGGGTGTTTTTATGTAAAGTCATCTTAATAAAGTCTTAAAGGTTTTTCCTGTTTTTTATTAATCGTTAATCTGTTACAATAAATTCATCAATGGGACATCAGCGGACAAAGCAGATGCCCGTCAGCGTAAGGGCTCCTTGCGCAGGAAGTGTCCGGGCTGCAGCCACCGGCACAGAAATGAGGGAGAGTATGTACAATATATTGATCTGTGATGATGAGAAGGATATCGTAAACGCGTTAAAGATATACTTGAATGACAGCAATTACCATTTTTTAGAGGCTTTTGACGGTGAGGAAGCCGTACATCTGGTAGACACGAATGAGGTGCATCTGGTACTGATGGATATTATGATGCCGAAGCTGGACGGCATACAGGCGATGATCAGGATCCGGGAGAAGAGTAATGTTCCGGTGATCCTGCTGACAGCCAAGGGTGAGGATTCCGACAAGGTGCTGGGACTTACGGTAGGAGCGGATGACTATATCACGAAGCCGTTTAATCCCATCGAAGTCTCTGCCAGGGTGAAATCCCAGCTGCGGCGTTATATGCAGCTGGGGGGCGGAAGTGTGCGGCCGGATGTGATCAAAGTCGGAGGAATTGAACTGGATGACAAGGAGAAACGGGTGACGCTGGATGGTGAGCCGGTAGCACTGACCCCTACGGAATATGATATTTTAAAGCTGCTGATGCAGAATCCGGGGCAGGTATTTTCTCCGAGAGAGATTTATTCGAAGATCTGGAATGATCTGCCACTTGGCAGCGAGAATACCGTGGCAGTCCATATCCGGCATCTGCGGGAAAAGTTAGAGATCAACCCGGCGGAACCCAGATATCTGAAGGTGGTCTGGGGACAGGGCTACAAGTGTGAGAAGCAGGGATAAGAGCAGGCAGGAGCGCGGAGCTGCTCTGGGAAGTAAGGAGACAGGAATATGGATAACATGGAAGAAAACAGCAGGAACACAGAACAGGACAGAGTGGATGATCCGGTGGAAAATACAGTGAGTACGACGGTAGAACCGGCATTATCAGAGAATAAAAGAGAACGGAAAAAAAGAGAAAAAGCCGAGAAAAAAAAGAAAGCATCGGCACAAGGAAACAGCCTGATGGGCAGCACACTGGCCAAGGTCGTGGCATTTGTTCTGATGATCGCTGCCGCAATTGTGGGGGTGTTGGGACTCTATGGTACCTGTATGCTTGCAGACAGTGGAGCGTATTCCTCCGGCAAAACGATGTTCATCCATGACCAGCTGTTGTACCGGCAGGTCAATCAGGATCTGTATCAGATACGCGACTGGTATGAGAATGAGAGCTTGCAGACCATGGAAGCCTATTGCAGGCAGCGGAACATCTGGGTGAAGTTGGAGTGCTACGACCTAGATACGGATGAATTCCTGGGAGAATGGAAGAACGAGGATTACGTAGACAAGACAAATGATCTGACCTACCGGCTGGAGTCCCAGGTGTGGCATAGTAATGATAACACCTATAGCAACACGGAAGTTTCCTCTGCCTCTGATGGCTATGAAAGTTATGGAAGCTCTGAAAGCTCTGATATCATGGAACCTGCGCCATCTGTCGATACCGGGTCTGACGTGGAAAGCATAACGGCAGCGGAGCAGGAAGCCCTTTCCTCCGGCAATCTGGAGAAATATCTGGATCTGGGGGACAGCGTATCCTTAGGTGGAGAGATTTATGTGCCGGTTGACCGGGCGGAACAATATGCCAAATGGATGATCAAGGATGCCTTAAGTGAGACAGAAGGGCTGCAGGAAGAGGCTGCAGAGGAAGCATTAGCAGAGCGTAACAAGCGTATTGTGGTTACCCTGACAGTGAATTCCAGCCTGCCGAAGGAAGATGAATATGCCCTGATCTATCATCAGGCGGAGCAGCTTTATGATAACCGGAATGTGATCCCTGTGGCATGCTGTGTGGGAACGGTACTGGCATTATTATGCTTTATTTTCCTGCTGTGCAGTGCCGGACATAAGAATGGCAGGGAGGGTATTACTCCCAGTGCGATCCATGAGATTCACCTGGATGTGTATACAGTGGTCGTTGCCGTTGGAGCCTTTATCGGTCTGTACCTGGCTGTTGGATGGATCGGTGTGAACCTGTCAAATATGATCAATCTGATCGTGCTGGTGGTACTGTTTGCGGCAGAGGTGATATGGTGCACCCTGTACTTCATGGAGCTGGCCATCCGCCTGAAAATGGGAAAATGGTGGCAGAATACGATCCTGTATAGAGTGTTCCGGTTCTTCGGAAGATTCTGCAAGAGAGTTTTCCGCGGTATTGTGAAATTGATCCGTGGGATTCCTATGGTATGGAGAACAGCACTTTTGTGCCTTGCAGTCTGCGTGGTAGAGTTTTTCGGTTTAATACTGTTTTATAATGATAGAGTTGTATTACTCTTTTTCTGGGCCATAGAGAAATTTATTCTGTGCGGTGCGATTACTTTTGTGGCATTGATGTGCAAAGAACTGCAGGAGGGCAGTGAAGCATTGGCGGACGGAGATCTGAATTATAAGCTGGATACCTCCCATATGGTATTGTCCTTCAAGGAGCACGGAGAGAATCTGAACAGCATCGGCGAGGGAATTTCCGCAGCTGTGGAGCAGAGGATGAAGAGTGAACATCTGAAGACGGAGCTGATCACGAATGTGTCCCATGACATCAAGACCCCGCTGACTTCCATTATCAATTATGCGGATCTCATCGGAAAAGAAGTGTCCGGTGATGCGAAGGATACCGGAGACGGTGTCGGCACAGAGACTGCACAGGAGAGAGAACAGCATATATCGGAGTATGCCGAGGTGCTGCTGCGTCAGTCCCAGAAGCTGAAAAAGCTGCTGGATGATCTATTGGAGGCATCCAAAGCTACCACCGGCAATCTGGAGGTCCATCCGGAGGTCTGTGATGTGTCGGTACTGCTGTCACAGGCGGTGGGGGAATATGAGCAGCGCTTTGCTGAAAAAAAGCTGGAGACCATCGTAAAACAGCCGGAGGAGACCGTGAAGGTCATGGCGGACGGCAGACATCTGTGGAGAGTGTTCGACAATCTGTTAAACAATATTTACAAATATGCCCAGGAGGGCAGCCGTGTTTACCTGAATGTAGAGCATGACAGCCAGAATATCAGAATTATTTTCCGGAATATGTCGGCATATCCGCTGGAGATGTCACCGGAGGAACTGGAAGAGCGGTTCACCAGGGGGGACAGATCCCGCCATATGGAGGGCAACGGACTGGGACTGTCCATTGCCAAGAGCCTGACGGAGCTGCAGAAGGGCGATATGGAGATCGTTACGGACGGTGACCTGTTCAAGGTGGTGATCACACTGCCAAAGACGATGTAAACTGTTTTTACGAATACGAGCACTCGACGAAACTCTGAGAAAATTAATCTGACTCTGAATAATTACAAATTTTCTAAAAATAGTATTGACAAAACAGAAAAGAAAGATTATTCTTAGACACATAAATAACATTCATAAGTTTACCAAACCTGTGAGGAAGAGTAGTAAGCCTTAGGAAATTTTACAGAGAGCCGTGGGTGGTGGGATCACGGTAAAGGAACTTTCGCCGAATGGACTTCCGAGGCTGGCCCGAGAACAGATCAGTTTTAGGCGTCAGCGGGATTCGGACCCGTTATCAAGCCGATGGATATGATAGTATCCAGAGAAAAGTGGACATAATCCGTAAGGATTTGTTAAATTGAGTGGTACCACGATGATGAGCAGGAGCTTATTACCGTCTCAAATGTATAGAAATATACATTTGGGGCGGTTTTTTTATTCGAGGTTCAGTAATCTTATGAGCAAACTAATTTCAATTGCGTGGATACGCAGAAAGAGAGGAATAAGATTATGAAGAAGAGAATTTTAGCAGCAGTATTAACCGCAGTTATGGCAATGGGTGCCCTCACCGGATGTGGCAGCACAGGAAGCAAGGATAACTACACCATCGGTATTATGCAGTACGCCGTACACGGATCCTTGGATAACTGTCGTGAAGGATTTTTACAGGGACTTGCCGAGGAAGGCATCGTAGAGGGCGAGAATCTGACGATTGAATATGTCAATGCACAGGCAGACAACGGAACCTCCGCCATGACCGCCAGCAATTTCGTAAGTAAGAAAGTAGATATGATCTGTGCCATCGCAACTCCTTGCGCCATGGCAGCATATAATGCTACAATGAATACGGATATTCCCGTGATCTACACCGCAGTATCCGATCCTGTGGAAGCAGGTCTGGCCAATGAAGACGGTACTCCCGTAGGCAACATCACCGGTACTTCCGATGCGTTAGCAGTAGATGCACAGTTAAAAATGATCCGCGAGGTACTTCCCGAAGCGAAGACCATTGGTATCATCTACACCACCAGCGAAGCAAACTCCATCAGCACCATCGCAGAGTACAAGGCTCTGGCAGGCAACTACGGATTTGAGATCGTGGACAGCGGTGTTACCGCAATGTCTGAGGTGGCTCTGGCAGCAGCGGATGTCGCATCCAAGGTAGACTGCATTACCAACCTGACCGACAATACCGTAGTAAGTGCACTGCAGACCGTACTGGATGAAGCTAATAAGGCAGGCATCCCCGTATTCGGTTCCGAGGTAGAACAGGTTAAGGCAGGCTGCGTGGCATCCATGGGTCTGGAATATATCGAGCTTGGTAAACAGACCGGTAAGATGGCAGCGAAAGTCCTGAAGGGAGAGGCAAAGGCTTCCGAACTGAACTTCGAAGTGATCTCCGAGCCCAGCCTGTATGTGAACTTCGCAGCAGCAGAGAAGATCGGCCTGGAATTACCTGAGAACTACAAGACCGATGCTTACCAGTCTTTTGACGAGATTGTAGTACAGTAATTGGGATATTACTGCCGTCAGGCAGAAAGTAATAGAGTAATCTGGATATGCAGAATTATAAGATGTTATTTTGTGTCCCCGGTGAGACAAAACGAGGAACAGCCGCTAAGCCGTGAGGACAGAAGATATCTGTGGAATGGAGAGAACTATGGCGTTATTATTAAGTGTACTGGAACAAGGAATGATCTACGGCATCCTGGCACTGGGTGTCTACATTACCTATAAAATACTGGATTTTCCGGATCTCACGGTCGATGGCAGCTTCCCCTTTGGGGCTGCCATCACTGTGCGTCTGATCAACGGCTTCGGCGTACCGGCGATCCTCACACTTCCCATTGCGTTCCTCGGCGGAGCACTGGTGGGAATCTGTACCGGACTGATCCATGTGAAATTAAAAGTCAGAGATCTGCTCTCCGGTATCATCATGATGACCGGTCTGTATACCATCAATCTGTGGGTGGCAGGCTCCGGCTATGTAGCTATTTTTGATAAGGAAAATATTTTCAACAACAGCTTTGTGAATAGTATTACTCCGGGCTTTTTGGTAAATTTCAAAAATATGATCATTATTTTCCTGATCACCATGGTAGCAAAATATCTGTTAGACTGGTACATGAGCACCAAGTCCGGATTTTTACTTCGTGCCGCAGGTGACAATGATACCATCGTTACCAGCCTCGGTGTGGACAAGGGACTGGTGAAGATCGTGGGTCTGTCTATTGCCAACGGTCTGGTATCCTTAAGCGGCTGTATCTATGCACAGCAGCAGAGAAGCTTTGAGATCTCCATCGGAACCGGTGCGGTAGTCATTGGCCTTGCCAGTGTTATCATCGGCACCAGTCTGTTCAAGAAGGTAACATTCTTCCGTGTGACCAGCAGTGTAGTGGTAGGATCCATTCTGTATAAGGCATGTGTGGCAGTTGCCATGTTCGCAGGCATCAGTCCCAACGCCATCAAGCTGATCACAGCAGTCCTGTTCCTGATCATTCTCGTGATCAGCATGGACAGAAAGAAGGTGAAAGCATGCTAGAGCTTATCAATATCAATAAAAATTACAATCCCGGTTCGGTCAATGAGCTGTGTCTGTTCAAGGATTTCAACCTTACGGTAAAAGACGGAGAATTCGTATCTGTCGTAGGAAGTAACGGTTCCGGTAAGACTTCTATGCTGAACATCATCTGCGGAAGTATTGCGGTGGACAGCGGCAAGATCCTGATCAACGGAGAAGATATTACAAAACAGAAGGATTATATTCGTCAGCGCCGGATCGGCAGAGTGTATCAGGATCCCTCTAAAGGGACCTGTCCCAGCATGACGATCTTAGAGAATATGTCTATCGCAGAGAATAAGGGTAAACCTTATAATCTGGGACGCGGTGTGAATAAAGCGAAGCTGGAAACTTATCGCGATATGTTACGACCTTTGAATTTAGGTCTGGAGGATAAGATGGGCGTGCAGGTCGGTTCCCTCTCCGGAGGACAGAGACAGGCGCTGGCACTTCTCATGGCGACTATGACACCGATTGATTTCCTGATCCTGGATGAGCATACCGCAGCGTTGGATCCCAAGACCGCGGAGATTATCATGGAACTCACCGACCAGGTCGTGAAAGAGAAAAAAGTGACCACAATTATGGTCACACATAATCTGCGCTATGCCGTAGAGTACGGTAACCGACTGATCATGATGCATGAAGGAAAAGCTATTCTCGATAAGACCGGCGAGGAGAAGAAGAGCATCAACACGGAAGAGATCATGGCAATCTTCAATAAGATCAGTGTAGAGTGCGGTAACTAAATTGAAAGTTACGCGGGCAAGGAGCCGCGCATAGGCATAGTGAAGACAGCGATGGGCGCTTGCGCACAAATCGCTG
>DLZQ01000084.1:0-3655 GCA_003447295.1 Lachnospiraceae bacterium
AACTGCTTCTATTTCTGCGACCCCGACGGCAAGACCACCTATGTACAGTCCAGAGATGTCTACCCCGTGGATGACAGAACACCACAGGTGAAAAAAATGGTATTTGAAAATATGGATTGCACCAACTGCCATGTGGCAGCAGCTTATTTTGACGGACTTCCGGAGCAGAAGATCGAGGAGATTTGCATGAAGGACATCTCCATCAGCTATGCCGCGGATGCAAAATGTGATGTACCTGCCATGTCGGATGGTGTAGAAAAAAGCAGTAAGAGAGGACTTTTTGCAAGAAATGTTGCAAAATTGACCCTGGATAACGTAAAAATCGAAGGACAGGACGGAGAGGCTTACGAGCTGGAAGGCGTGGACGAGCTGATCCGGCGCTGATGTAATGAGCCTCAAGGAAAAACAAGTGGCTGCGAAGCAGACATTTGTTTTTCTGGGCTCATTAGCGAACGAATATCCTGCGAAGCAGGATGTAGAGTGCGATAGCACGAATTCGTGAGCTTATGATATAACGAGCGCACGCTACAGTACGACAAACATAAGAGAATACGGTCCAAGAGCCGTGATCGGAATGGAGGAAATTATGCAGTTAGGAATCCGTTTACATGATACGAAAAAGCTCCCTTTTGAGGAGCGTATTGCCAATGTCCATGAGCTTGGCTTTGCCTGCGGACATCTGGCACCCGGTAAGGTGATCACCGAGTTTCCCACTACCGATGAGGCGTTGACCCCGGGACTTGCTATGTATATGAAAAATGTATTTGCGAAAAATCAGGTGGATGTTGCGGTGCTTGGATGCTATCTGAATCTGGCAAATCCCAATCCGGAGCAGCTTGCGAAGATCACCCACCGCTATATGGCACATATCCGTTTTGCTTCGTGGCTTGGCTGCGGTGTGGTGGGAACCGAGACCGGTGCTCCCAACGAGACTTATACCGCAGTACCCGAATGCCATGGTGAAGAGGCTTTGCAGACCTTTATCACCAACTTACGTCCCGTCGTAAAATATGCCGAGCAGATGGGTGTGGTCATGGCCATCGAGCCGGTATGGAAGCATATTGTCTACAATCCCGCCAGAGCGAGAAGAGTGCTGGATGAGATCAATTCGCCCAACCTTCAGATCATTCTGGATCCGGTGAATCTGCTGGATTATTGTAATTACAAGGATCAGGTAGCAATTGTGGACGAAGCCATTGATCTGCTGGGACCGGATGTAGCCATGGTACACCTGAAGGATTTTATTCCCGAAGATGGGAAGCTTAGATCCGTAGGCTGCGGTCTCGGACAGATGGACTACACCTCCATCCTTAAGTTCATGAAAGAGCGCAAACCCTACATCCATGCTACCCTCGAAGATACCACGCCTGAGAACAACCTCCAGGTGAAAAATTTTATTCAGGGACTCTATGACAATCTCTAAAGATGTGATATACTCTTACGAGAGTATTCCCAGTATACTAGTAGGAACAATAAAAATAAGCTAAAGCATGGGAACCTTTAAGTTCCCATGTTTTTTTATACTTGGAATTTTCACGATCCGGTTCCCTGACCGTGCGGTGTTTGCTGTGCTGGATGAAAGGGGGACAGCACAGCTGCGTGCAATATAGTTAAATATAGTTATAAGAAAAGGAATCTACATCTATGTTAAACGAATTTTCCAGAACCGAATTACTCCTCGGCAAAGATGCCATGCAGCGTCTTTACCACGCCCGTGTCGCCGTCTTCGGGATCGGCGGAGTCGGCGGCTATGTCGTCGAAGCCCTTGCCCGCAGCGGAGTCGGCGCCTTTGATCTCATTGACGATGACAAGGTCTGTCTGACGAATATCAACCGCCAGATCATCGCTACCCGTCAGACGATCGGCAAATACAAAGTAGATGTCATGGAGGAGCGGATTCATCTGATCAATCCTGAGGCACAGGTGGTAGGACATAAATGCTTCTATCTCCCGGAGACTGCCGATCAGTTTGATTTTTCCCAGTACGATTACGTCGTGGATGCCGTGGACACTGTGACTGCAAAAATCGAGATCATCCTGCGTGCAAAGGAGGCCGGAGTCCCTGTCATCAGCTGTATGGGTGCCGGCAATAAGCTTGACCCCACACAGTTCCGTGTGGCGGACATCTATAAGACTACCATGTGCCCGCTGGCAAAGGTCATGCGCAGAGAGCTGAAAAAACGCGGTGTGAAAAAACTGAAGGTTGTCTACTCTACCGAAGCTTCCCTGAAGCCTCTCGAAACTATGGAAACCAGCTGCCGGACGGGCTGCGTCTGTCCTCCCGGCACCGTCCATAAATGCACCGACCGGAGAGCAATTCCGGGCAGTATTTCCTTTGTCCCTTCCGTGGCGGGGCTGATCATCGGTGGAGAGGTGATCAAAGACCTCATTCAGGAGGGAAAAGCACAAAAAGAATAGCTTTTTCAACCGGAGTGCGTTATAATCTTTTTATCTATTAAGCTGTCAGGGGCTGTTCCCGGCAGTCCATTTTAGAAAGAATATACAAAGGTCATAAGGGTACAAAGGAGGTTATTTTATCTATGGCAGAAGCGGTAAAACAGGAACAGACAGAAGGGGAAACTGTCTCACTGGACAACATGAAAGATCTCAAGGGGAAAAAGGGAGCAAATCTGATCGTCAAGATCCTCGCGATGGTACTGATGCCGATGCTGGTCATCATATTTTTTGCGATGCTGGCATTGAAGGCAGTCGGCAACAACACCGCGGAAACGCTTGTGAAGGAAGAGCTGGCTGCTACGGAATATGCGATGCGGCTGAATCTGGACAGCGCTTCTGGGGAGGGCTTCCGTTATGAGAACGGCAGTCTCTGCAAGGGCGAGATCAATTTTACAGAGAATCAGAGCTTTTTCCAGAATTTCACGAGCAATACCAACGTAGATGTGGTACTGTTCTGGGACAAGGAAGCGGCAGCAGCAAGCTTTGACTATTCCGGCATCGTACTGAGTGATTCTGTGGCATCCAAAGTACTGGCAGGATCGGAATATTTTGACACTTCCCTGAAGCTGGGGGATACCAGATATTATGCATATCTGACACCGATTACCGGAACCGACGGCAAGACAGCGGGGGCTCTGGCAGTGGCGATCCCGGTGGAGCACGTGAAAGAACTGTATTCCGGCATTGTGAGATCCAATACGATCTTTATGTATGTGCTGGCACTGATCTTCTGTATCAGTACGATTTTAGTCGTACGTCTGATTTCCAGAGCACTGCTTGGTGTGGTCAGCAATCTGGATCAGGTGGCTGAAGGCAGGCTGAATTTTGATATCTCCACGAAGCTGGTAAACAGAACCGATGAAGTCGGCAAAATTGCCAGAGCGGTGCATTCCGTTGTGGTAGGCTTCTCCCGGATCATTACCAATATCCACAGTTCCATGCAAGAGATGGATGAATTCACCGGAACTTTTTCGAGCAATTTTGACAGTATCGGACAGTCTATTTCCGCAGTCAATACCGCGGTCAACGAGATTGCGCAGGGCGCTACCACTCAGGCGGCAGACACCCAGAAGGTCAGCGAGAGCATGAACGATATGAGCAATGCGCTGAACCGCACAGCAGACAGTGTGAACGTACTGAGTAGCAGCGCAGCCAACATGAAGGAAAGCAATGCCACCGTGGACAGCACCCTGAAGGA
>DLZQ01000084.1:3781-4237 GCA_003447295.1 Lachnospiraceae bacterium
ATCAGCAATTCCAACCAGAGCGTAGAGATTATGAATGGCGTAGTCGGCGAGATCCACCAGCAGAATGAGAAGCTGGGCAATACACTGGAGGTATTCGACACCCTGAATCAGGAGGTTCAGAATGTCGTCGGNNACCGTGGACAGCACCCTGAAGGAACTGTTGAAGATCAGCTCTCATACACAGCAGTCGGTGGATCAGGTGCAGGAGCAGACCAATATCACCAACGAGTCCGCACAGGCGATTCAGGCAGCTACCGATATCATCGCAGGTATTGCGAACCAGACCAACCTGCTGTCATTAAATGCCAGCATTGAGGCAGCGAGAGCCGGTGAGATGGGCAGAGGCTTCGCAGTCGTAGCGGAAGAGATCCGTGGTCTGGCAGACCAGTCCAAGGAATCCGCAGACAAGATCCGCGGCATCGTGGAGAACCTGATCAGCAATTCCAACCAGAGCGT
>DLZQ01000084.1:4544-6570 GCA_003447295.1 Lachnospiraceae bacterium
CAGGAGGTTCAGAATGTCGTCGGTGAGATTAACGTGATCTCCGAAGAGCTGGATCATATCGAAGCATACCGGACAGATGTAGCGGACAAGATCGACAGTCTGACCGAGATCTCCCAGAATAATGCAGCCAGCACCGAGGAGACGGCGGCGACGATGGATCAGCTGTCAGAGATCGTGGAGGATTGCCGGAAGGCCACCGTACAGCTGAATGTGATCGCAGACGAGCTCAATGCGAATGCAAAGAAGTTCCAGATCTAGGAAGCCGGGGACATTACGGGATACACGAAGAATATGGGGGCACTGCTGCAGATATTTGCGGCAGTGCCTTTTCTGGAAAGGAGAGACCTGTGGAAGATACAGCCATACTGGATCTCTACTGGGCGCGGGACGAGCGCGCTATTACAGAGACACAGAAATCCTATGGAAAATACTGTTACAGCATCGCTTACCATATTTTACATGACAGGGAAGACACGGAGGAGTGCTTAAACGATACGTGGATGCGGGCATGGAATGCCATACCTCCGAAAAAACCGAACCGGCTGGAACTGTTTTTGGGAACAATCACCCGCAATTTATCGTTTGATAGATGGAAGACAAAGAATGCAAAAAAACGGGGAAGCGGACTCATGGATACCACGCTGGATGAACTGGCGGAGTGTATTCCCGCAGCCCACGATACGGAAAGCATTGTGGAAGCAGCGGAGTTAGAGCGGAGCATCAATGCTTTCCTGCATACGCTCTCCGAACAGGAATGTAATGTTTTTTTACGAAGGTACTGGTTCGTGGAGGAGTATGCCCAGATTGCAGAGCGTTATGGCATGAATCTGAATACGGTGAAGACATCCCTGTTCCGCACGAGGAAAAAGCTGCAGAAATATCTGGAACAGCAGGGAATTGTCTTGTAAGAGGAAGAGAAGATGAGCGAGCAAAACAGAGAAAAAGAAGAAAGATTGTTCCGTGCCCTGTCCGGTGTAGAGGAGGAATTACTGCATCGGAGTGAACAGAATGAAGGTGTGGAAAAGCGGAAAGCAAATGGAAAAATACGCAGATTTCCGCTATACTATGTGTCCCGCATTGCGGCAGCCTGTCTTTGCTTCGTGGTGGCGGGAGTGTTGTACGTGACAATGAGCAGTACCAAAATGGCAGACAGCACCGGTACGGATACAGCAGCACCGCAGTCAGCATACAGCGCAGGCGCAGATGGTGCGGCACCGGCGGAAGATTTTGCAATGGCGCAGGCAGAGAATACCGCAATAGAAGTGGAAATGGCAGAAACTGTCGCAGATATGCCGGAAGGTGCCGTGGCAGAGGTGACGGCAGGCACGGATGGCGCTGTTACAGGGAATCTGCAGGCGGCACAACAAAGCAGTGACAGCATGGATGAGAAGCAGAGCAGCGGGATGAGTGCGGATGCGGACAGTGTAGTGTCTGTCAGCGGCAACGAGGTGTCCGGAGCAGAGGACAGCACGGAAGAAGCAGAACAAGATCAGGAAGAGACACTTATAGAAAAAAAGAAGAGCCCCTCCTTAGCGAAAATGAAAACGAAAGGACAGCGATAAGCAATGAGTACGATAGAGAAACATGATATGACCCGGGGGAAGATACTGCTTCCCTTAGTATCATTCACAATACCACTGGTACTGGGCAATCTGTTTCAGCTGACCTACAACGCGGCGGACTCCGTGATCGTAGGAAAATACGTGGGAGAGCAGGCGCTGGCAGCAGTGGGAACTTCCACGCCGATCATGAATATAGCGATTCTGCTGATCAGCGGAATGTGTATGGGAGCCAGCGTCTTAATGAGCTCCCAGTACGGTGCCAGGGATTATGATACCCTGTCGAAGCAGATTAGCACTACCATGCTGGCAGGCTGCGGATTTTCTGTGGTATTTTCATTACTTATGCTGCTGTTGGCGACACCGGTGCTTCGACTGATCCGGGTACCGGAGACTGCAATTCCGGAGGCTGCGGTATATCTTCGGATCATTTTCCTGGGACTGATATTTACATTTATCTATAATTT
>DLZQ01000054.1:0-851 GCA_003447295.1 Lachnospiraceae bacterium
TACATCATTGATATGGGACCCGGTGGTGGAGAAGACGGCGGCAGAGTTGTCGCTGTGGGAACTCCGGAGCAGATCAGGGCAAATGCCGACAGCATTACGGGAAAATATCTGTGATTAAAGACAGCGATGTGTGCGTGAGCGCCCATCGCTGTCTTTCCTTATGCCTATGCGCGGCTCATTGCTCGCGTAATTTCCACTACAATTTCCCCAGTTTGATTTTGACATACGTATAGTGACTATGATACACTGAATAAGAAAAAAGTGGGATAGTCTGCTTTGGTGAAAATAGGAACTTAGGACAAGAAAAGGTTAAGGGAGCGAAATACCTTGGATAAGAGTGAATATAAATTAAGAGCGGAAGAAATCAAAGACCTGATCAGCCGGGGAGAATATGCACAGGCTGCTGAAATTGCCGACACGATTGACTGGCGTCGTGTAAAAAGTGTCATGATGCTGTGTACGATCAGTGATCTCTATAAGATCAATCGCAGATATGAGGATGCCAGAGATATGTTGCTTCTGGCATATGAACGTCGTCCCGGCGGAAGGACCATCTGCTATTCCCTGTGCGAACTTTCCATTAAAATGGAAGAATACGTACAGGCGATAGAATATTATAAGGAATTCGTACAGGTGGCGCCCAAGGATTCGGGAAGATATATTCTGCAGTATAAATTGTACGAGGCGCAGGACGTGAGCCTTGAAGAACGAATCTCAGTTTTGGAAGAACTGAAGAAGAGAGATTACAGGGAAAAATGGGCATATGAACTGGCATACCTGTATCACAGAGTGGGACTGGCAGCCAGATGTGTAGAGGAATGTGATGAACTGATCCTTTGGTTCGGCGAAGG
>DLZQ01000054.1:1204-3689 GCA_003447295.1 Lachnospiraceae bacterium
ATGGGAACTATGACCAAAGCCAGGGGCATGCGCAGGACTATCCTCAGGACGGAAACTACGATCAGAATCAGGGCTATGTTCAGGAGGATAACTATGACCAGGTATCCGGAGATACCCAGGTCTATGAACCCATGCAGCAACCGGCGCAGGAGACCTCCGCACAGCCGGAGCAGGATGATTTCGATATTCATGTGAAGACCATGGATGTGGGTCAGTATAATACCATCAATCTGCAGGCAGAACTTGCAGCGGGACTTCGTGAAGTCCTCGGTGAGGAGCCAAAAAAAGATACCGCGAAAGCTACAGCGGACTCCATTACCCGTTCTATCGTAGCACCTATGATGGATTCCGATACAGAATCTCTGGATTATCCGGAGATTGCAGAGGTCAGTGAGGATGATCTGGAGCCGGAGACCGAGCAGATCGAAGGTTCCGAGGTGTTCTTTGGTGAGACCGGAGAGATCGGTGATCTGTCTCAGGTTCCTGAGGTAGAGACCGAGGAGATCCTGCCGGAGGAACCGGCATCTCTTAAGAGACAGGATGTTGTGCCGGAATTATCGGAAGCACAAGTGGAGCCGGAAGCAGAGCCGAAGGCGCCTGTGGAGACAGAGAGCAAGCCGGAAAGCTCTGTCGAAGAGATTCACGAAATGCATGAAGTGACCGTACCGGTGGAACCTCCCAAGGAGCTGGCGAATGTACTGGCACAGGAATCCGACGGTCAGATCAGCCTGGTAATGCCCGAGGCGGAAAGCATCGAGAAGCAGATTACCGGTCAGATGAATATTGAAGACATTCTGGCAGAGTGGGAACGCAAAAAGAAAGAAAACCTCGAAAAGAGAGAAGAAGAAGTCCGCCAGCATGTATTGCAGCAGACCGGTGCCATGTTCACGGAATTTGAACAGGCAGTAAGAGATGGACTGTTAGAGAAACTGGAAAAAGAAAAAGCAGCGGATGCTGATGTGGTTACGGACACAGATGAAGTTGAAGAGCTGGAACCGGAACCTGCTGATACGGATATCGTTGACGCTGAAGAGGTAGAAGAACTTGAAGAGGAACCTGCTGTGGCGGAATATGAGGAAGAACCCGCAATAGAGGAACCGGAAGCTGTTGCCAATATGGAAGTGACGCAGGAGCCTGCGGCAGAGATCACAGAGGTGTCGGAGGAAACCATAACAGAGATCGAAGAAGCATCGGAGGAATCCGTAGAGGAGGCCAAAGAGGAGCCGGAAGAACAAGCAGTAGAACAAGCGGTAGAAGAAGTCCCTGAGGACGAGCAGCCGCAGACCCCGGAGCCTCCCGTAGTGGAGAGAGACAAAGCAAAAGTCCGTGCGCTTACCAGAGAAGAGCGCGAGCTGTATGCTCCCTTTATTCAGAGTAAGTCCGCAAGAGAACAGTTAGTCAAAGCCATTGATAATATCAGCCTGGCTGCCTATACCGGCAATGTGATCATCACCGGTGAAGAAGGCATGGATACCTTATCCCTTGCGAAAAATATGATTCGTGAGATCCAGGCTACCGACAGCAATTTTTCCGGAAAAGTTGCCAAAATCTCCGGACATGCGCTGAATAAAAAGGACGCTGCCGATACGTTATCCAAGCTGAAGAACGGAGCGCTTATTATCTGCAAGGCATCGGAAATGAACGATACTACAGTGAACACTCTGTATAAAGCGCTGCAGCAGGAGAATCAGGGAATCGTTATTATCCTGGAGGATACCAAGCGTGAGATCGACCGTTTCCTGGAAAAGCATGAAAAACTGAAAGAAAGCTTTACAGCCCGCATGGATGTGGAAGCTCTCAGTAACGATACACTGGTGGCATTCGGAAGACAATACGCCCGGGAAATGGAATACTCCATTGATGAGCTGGGAGTTCTCGCACTGCATACCAGAATTGAAGATATGCAGACCATAGACCATGTGGTTACCGTGGTAGATGTGAAAGAGATCGTGGATGAGGCAATTGCGCATGCGAATAAAAAGACATTAAAGCATTTCTTTGATGTTCTGTTTGCCAAGAGATATGACGATGAGGATATGATCATCCTCACTGAGAAAGATTTTGTATAACTATTCAGAGCCATGTAAACATTGACGAATGGGCGTCGAATGCTTGCATTCGTAAGAACATTTATCAATGTTTATAGGGCGAAGTAACCACATGAGCAAAAGGAAAGCATTGAAAATGCGATTTTGCGAATGGGGTTCTGAATAGTTAAAAATATATAGCGGGAGGCACAGCTATGACGAAGGAGAAGGTATTTATTTCCGAAGCAGACCAGTATCTTTTTGCCCAGGGAACGCACTATGATATTTATAAAAAACTGGGCGCGCATCTGTCGACGGAAGATGGTGTGCAGGGAGTCTATTTCGGGGTATGGGCACCAAATGCAGCACAGGTGAATGTCATCGGCACATTCAATGAATGGAACGAGGAGTCTCATCCCATGCAGAAGCTGGGAGAAGGTGGTATCTGGGGGTTGTTC
>DLZQ01000054.1:3996-4868 GCA_003447295.1 Lachnospiraceae bacterium
GATATCACGGGATTCGACTGGAAGGATTCCAAGTGGATGGAAGCCCGGGATAAAAAAGATATGAACAAGGAGCCCATGGCGATCTATGAGTGTCATATCGGTTCTTTCATGAAGCATCCGAATAACGGTACTGCGGAAGGATTCTATAATTATCGGGAGTTTGCCGACCGGATCGTGGAATACCTGAAAGAGATGAAATACAGCCATGTAGAGCTTATGGGAATCGCAGAGCATCCGTATGATGGCTCCTGGGGGTATCAGGTGACCGGATACTATGCGCCTACGTCCCGTTACGGAACGCCTAAGGATTTTATGTATCTGGTCAATGAACTGCATAAGGCAGGTGTCGGAGTCATTTTGGACTGGGTACCGGCACATTTTGCAACCGATGCACACGGACTGGCAGAATTTGACGGACAGTGCATATTTGAACATCCCGATCCTCGTTTGGGAGAACATCCTGAATGGGGAACGAAGATATTTAATTATGGCAAAAATGAAGTGAAGAACTTCCTGGTAGCCAATGCTCTGTTCTGGCTGAGAGAGTTCCATGTAGACGGTATCCGTGTAGATGCAGTAGCATCCATGCTGTATCTGGATTACGGTAAAAAGGACGGACAATGGCTGCCGAATAAATTTGGCGGCAATAAGAACCTGGAAGCCATTGAGTTCTTCCATCATCTGAATTCAGTGATCCGCGGAACTTATCCGGGATTTTTGACAATTGCCGAGGAATCTACCGCATGGCCTAATGTCACCAGTGGTATCGGGGAGGAAGGCTTAGGATTTTCCTTCAAGTGGAATATGGGCTGGATGCATGATTTCTGCGAGTATATGAAGCTGGATCCTCTGTACCGGAAAGGCGATCATTA
>DLZQ01000054.1:5142-5811 GCA_003447295.1 Lachnospiraceae bacterium
CATCTGAAGTGCTCCATGGTGAATAAAATGCCAGGATATCCGGCAGATAAATATGCCAACCTTCGTGTGGGGTATAGCTACATGTTCGGGCATTCCGGCAAGAAATTATTATTTATGGGACAGGATTTCGGACAGGAGCGAGAGTGGAGCGAAGAGCGTGAGCTTGACTGGTATCTGTTAGGTGAGAAGCTGAATCAGGGCGTACATACTTATGTAAAGGAGCTGTTAAAGCTGTATCGTAAATACCCTGCTCTGTACGAGATTGACAATGCCTGGGACGGCTTTGAATGGATGAACGCGGATGATGCGGAACACAGCACTTACTCCTTTGTCCGGAAATGTTCCAGTGGCAAGAATAATCTGCTGTTTGTACTTAACATGACCCCGATGAAATGGGAGAACTATACTGTTCCCGTGCCTAAGAAGAAAAAGTATAAGCTTCTGCTGAACAGTGATGAGGAACGGTTCGGCGGCTGGGGCAACGAGATTCCCACAGAGATTACGGCGGAGAAAAAGCCTTATCATTATAAGGATTACTCCATCAGCTTTGATCTGCCACCCTATGGCGCTGCGGTATTTCTGTTCTAGGTCAGGTTAAGAAATCATATAAAACAACCGAAATAAAAGATGAGTGTGACCCAAAGTGCACTCATCTTTTTTCATAACTAT
>DLZQ01000054.1:6195-9216 GCA_003447295.1 Lachnospiraceae bacterium
GCAGTATACGAGAGTGGGCAGGCCGCAGTGCCCATGTCTTCTTTAGAAAAGGAAGAGAACAACAAAGGAAAATCTCTAATGGAGCTGCAGCAGGATGCCGGGAATGCTAATGTGGCACTGCAGCAGAACTATATGACATTGCTGTCGCATACCATGTCACAGGAGGACTATGCGAAGGCCTGTGAAGATGGATTTGATCCCAGAGAGTTGGATCAGGATACAGCGGTTACCATTGTGGATAAGATCAAGGCGGAACTGGTGCGTTCCGGACAGCAGATCGCAGGATATACGGATGATATCGACATGGATACCCTGGCGGCAGCGGTAGGGAGTGATACTTTAGCCCGAAGCATCGAAGAGCAGTTCCGTTCCGCGGATCTTCCTTTGACACAGGAAAATATAAATGAACTGAAAAGCGCCTGGGATATGGCAGCTTCCCTGAAGGAACCGGAAGAAGGTGCGGTCAGCTACCTGGTGGATAACGGACTGGAACCGGAGATCTGGAACCTCTATGTGGCAGAGAACAGCGGTGCGAAAGTACAGAATAATGATGTTCCGCAGGAACTGCAGGAGCAGATGGACAAGGTAATTGCGGATGCGGGATTGACGGTAAACGATGAGAACAGACAGAAGGCACAGTGGCTGATAAGTGCAGGACTTCCGCTGACTACGGATACGCTGCAGCAGCTTGTGGAACTGGACGGTATTTCCTATCCTGTCACGGAGGACACTTTTGCGCAGGCAGCAGCAGCGGCAATTGCGGAGGGAAAATCCCCGATGTATGCGAACCTGGGCAGACAGGATACGATTTATGAAAAAGCAGATAAAATGCTGCAGGACTGGTTCTCAGATGCAAAGTGGGATGCCACGGCAGAGAATCTGGCAGCAAGAAAACAGCTGGAAGAGATTCGCCTGCGCATGACGGCAGAAGTGAACGTAAAGCTTTTACAGAGTGATTTTTCCATTGATACAGCTCCTATGGAGCAGCTGATCGAAGCGCTGCGAAAGGCGGAGGCAGAGGTTGCCGGAAAATATTTTCCCGGTGAGTCTCAGGCAGTGATGAAATATGAGACTTACACCCAGGCAGTGCAGGTGGCTTCCGAATTACCTGGATTACCTGCCGGAGTACTGGGATCCTATGGTCTGGAACAGAAAGCTGCCACAGAGACAGTTTCTGACTTCCATAAGGAAGGCACTGCAATGCAGAAAGCCTATGAGGAAGCGGGCGAACGTTATGAGACTCTGATGACGGCACCGAGAAGCGACCTGGGAGACAGCATCCGGAAAGCATTTTCTAATGTAGATGATATTCTGACAGACATGTCATTAGAAAAAACACAAGAAAATCAGCGGGCTGTCCGGATTCTGGCATACAACAGTATGAAAATTACGCCTGAAAATATCGAGAAGATCAAGGAAACTGACAGACAGGTCAGCGCAGTGGTGGACAGACTGACACCGAAAAATGTGTTACAGATGATCCGGGATGGCGTAAATCCTCTGGAGAAGACCTTTGATGAACTGGAGACCTATTTTTCACAGAACCCCCAAAGCTATGAGGAAGAAGCGGAGGACTACTGCCGTTTCCTATATCAGTTGGAACGGAAAAAGGATGTTACAGAAGAGGAACGGAAAGCATATATCGGAATTTATCGAATGGTGCACCAGGTCGAGAGAGAGGATGGCGCAGCGGTAGGCGCGGTAGTAAATACCGGTGCAGAGCTGCAATTTTCCACTCTGCTGGCGGCAGCCAGAAGCAGAAGGGCTTCTCATATGGACTGGAAAGTATCGGAGGATACCGGGTTGACACAGGAGATTCATTTGTCCGAGAATAATATATCTGAACAGATCCGGATGGGTATGGCAAAAGAGGCTCTGACAGAGGTGTCAGATGATGGCGAAAGCAGAGCAGCGTATGACCGGCAAGGACTGCAGCAGATGCGTGAGGCGGGGAATACGACGCCGGAAGCCGCAGAACTACTGCAAAAGGGAGAAGTTCCCATCAGCGCGTCGAATCTTTTGACGGCCCAGGCACTTATGGATGATCCGGCGGAGATGTTTGGCAATATGCGCAGATACAGAGAAAAGTACCGGCAGGAAAAAGAAATCCCGCAGACGGTAACCGGTGAAGTGCCTGCCTTGGCAGAAGGCTTTGAACTGTGGGAACAGCTGGATCAGCAGAATTTTGCAGAGGATTATCGAATCATGCTTCAGAATACGGCAGAAGATGTGGAGACCATGAGTCTGGAACGGGCGGAGGAGCATCTGGATGTAAAACAGCTGCAGCTGGTACACAAGCAGCTGCGCCTTGCGGAGAGCCTTCAGGCGAAGCAGGAATATTTTCTTCCGATGTACCTGGGCGAGCAGCTGGCGGGAGTCCATCTTACCTTACAGCAGGGAGTTGGAACTGCCGGTGCTGTGGAGATTAGGATAAATGCCGGAGATATGGAGCTGGAGGCACATTTACAGGTAAAGGGAGACACCATCGATGGCTATCTCGTAGGAAATACACCGGAAGAGGTTACGAAATTAGAGAAGACCTCCGATATATTCCTTGAATGGATTCAGACAGATACTTCTGCAGACTGGAAAGCAGAAAAGCTTCCTGTCGTCAGCTCCCGGGATATGACAAGGATGGCAGCCGGAGAGACAAAAAATGCAGACACCATAGAGAGTCGGATCGATACAAAACAGTTGTATCGTCTGGCAAAAGGATTCCTGCAGGCTGTCGCAGACAGCAGCGGAAAGTAAGGAGTAACACATGAGAATCAATTACAATGTATCGGCAATGTTATCCAACAATGCCTTATCCACAAATGACGATCTGCTGTCCAAATCATTGGAGAGGCTTTCTTCTGGACTGAAGATCAATCACGCCAAGGACAACCCTGCCGGACTGGCAATGTCCAAGCGTATGAATGCTCAGATCGAGGGACTGTCCGTGGCAAACCAGAATGCCAGTGACGGCGTATCTATTATAGAGATTGCGGATGGCGCAATGACAGAGATCAGTGAGATGCT
>DLZQ01000065.1:0-7362 GCA_003447295.1 Lachnospiraceae bacterium
ATTCGATAGCATTTCTTAATTAACTCTCAATTTACCATACTTCTTCCGTAATCAATTCTGCCCACGCCACAGCGAATCCAGCGCGGTGTGCTACTCGTTGGGAAGCAATGTGGGACATGCTTGTTCCATAATAAGGAATCGCACCGTGAGCCAAAATATCCTGAGCCAGAAGTCTTACTAATGTCGCACCCACATGCATTTCTCTGGCGTGGGGAGATACATTGATCCCGATCTGCCAGAACAGGGGACTGTCAGCGCTGGCGCCTGCCATACCGAGAATCTCACCGTCCCTTACAGCGGCGATGCCCAAAACATCCGGGGCATCCGGATCGAAAGCAAATGCCTGATTAAAGCGGTCGTCGCCTCGAAATTGCAGAATAGCATCCTGATCATATCGTATCAGTTTAAAATTCAGGGCCTCAGACAGTAATGGCGAAGAAAAATCAGAAGAAGATATGCCCCCAGACTCCGGCAGGAAAAAGGGGTGTACCTGCGCAATACGGAGACCGAAGGGAGCCAGCAATTCTTCCAATTCCCGAAGCCGTTTTATGTCAAAAAACCATTCTCCTGTCACATCAGCATAACGTTTCCGACATTCAGCCACAATTTCCTCGGAACCGGTAACTAATAATTTCCCATGAACGACAGCAATTTTTAACCTGCAAACCGTCTGTTCCTGAAAACGGCGGCGTCCTTCCTGCGGAATATAGAGTGTAAAATGATTGTTTGAATCAGCCACATCAGCAGGACTGCAACAGTAATCCAGTGCCAGCTGACGGGACAATTCTTCCAGGTACATAGATGTCGGAACTCCTTTCATAACGGATCACATTAAACTCTGTGGTTCCCATCCTTTCATTACATGTTTCACGGTGTACTCTGCAGCCTCTGCATCTGTCAACTGGTGGGAAAAATCAGCACGGGTGTCAGGGGAAGCACCGGGACCGTAGGAAGCATATTCTCCGTAATAGAAATGACCATGGGGTTTCTTCCAGTCCTGCCAGCCGGCGGGATGGATGTGTTCTCCCAACTCACAGTGCAAGAATACGGTCTTCGCCCATTCTCTCCAGGGACGTCCCAGGTAGATGGAATGGGGAGGACAGTCGCTCTCCAGGCTGCATTCATGGAAGACATAGCCGTAGGGCTCTTCCATGGGGGTGGAGGCTGCGGTCACATAGCCGTAGATCACTTCATCCTCCGGACTTTCCGGAGGGATCCGGTCTCCGGGAAGCTTCGAGTAGATCGTACAATGTTCAAACCAGGCGATGCCGCTGCCGAAGATGAAATCCACATCTCCCTGAATAAAACAGTTTTCATAATAATGACGTCCAATCGTGCGGGGCTTGAATTCTCCGGGACCCTTGAAGCCTCCGGGCTGCGCCTCTTTTAACGGCAGAGGTGCATCGAAGATCGTATCCTGGCTGCCAAGAAAACGACAGTCATAAAAAGCATTGCGGTCGCCGTCTACATAGACTGCCAGCGCCTGCCCTACGGTATGTCCGAAGCCGGAATCGTTCTGAAAGGTCAGATGCTTTGCGGTAAAATCGTGGGTGTCGATCCGGACGGAAGCGGTGCGGAAGGTTCCGCGTTTATCCCCATCGGGCATGAGATCAAAGGCGGCATCTCCGTAGACGAGAATAGTTTTGTCCGTACCTGCTCCTTCGAAGGTGACATTTGGTCTGTTGATGACTAATTTTTCCCGATAAATACCTTCCCCAATGTGTACGATCACAGGGGGCAGATCAGAAACGGGAGCCGGGAACTTTTTTTCGCACTCTGAAGCCGGAAACTCCGGCAAAGAAGCCAGAGCCTCGCCGATGGTGGTAAAAGAAGTGCCCGGAAGAGTATTTCCGGGCATATTGACATAATAATGTAAAGGCATCTTGTCTGACATAGTAACTCCAATCTGTAGATGTTGTGTCATGGGAATAAAGACTACATGAGACATCTACAACACAATGCAGCCTAAGGTCTTGTATGGTTGATAGCTGAATAGCTTAAAGCAGGCGAACAATATCTAAATCCGACTGATCCGCCAGGTTCACATACTCTCCGCCACATTGTACGATAGGCCGGGAGAGCTTGTCTTTGTTGATATAAATGATCGTCCCTTTCCGTCCGTCACTTAACAGACAGCGGTTCTGCAGACAGGAATTAACTACATTTTCCAGAAAAGGAAGCAGGATGGAGACATCGTATTTCTGGAAGCCTTCCACCTCGAACATTTCAATCACACGGAACGGACACAAAGGTCCTCTGTAGCAGCGGGCGGCGGTCATGGCATCATAGACATCCGCGATAGCTACGATTCTTGCGTAAGGATCAATCTGATTTCCTTTTAATTTCAGGGGATAACCGCTGCCATCGTTGCGCTCGTGATGCATGAGGGCGGCATTTTTTACATGATCATCCACGTCCTGGGAGAGCAGAAGCTGATATCCGAGAGAAGGATGCTTTTTGATCGTTGCAAATTCTTGATCGGACAGCTTACCGGGTTTTGAAATGATGGAATAAGGAACCAGTAATTTACCGATATCATGGAACAGGCCGCAGGCAGTGGCCAGCTCTACTTCCTTGTCAGACAGCTTCAGCCATCCGGCCAGTATGTTGCAGATCAGGGCAACATTCAGGCTGTGAGTGTAAGTGGAGTCATCATATTCCCGCATGTTCTGAAGCATGTCCAGAATGCTGATACTGCCGGAATGATTGGCTACAATGGCCATGGTGTTCTTCAATAGGGTATTTACGTCTAAAGTGGTATTTTTTTGAATCACCAGATTCATATTTTCCCGGAACAGCTCAACATCATTTTCAAAATCTGTCTTGAACAGTTGGAACTCCGGAGAACTCTTAATGCGCTCGGAGTAAGAGAGCTCAGTGTCAGTGGGATCCTCCACAGGCTGTACGGGTTGTATGATATCTTCGGCAAAAATAGTGAGGATACCGTACAGATCCAGCTTGGTGATCAGCTTGTCCGTAAGAACAGTACCTTTTTGCATCAGAAGCTCATGGTCCAGATCATAGACATCTTCGGCTACGGTCATGCCGGGAACCAGTTGGGTGATAGACAGCCTTTTCATAAGTATTCTGCTCCTTATCATGAAAAGAAAATTTAACTGATTTCATTATAATAATTTTTATCCGGACTGTCAATTTATGCAGGCTCTTAGGTGTCCATATCCTGTTCACAAAATTTTTACAGTCTTTTCACGGCAACGGCAGCATTGAAAGGTTGAAACATAGAGGAAAATCTGCTACAATAAGCTTTGAATTATGCGAAGACCCATGGACATTTTATTGTCAAAAGGGTGCGGAAACGAGGAAAAAATGAGCGTTATTGAGAAGATATTTGGCACGCACAGTTCCAGAGAACTGAAGCGTATTGAGCCCCTGGTGGACAAGATCGAGGCACTCCGCCCGACGATGCAGGCACTTTCCGATGAGGAACTGCGCGGCAAGACCGAGGAGTATAAGAAGCGTCTGAACAATGGAGAGACCTTGGATGATCTGCTTCCGGAGGCTTATGCAACCGTAAGAGAGGCTGCAAAGCGTGTTCTGAACATGGAGCACTACAGAGTACAGCTGATCGGTGGTATCATCCTGCATCAGGGACGTATCGCAGAGATGCGTACCGGTGAAGGTAAGACTTTGGTGTCTACCCTTCCCGCTTATCTGAATGCTTTGGAAGGCAAGGGGGTTCATGTCGTTACCGTCAATGACTATCTGGCAAAGCGTGACGCGGAGTGGATGGGTCAGGTACATGAGTTCCTGGGACTGAAGGTCGGCGTGGTACTGAACAGCATGACCTCCGAGGAGAGACAGGAAGCTTACAAGTGTGATATCACTTATGTTACCAACAACGAACTGGGATTTGATTATCTGCGTGATAACATGGTTATTTACAAGGAGCAGCTGGTTCTGCGTGGACTGCATTATGCCATCATCGATGAGGTGGACTCCGTATTGATCGATGAAGCGAGAACCCCTCTGATCATTTCCGGACAGAGTGGCAAGTCCACAGCTCTGTACGAGATGTGTGATCTGCTGGCACGTCAGATGAAGCGCGGCGATGATGTACAGGAACTGACCAAGATGGACGCCATTATGGGTGTGGTACAGGAAGAAACCGGAGACTTCGTCGTTAACGAAAAGGATAAGATCATCAACCTGACCGCAGCAGGTATGGAGAAGGTTGAGAGATTCTTCCACATTGATAACTTCGCAGATCCCGAGAACCTGGAGATCCAGCACAATATCATCCTGGCATTGCGTGCCCATAATCTGATGTTCCGTGATAAGGATTACGTGGTAAAAGACGATCAGGTACTGATCGTCGATGAATTTACCGGACGTATCATGCCGGGACGCCGTTATTCCGACGGTCTGCATCAGGCAATCGAAGCAAAAGAGCATGTAAAGGTGAAGAGAGAAAGTAAGACGCTTGCATCCATTACATTCCAGAACTTCTTTAATTTATTCGATAAAAAGTGTGGTATGACCGGTACGGCTCTTACTGAGGAGACCGAGTTCCGTGAGATCTACGGCATGGATGTTGTTGTGATCCCTACGAACCGTCCCGTTATCCGTAAGGATCTGCAGGATGCTGTATACAAGACGAAGAGAGAGAAGCTGAACGCTATCGTGAATGCGGTAGAGGAAGCACATGCCACAGGACAGCCTGTACTGGTAGGTACGATCACGATCGAAGCCAGTGAGGAGCTGAGCAGAATGCTGACCAAGCGCGGCATCCAGCACAAGGTCCTGAATGCAAAATTCCATGAACTGGAAGCAGAGATCGTAGCCGATGCCGGTGTACACGGTGCTGTAACCATCGCTACCAACATGGCAGGCCGTGGTACGGATATCAAGCTGGATGATGAAGCGAGAGCCGCCGGCGGACTGAAGATCATAGGTACCGAGCGTCATGAGTCCAGACGTATTGATAATCAGCTGCGTGGCCGTTCCGGACGTCAGGGAGATCCCGGTGAGTCCAAGTTCTACATCTCTCTGGAGGACGATCTGATGAGACTGTTCGGTTCCGAGCGCCTGATCAGTATGTTCAATACCTTAGGTATTCCCGAAGGACAGGAGATCGAGCACAAGGCATTGACTAATGCCATCGAATCCGCACAGAAAAAGATCGAGAGCAACAACTACGGTATCCGTAAGAATCTGTTAGAGTATGACCGTGTCATGAGTGAACAGAGAGAGATCATCTACGAGGAGCGTCTGCGGGTACTGAACGGCGAGAGCATGCGCGATGTGATCTACAAGATGATCACCGATATTACCGAGAACTGTGTAGATATCTGTATCAATGACGACGCAGATATCTCCGACTGGGATTTCAATGAGTTAAATACCCTGCTCATTCCTACGATCCCGTTACAGCCTCTGACACCGGAGCGTGTGAAGAAGCCTAAGAAGAACAGCTTAAAGCAGCAGTTAAAGGAAGAAGCTGTGAAGCTGTACGAAGCAAAAGAAGCCGAGTTCCCCGAACCCGAAGCAATCCGTGAGCTGGAGCGTGTGGTTCTGCTGAAGGTCATCGACCGTAAGTGGATGGATCACATCGATGATATGGAGCAGCTGCGTCAGGGCGTGGGCTTACAGGCATACGGACAGAGAGATCCGCTGGTAGAGTACAAGATGAGTGGTTACGAGATGTTCGATGAGATGACCCAGAACATCCGGGAAGAGACTGTGAGACTTCTGTTCCATATCAAGATCGAACAGAAGGTAGAGCGTGAGCAGCAGGCGAAGATCACCGGTACGAACAAGGATGATTCCTTACCGAAGGGACCTGTAAAGCGTGAAAATGCAAAGGTTTACCCGAACGATCCCTGCCCCTGCGGAAGCGGTAAAAAATACAAGAACTGCTGCGGACGGAAGGCCTGATGCTTTCTGATGGCAGCGGAAGATAATGCGGCAGTGCGGACAGACGCTTTGCCTGCCGGAAAAAGTGAGAATTACAATAATAAAATAAGAAAGTAGGTGACGTTAAGTGGTTGAATTAGATCAGATGAAGACAGAAATTCTGTCCTACGAAACACCTTTAGCGGAAGTGAGGGATTCACTTTGACCTTGCTAACAAGGCAAAGCGGATCGAAGAAATGGAACGTGAAATGGAGGCTCCCGGATTCTGGGATGACCCGGAGCGTTCCAACCAGAAAATGAAAGAACTGAAGAACCTGAAGGATACGGTGGGCGAGTGTGACAAGCTCTCCACACAGTATGATGACATCCTGACTCTGATCGACATGGGATATGAGGAGAACGATGAGTCTCTGATCCCGGAAATCCGTGGAGAACTGGATGAATTCATCAGGGAATTCGACGAACTCAGGATCGGTACTCTATTGTCCGGAGAATATGATAAGAACAATGCGATCTTAAAGCTCAATGCCGGTGCCGGCGGTACCGAAAGCTGTGACTGGTGCGGTATGCTGTATCGTATGTATACCCGTTGGGCGGAGCGCAAGGGCTTTACCATCGAAGTGTTGGACTACCTGGATGGTGATGAGGCCGGAATCAAGTCAGTGACTTTCCAGGTCAATGGTCTGAATGCCTACGGCTATCTGAAGTCTGAGAAGGGTGTACACCGTCTGGTGCGTATCTCTCCTTTCAATGCCCAGGGCAAGCGTCAGACATCCTTTGTATCTCTGGATGTTATGCCGGATATCGAAGGAGATCTGGATGTGGATATTGATGAGAAGGATCTGCGTATTGATACTTATCGAAGCAGTGGTGCCGGTGGACAGCACATCAACAAGACATCATCTGCTATCCGTATCACCCATATCCCGACGGGAACAGTAGTGCAGTGTCAGAATGAACGAAGCCAGTTCCAGAACAAGGATAAGGCAATGCAGATGCTGAAAGCCAAGCTGTATCTGTTAAAGCAGGAAGCAAATGCCGAGAAGCTGTCGGATATCCGTGGTGAAGTCAAGGAGATCGGCTGGGGCAACCAGATCCGTTCCTATGTATTGCAGCCTTACACACTGGTTAAGGATCATCGTACCGATGTGGAGACAGGTAATGTGGATGCAGTACTGGACGGCGGTCTGGATATCTTCATCAATGGCTATTTGAAATGGATCAGCGTACAGGGAGATAAGAAGACCGAGAATTAATAATTAATATGATGCCAGGGTCAAAAGGTCTAAGCCCATATGAGCTTGCTCATANNGAAGCAAATGCCGAGAAGCTGTCGGATATCCGCGGCGAAGTCAAGGAGATCGGTTGGGGCAACCAGATCCGCTCCTATGTATTACAGCCGTACACACTGGTCAAGGATCACCGTACCGATGTGGAGACAGGCAATGTGGACGCAGTGCTGGATGGCGGACTGGATATCTTCATCAA
>DLZQ01000065.1:7486-29656 GCA_003447295.1 Lachnospiraceae bacterium
CGGACCGAAGCGGAGCGGAGAAGTGAGAGTGCGTAGCACGGAACAATCCGTAGGCATCAGAGTCGGGGGCTTTTGACCCCGACATCATAATTAATATAAGACATAAATAAAACACATTCCATAGGCAAAAGCCTTGTGGAATGTGTTTTTGCGTACACAATATATAACGTACAATATATAATAGCTAACTGTCAATGGCGCTCGTTCTGCATCAGATCCAGGAAATATAAGGTCTGGGTCATATTCAGGTATGGCACCAGCCATAGGTTTCCGATACCGAAGCTCAGCAAACACAGAAATCCCAGCGGCAGGAAACTCATTTGTAAACAGAACAGCTCCCATTTATGACCCTTCATAATGCGGAAGCTTAATTTCATAAGCTCCATGGCGTTATACTGGGGAAAATCTAACAGTAAATAGTAAGTCTGGGATAAACCAAGTGATAACGGAATATAGATACACATACCGATGACCATAAGCACAATGCACAGGATTGCCATGGTTATGGAATCAAAGCCTTTCCCTGACCTCAGGAGAAAATAGCAGATATCAAACGGAAGTGTACATGCCGTATTCAGTAGGATCAGTACTGCGGAGATCCCCAGCGATTTTTTGAATAAGTATTTGAAGCCGTAGAACAGATTGGCAGTCACAGCAGGTCTGCCGCAGGCAGTATTCAGATAAAATAATGTGATGCCGGTCTGAAAAACTCCGGCGAAAATCGACACTAAAGTCGTAGTGGCTGTCAAAAGCAGATATTCCGTCAGAGATGTCTCTGCGCTTCCCCCCATAAGTGTCCGTACGGTAAGGATCATAGTGAAGGTCATGCTGACAGCAAAGGTGAGGGAAAATACGATCAGACTCCGGCAGATAGACAGCAGGATGGCATTGCCGTAATGCCCTGCCATCTGATCTCTGGCTTTTTCTTTGAGTTGGGCTCTGGATGCATATTGTATCATAGAAATCCTCTTTTCTTTTTATTATTTCGTTCTATTGGTGATTCCGGCTGCTCCGGGTTCTGATTTTGTAACCGCAGGATCCGTCGGAAAACAACGGCATGTCTTACAGGTAAGACTGCCAGAACTCTTCCATATCGACACCGTACATCTGCAGGTACATCTGATCCAGCATATTCATATAAGAAGGATCTGTGAATACCGTGACAATACTGCTGATAGTGATGAAGATACCAAGTGCCAGACCTACACAGGACAGCCAGATACCGGCAACACACATGTTGTTCATGCGCTGTCCCTTTTTTCTGGTAAGCATTGCGAAGAGAATGCCAAGAGCACCGGCGGGAATAGACAGCACTCCCGTGCAGCATAATACCAGGGAACAGATACCGCATACCATGGAGGCGATGGAGAGTCCTCTGTATTTCGGATCGACCTGTGGCATGTTCTGATTCATTTGGTTATTCTGATTCTGATAATAATCCATAGAAAGCCTCATTTCCGGGCGGCATATGGTGAATTTATCTGCCGCGCTTATATTAAGTACTGTACCATTTTTCCACACAATAAGCAAATGAAATAAAAATGAAAAGATTGATAAAATATTGAGAAAACTTCCGATTTCCAGTATAATAGACCCATGTGCAAAACAAAATGACAGTATGTCATCAGGAGGAACTATGGATATTATACAGAAAATCAAAGAAGAACTTCAGGTAGAAAAATGGCAGGTGGAAGCGGCGGTGAAGCTGATCGATGAGGGAAATACCATCCCTTTCATCTCCCGTTACCGTAAGGAGGTCACAGGATCCTTAAATGACGAGCAGCTCCGTAATCTCGATGAGAGACTGACCTATCTGAGAAGTCTGGAAGATAAAAAGGAACAGGTACTGAAAAGCATCGAGGAACAGGGAAAACTTACCGATGAGTTAAAGGAGAAGATTCTGGCAGCTCAGACTCTGGTAGTGGTAGAGGATCTGTACCGCCCCTATCGTCCCAAGAGAAAGACCCGTGCCAGCATTGCAAAGGAGAAGGGACTGGAGCCTCTGGCAGAATACATTCTGCGCCAGGAGGCAACAGAACCGGTGCTTAACGAGGCGGCCAAGTATGTTTCCGAAGAAAAAGAAGTAAAGACTGCGGAGGAAGCATTGCAGGGAGCACAGGATATTATTGCCGAGATGATCTCCGACGATGCGGATCATCGTCTCTACATCCGCAATATTACCGTAGAGGAAGGCATTGTGACCAGTACGGCGAAGGATGAGAAGGCTCAGAGCGTCTACGAGATGTATTACAATTTTGAAGAGCCTGTGAAGAAGATTGCAGGTCACAGAGTACTGGCATTGAACCGCGGAGAGGCAGAAAAAGTACTGACTGTCAAAGTCAATGCACCGGAAGAGCGTATTCTGCGTTACCTGGAGAAAAAGCTGATCACGAAGGAAAATGAATATACCACACCGGTAATCTGTGCCGCAGTGGAAGACAGCTATGACCGTTTAATAGCACCTGCTATTGAAAGAGAGATCCGTAACGATCTGACAGAAAAGGCAGAGGACGGAGCTATCAATGTCTTTGGTAAAAACTTAGAGCAGCTGCTGTTGCAGCCACCTATCGCAGGAAAAGTGGTCTTAGGCTGGGATCCGGCGTTCCGTACCGGCTGTAAACTGGCAGTGGTAGATGCTACCGGAAAAGTGCTGGATACGAAAGTGATCTTCCCGACAGCACCTCAGAATAAGGTGGAGGAGTCCAAAGCAGAACTGAAGAAACTGATCAAAAAATATAATGTAGATTTAATTTCTGTGGGAAATGGTACAGCTTCCAGAGAGTCCGAGCAGGTAATTGTAGAACTGTTGAAAGAACTGGATCGTCCGGTACAGTATGTGATCGTCAACGAGGCAGGTGCTTCCGTATACTCTGCAAGTAAGCTGGCGACAGAAGAGTTTCCCAATTTTGACGTGGGTCAGCGAAGCGCCGCATCCATCGCCAGAAGATTGCAGGATCCCCTGGCGGAACTGGTGAAGATCGATCCCAAGTCCATCGGTGTCGGTCAGTACCAGCATGACATGAATCAGAAAAAATTAAGCGATGCCTTAAACGGCGTGGTAGAGGACAGTGTAAATAAAGTGGGCGTGGATCTGAATACCGCATCCGCATCTCTCCTGGAATATGTCTCCGGTATTAATAAGACCATTGCAAAAAATATTGTGGATTACAGAGAAAATAACGGGCGTTTTGTAAGCAGAAAACAGCTGTTGAAGGTACCGAAGCTGGGACCTAAGGCATATGAGCAGTGTGCCGGTTTCTTGCGGATCCTGGATGGCAAGAACCCGCTGGATGCCACAAGTGTCCATCCCGAGTCCTATGAAGCAGCTAAGCAGTTGATGGAGAAGCTGGGACTGACTATGGAAGATATTAAGGAAGCCCAGAAGCAGGCGGCAGCAAAAAAAGTTTCCGGCAGGAGCAGTGCGGCGCAGTCAGACGGACAGAAGAATGGTAACGGCACAGTCAATGCAGCGAAAAAGCGGGAAGAACAGAAGGGCAAGGCTGTAAGAGTGCATAATACCAACACCGCCATGGGTAAGGCCCTTGCAGCAGCCATGGGTGGCATGACGTTCGACAATTCCGCAGAAGTGTCTGCAAAGAAGACGGCACCTGCAGCTAAAAATGCAGTAAATGATGCAAAGGATATGTCCGGTCTGGAGAAGCGTATTAAAAATAAGAAGCTTTTAGCAGAAGAACTGGGCATTGGTGAGATCACTCTCACAGATATTCTGAAGGAACTGGAGAAGCCGGGCAGAGATCCCAGAGACGATATGCCGAAGCCGATCCTGCGCAGTGATGTTCTGGATATGAAGGATTTAAAGCCCGGTATGATCTTAAAGGGAACCGTGCGTAATGTCATTGACTTCGGTGTATTCGTGGATATCGGTGTCCATCAGGATGGACTGGTGCATATCTCCCAGATCACAGATCGTTATATCAAGCATCCTCTGGAGGCAGTCAGCGTCGGCGATATCGTGGATGTGCAGGTACTTACCGTAGATGTGGCGAAGAAGCGTATCGGTCTGACTATGAAGATCCAGAAGCAGTAAGAATATATAAAATATAAAAAACAGGGACAGCAGATAACTGCAATCCCTGTTTTTATTTTGGGAAAAATTACGCTTTGTGACCGGTCTTGATGATGGGGCTTAACGGTTTGTAGATCAGCAGTGTTACGACAGACACCAGCGTTCCTTTGATGAGATTCATGGGAGCCACACATGCCACCACGAAGCTTACAATGTTGCCTTCCTTTGCCAGCGGATTGACCTCGGTTCCCATTGCCAGAATGGCATCCATGGGCATTCCGTAGAATTTAGAGAACGCGGGAAGCAGATATACGGCATTGAATGCGGTGCCGAATACGGTCATGAAAAGAGTACCCACAATGCAGGCGATGATTGCGCTTTTCTTTGTCTTCTTAAAAGAGTACACAGCGGATGCGGGGATGATCAGGCTGCAGCCCACCACGAAGTTCGCCAGATCGCCGATGAAAGCGGTAGAGGTACCCTTTATGCACAGCTTCAGCAGTATCTTCACGAATTCCATCATGACACCGGCTACGGGACCAAAGGCAAAGGAACCGACTAAGATCGGCAGCTCACTGAAGTCCATTTTATAGAAACCGGGGGCAAAAAAGATAGGGAAATCCAGCACATGCAGGATCATGGCGATGGCGGAAAACATACCAATCATGGCAAGCTTTCTTGTATTGAAGATCGGTTCTTTGATGCCGTTTTTCTTCTGTGCGCCCTTTTCCAGCACTACAGCCACCAGGAAACATCCCACGATGACTGCCAGGAAGATAACCACATAGGCCACATTTTCAGTTACAGTTTGCATTAATTTGTTCATTTCAGAACTCCTTTCCTATGAAGAAAATCAAGGAAAGCCTTCAAAAAAAGCCCCGGAATACAAGCTTCCGGGGCATGGGTATCACAAAAAAATATAAGTGATACGTCTTCTTTCATCCAGACTGTACTGTTGGTCCCGGATTCACACCGGATCAGCCGCAGAATTGTATCTGCGGGTCGCGGACTTAAGGATGACCTATTACCGCCAGTAGGGAATTACACCCAACCCTGAAGAACTTTACCTTATGGATGGAATATATCACTTTGTGAAATAAAAGTCAATATAGAAAATCTTTAGAATTTTCACAGCTTTTTTTTCCAATTTATCTGATAGTGTATTGTGCATAGATTTGAGATAAATAAATGTTGACACTCAAAAGAAATTATTGTATTATGCACGTAGTACAACGATACAATAAAACAAGTAAAAACAGAAATAAATAACAGGAGCAGGTGAGAAATGAGCGCATTAGTAGAGATCAAGGATGTGTGTAAGATCTATAATCCGGGGGAAAATGAAGTGCGCGCCCTGGATCATGTCAGTCTGACCATCGACGAGCAGGAATTTGTGGCTATCATCGGGCATTCCGGAAGCGGAAAGTCTACACTGATGAATATGCTTGGCTGTCTGGATGTGCCTACCAGTGGGGAATATTGGCTGCATGGACAGGACGTGTCCGCATTATCTGACGATGAATTGTCCGACATCCGGAACCGGGAGATCGGGTTTATCTTTCAGGGTTTTAATCTGATCCCGAATCTGACGGCATTGGAAAATGTGGAGCTGCCTCTGATCTATAGGGGAGTATCCAAAAGTGTGCGGGAAGAGCTGTCCGTGGAGGCCTTGAAAAAGGTAGGTCTCGAACATCGTATGGATCATAAGCCTTCGGAGATGTCCGGCGGTCAGCAGCAGAGAGTGGCGATAGCCAGGGCCATAGCCCAGGCACCTCCGGTGATCCTGGCGGATGAGCCCACAGGTAATCTGGACTCCAATTCCACGAAAGAGATTATGGATATTCTGAAAGGATTACATAAAGAAGGAAGAACTGTCATATTGATCACACATGATAATGAGATCGCAGCACAGGCGAAGCGAGTGATCAAGATCCGTGACGGAAAAGTAGAATCCGACTCCGGGCAGATCAATTAGGTGGAATGCGTAGCACGAAGCAATCCGCAGGCAGTAAAGATGGGGATCTTGCCCCCGACATCTTAACGATATGAGGATAAAAATAGAAAGGGATCATAGGATCATGGAACAACAGGAAAAGACAGAACAGGCACTGAGTGCAAAAGAAAACAAGGCAATGAAGAAGGAAGAAAAGAGAAAACTAAAAGGAACAAAAAGAGAACAGAAGGCAGGTAAAATCGGTAAAAAACGTAAAAAAGCACCTATTATTATTGCTGCTATCATAATCATACTGATCGTGATCCGTATGGTAAGCTGTGCGTTTTCCGGCAGTGCGGGCGTCATGGTCAGCACTACTAACGCATTCCGCGGTGACATCGAGGAAAATGTCAGCACCAGCGGCAAGGTAGTCAGTGAAGAGAAAGCGGTTCTCTTTGCGCCGGTAGGCGGCAGATTAAACGAAGTCAATGTGGCAGCCGGTGATGCTGTCAAGGCAGGGGATGTGCTGATGACCTATGACATGGCCCAGATGGAGGAGCGCCTGCAGGAGGCAACATTACAGCAGACCAAGAGCAGTGCTTCCTATAACAGCACCATGACAGAGAACAGCAAGAGTCAGGCGAAATTAAACGAAGCCAACACCAATCTGGCAGTTCTGGACAAACAGCTGGCAGACTACAAGGCTTATCTGAAAGAACTGCAGGATAAACTTGCAAAGAGTCAGAGAGAAACCCAGAGACAGTTATCCGAAGAAAGTTATGAATTATCCAGAAAATCCGCCAATTTGAGCAAGGAACTGCAGGATTCCGCTACCAGTGCAGACCGTGCGAAAGAAATCAATAAGGAACTCCAGGATATCAGTGCCAGCCAGGCGAGAAATTCTTATGTGCAGTCCATTGCAGGATCCAGCGATTACGTGGTAAATATGCAGAATGAGATTGCTTCCGTACAGGAACATATTGAGGAATGTGAAACTTATAAAGCGAAGATGCAGGCACAGAAGGATGCCGGGGAAGGATCGATCTTAAACGGTTATCAGTCCCAGGGGTACGCTGCTGACAGAGATCTGGCACAGCTGACCTACAAAGAGGCGGAGGAACAGTATTATTCTGCGAAGAAAGGCATTGTAGCTGATTTTGATGGTATCGTAACGGAATGCACCGGTGTATCCGGAGCCAGTGTGGCGGAGGGCGCACAGCTGATCACACTGGAGAGCAGCCAGAATGTGAAGGTTTCCTTTGATGCTTCCAAGTCCGATGTGGCAAAACTTGCCATCGGGCAGAAAGTAGATATTACCATCTCCGGCAATAAATACGAAGGCGAGATCAGTAAGATCAATCGTATGGCAACACTGAATGCCTCCAATACGCCCATGGTAGGGGTAGAAGTACATCTGACTAACCCGGATGACAAGATCATTCTGGGACTGGATGCAAAGCTGACCGTACATACCAACAGTGCACAGGATACATTGTTGATCCCGGTAGAAGCGATCAATGCGGATAAAAACGGAGATTTCCTCTATGTGATCGAGAATGGCATGGTAGTTAAGAGGGCAATTACCTGCGGAATCTCCTCCGATGAATACACAGAGGTCCTGGAGGGCATTACCGAGGAAGACCAGATCATAGTGAACAGTCTCACGGGTGTCAGCCTGGAGGAGGGCATGGCAGTAACGGCTGTGCCCATGGAACAGTAGGAGGCGGATCCATGACACAAGTATGGGAATACATCAAAATTGCATTGATGAATATCCGCAGTAATAAAGGACGTTCGATCCTGACCATGCTGGGCATTATCATAGGAATCTCTTCGGTGATCATGATCATCTCCATAGGTAATGGCGTGAAAAGTGGGATCAACGGAGAACTGAATTCTATGGCGGGCGGTCAGATCGCCGTTTATAGCAGCAATACCGCGGAAAACGGAACAGAGGTGGTATTCACGGAAGAGGATATGGATGCCATTCTGGAGAAAGTTCCAAATGTCAAGGCGGTAACACCGTCCTGGAGTTTCAGCGGAAGCGCCACCGGCAGAAAGGGAACTTTTGATGCTGCTGCAACTTTCGGTAAGGCGGGACTGGAATATTCGAGCCAGGATCCGATCATCAAGGGACGTTATTTTACCGATTCGGATTATTATACGGCGAATAAGGTCTGTGTCATTACAGAGAGCAGCGCGAAAACGCTGTTTGGTAATACCAATGTGATCGGAATGAGCTTTGATTATACGTTGTATGGAGTGACACAGGAATTTACGATTGTTGGTATCCGTAAGGACAACGCATCGAAGCTGTTCGGAATGGGAGGAAACGGTACGGTGACCATGGAGGCACCTATCTCCACAATTTCCGAGGGGTATGGATTCTATGTGGATTACACGGACCTGCTGATCGTCAGTGATGGCGCGGAAAATGCCTCTCAGGTGGCGCAGGATACGGTGCGTCTGCTAGAGAACAGGCATGGTGTCAGAGGACAGAATGTCATCTCTGTACAGAACTTTAATGATATTATGAGCCAGATGGATCAGATCTTAAGCTACATTACTATCTTTGTAGTGTTCGTAGCAGCCATCTCTCTGCTGGTAGGCGGTATCGGTGTTATGAACATCATGCTGGTATCCGTGACGGAGCGTACCAGAGAGATCGGTATCCGGAAAGCACTGGGAGCGAGAACTGGATCCATTCTGCTACAGTTTTTGTCGGAGTCGGCGATCATCACCCTGCTGGGAGGTCTGATCGGTATTACCATCGGAGTGGCAGGAGCTTTTGGCATCTGCAGCCTGATTGGTTTTACCGCAAAAGTAAGCGCAGGAACGGTACTGGGAGCCAGCCTGTTCTCCTCTGCCGTAGGTATCTTCTTCGGTATCTATCCTGCGAAGAAAGCGGCAAAATTGAGCCCTATCGAGGCACTGCGCCATGAGTAAATAATAAAAATCATATAATAAGAAATCAGTGAACCGCAGGTGACAGATTAGAAATCCCTGCGGTTCTTTACTTGCTTTTTTAAGGGAAAAAATTTATAATGTTTTTTATAGTATGCCGTTTTATGCACAGACGGAGCCCGGGGTCTTTCAATCACCTATGAGCAGGCTCATGTGGGGCTAGTCCTTTTGCCCCTGGCATCATACATTATTATAGAGGAAAGAACAAGTTATGGTAGAATTGGATGTGAAGATTACATCGGGGGATTTATATGACTTTTTATTACGGCACAGCTACAACAGTGTGTCCGGACTTTTGGGAGCAGTGATCGGAGCGCTGGGTGTTGTCGTTGGGATATCCAGACAGTACTGGATCTATCTGATCCTGGGAGTAGTGATCCTGCTATACCTTCCATGGACGCTTTTTATCAAAAGTAAACAACAGGTGGCGAACAATCCGGTTTTCCAGGAGGCTCTGCATTATGTTCTGGATGAGAATGGAATCACCATATCACAGGGAGACAGTTCTACCTGCCAGGCGTGGGAGGATTGCCTGAAGGCTGTATCCACTGGACGCAGCATTATTGTATATACGGCGAAGAACAACGCAACGATTTTCCCAAAAAGTCAGATGCAGGATAAGACAACGGATGTTATTGAAATGATCTCCACCCATATGCCCCCTGCAAAGGTGAAGATCCGCAGCTAGAAATACCATAGAACAGAGAGCTTATCCGGAAAGTAACAACGGGCATTACGGTGTCTATAGAAAGCGTAAGAGAAATGACAACAGGTGATTCAACAGCAAACAAAGATTTTAAAAAAGAAATCATAGAGACTCACAGTGCGCAGGAGACTTTTGCACTGGGACAGCGAATCGGTTTAGAAGCACTTCCCGGGCAGGTCTATACCCTGATCGGTGATCTGGGTGTGGGCAAGACCGTATTTACCCAGGGAGTGGCAGACGGTCTTGGAATTACGGAACCGGTCAACAGCCCCACCTTTACCATTGTACAGATTTATGAGGAGGGCCGTATGCCTTTTTATCATTTTGATGTGTACCGCATCGGAGATGTGGAGGAGATGGAAGAGATCGGCTACGAGGACTGTTTTTACGGCGAGGGATTGTGCCTGATAGAGTGGGCGAATCTGATCGAAGAGATCCTGCCGGAGCATTACAGACAGGTGACCATAGAAAAGGATCTGGAGAAGGGCTTCGATTATCGCCGGATCACGATTGAGGAGATGACTACAGTATGAAAATATTAGCTTTGGACAGTTCCGGACTGGTGGCAAGTGCCGCCGTCGTGGAAGACAATGTCCTGATCGCAGAGTATACCACAGATTATAAGAAAACACATTCCCAGACATTACTTCCGATGTTGGACGAGATCCGGCAGATGATCGACCTGGATCTTCACACCATTGATGCCATTGCTATCTCCGCAGGTCCCGGATCCTTTACCGGACTGAGAATTGGTGCAGCAACCGCGAAGGGACTTGGTCTGGCACTGAATCTGCCGTTGGTAGAGGTGCCGACACTGGAGGGACTTGCCTTCAATCTCTGGGGGACGGATAAGCTGGTCTGCCCCATTATGGATGCCAGAAGGAATCAGGTATACACCGGAATCTATGAATTTTGTAAGGCAGAAGCAGCAGAGGATGGAAGTTGTGAACAGCAGCTTGTGATGCATTGTGTTAAGGAACAGTGCACAGCTATTGTGGATGAACTGGTGGACGAACTGAACCGCCTGGGACGTGAAGTGATCTTTTTGGGAGACGGCGTGCCGGTATACCTAAGACAGATCACAGAAGGAATGAAAGTTCCGTTTTCCTTTGCTCCCGCAGCCAATAACAGACAGCGGGCAGCCAGTGTGGCTTCTCTCGGAGCCATTTATTATGCACAGGGTAAGACCGTGACCGCTGCGGAGCATGAGCCCGAATATCTGCGTAAGAGCCAGGCAGAGCGGGAACGGGAAGAGCAGGAGAGAGCAGCAAAAGAGGCACAGGCATGAAGATAGAGGTTCGCCCCCTGCGGGATACAGATATCGAAGAATTGAGCCGTATCGAAGCCGCATCCTTCAGCATGCCCTGGTCTTCGGAGGATTTCAGAGGACTGCTTCTAAGAGACTATTGTCTGTATGTGGTGGCGGAGGCCGATGGACATATCGCTGGCTGCGCCGGATTGACGGACAGTTTTCATGAGGGTAATATCGACAATGTGGTAACTGCACCGGAGTACCGGAACCTGGGAGTGGGCAGTAAGATGCTCGAAGAACTGCTACGACTGGGGGCAGAGCGCGGCATTACGGCATATACTTTGGAAGTCAGAGTGAGCAATGCACCGGCGATCCGTTTATATGAAAAGTTTGGTTTCGTCTCGGAAGGGATTCGTCCCGGATTTTATGAGAAACCTACCGAAGATGCCATGATCATGTGGCGTCGTTAACAAGTATTACCACCACCATCCGGCGATTTCTCTGCTATGATAGTGAAAGAGGAAACTGTTTTTTACGATCAGAAAGGTGGAAGGTAAGATGCGAAATTCAGAAAACGGTAAATTAACACAGATAATATGTAACGCCTGCGGCAGAGAATTAAAAGTAGAAAAGGAAATCATCCGGGAAGGTTATTTCACCGCAGATGTCCGCTTTGGATATTTTAGCAGGAAAGACGGTATGAGACATGCCTTTGATCTGTGTGAGGACTGTTACGACAGTTGGATTGGCAGGTTTGTCATTCCGGTGGAAGAAGTACCGGAGACAGAATTATTATGATGCCAGGGTCAAAAGGTCTAAGCCCACATGAGCTAGCTCATAAGTGGGTAAAAGACCTTATGAACCGCCCCGATATGAGCATAAAAGTGGGATGATAATCCCACGATATGCGAATAGAGGGTAGGATTGTGAGAGTGCGTAGCACGGAACAATCCGTAGGCATCAAAGTCGGGGGCTTTTGACCCCGACATCATTATTATAGACAGAACAACAGATGCTGCGAAGGCAAGATTGTGAGGAAGAATGTTAGACGTTTGTTTATTGGGAACCGGTGGAATGATGCCCCTGCCTTACAGGTGGCTGACTTCCCTGATGATGCGGTATAATGGAAAAAGTATTCTGATCGATTGCGGAGAGGGCACCCAGATCGCCATGCGCCAGAAGGGATGGAGTCCCAACCCTATTGATATTATCTGTTTTACTCATTTCCATGCGGATCACATCAGCGGTCTGCCGGGGATGCTTCTGACCATGGGAAATGCGGAGCGGACAGAACCGTTATTGTTGATCGGACCGAAAGGTCTTACCAAAGTGGTGGCCTCTTTACGTGTGATCGCACCGGAGCTTCCTTTTGAGGTAAAATGTCTGGAGATCACGGAAAATGCGCAGACTTTTTCTTTTGAAGGTTTTCGGTTGGAAGCTTTCAAAGTAAATCATAATGTTCTCTGTTACGGCTACAGTATGGTGATTGACCGTGCGGGTCGATTTGACAAAGACAGAGCCATGGAGCAGGAAATCCCCATGAAATTCTGGAGTCGACTGCAAAAAGGAGAGACTCTGGAAGAGAACGGCAGAGTATTTACACCGGATATGGTACTGGGAGCGGAACGCAAGGGGCTGAAAGTAACCTACAGCACCGATACCAGACCTACGGAGAGCATCCGACAGAATGCCAAAGGTGCGGATCTGTTGATTCTGGAAGGCATGTACGGGGAGCCGGACAAGCTGGTGAAAGCCAGAGAGCACAAGCACATGACCATGTATGAGGCAGCGAAGATTGCAAAAGAAGCGGAGGTGCCGAAATTGTGGCTGACCCATTACAGTCCGTCCATGACCAGACCGGAGGAATTCATGGAGGATGTGCGGAAGATATTTCCGGCGGCTTATGCGGCAAAGGATGGTTGGACCATGGAGCTGAAATTTGATGAGGGAGAGTGAGCAATCTTATGAAGAAAACCAACACATCCGTGACTAAGATCACAGTCTTTTTCATCTTCTTACTCGTGCTGGTGGTAGGATATTATGCGTATCTGTCCGGAACACACCGCACCGAGCAGCAGGAAGCGGTCATGTCGGAGGTGGATACGGCACTTTCCAGGGATCTGGACAATAATTACCCCGCCACGCCCAAGGAAGTGATCAAATATTACAATGATCTGATGAAGTGCTTTTACAATGAAGAATGTACGGCAGAAGAGCTTCAGGATCTTGGCAGGAAATCACTGCAATTATTTGACGAAGAACTTCAGGAAAACAATGATGAAGATACTTATCTTATCCGGTTGCAGGGTGAGGTGCAAAACTATAAGGACAACAAGAGAAAAATAACAAGTGTTTCTCTTGCACCCAGCACAAATGTGGACTATTATTCGGTAGACGGATTTTCTTTTGCAAGAATTTCCTGTGGCTATACCATGACGGAAAACGGTAAAAAAACTTCTACCGTGATGGTATATCTATTGCGCAGGGATGACAATCGCAGATGGAAGATATACGGTTGGGAAACAGCGGATCAGTTGAACAGTAAGCTGGAACAGACAGACAATAATTAGAATAAACAGACAATAATTAGAACAAAGCAGGCAGAAAAATGACAGAGACAGAAAAACAAAAAGACATTTATATTTTGGGGATCGAGAGCTCCTGTGATGAGACAGCAGCATCAGTGGTAAAAAACGGCAGAGAGGTACTTTCTAACGTGATCTCTTCTCAGATTGCCTTACATACGTTGTATGGCGGCGTGGTGCCGGAGATCGCATCCCGGAAGCATATCGAGAAGATCAATCAGGTCATTGAGCAGGCACTTGCCGATGCCCATGTGACACTTGATGATATCACGGCGATCGCAGTGACTTACGGACCGGGACTGGTGGGAGCACTTCTGGTGGGTGTATCTGAAGCCAAAGCCATCAGCTTTGCTACCGGGATTCCCCTGGTAGGTGTTCATCACATTGAAGGACATATCAGTGCTAATTTTATAGAAAATAAGGAATTGGAGCCTCCTTTTATCTGTCTGGTGGCATCCGGTGGACATTCGCATCTGGTAGTGGTCAAGGATTACGGAGAATATGAGATCATCGGACGGACCAGGGATGATGCAGCCGGAGAGGCTTTTGACAAGGTGGCCCGTGCCATCGGGCTTGGCTATCCCGGTGGACCTAAGATCGATAAGGTATCGAAGGAGGGTAATCCCGATGCGATTCATTTTCCCAGAGCGGCAGTAGCGGAAAATGAGTATGACTTCAGCTTCAGCGGTCTGAAATCAGCGGTGTTGAATTACTTAAACGGCTGCCAGATGAAGGGAGAAAGCTACAATCAGGCAGATGTGGCTGCTTCTTTTCAAAAAGCGGTGGTAGATGTACTGGTCAGTCATTCATTGCATGCTGTGAAAGCCTATGGACTGAACAAATTCGCCATTGCCGGCGGCGTGGCATCCAATTCCTCTCTGCGGGCAGCCTTTGAAGAAGAGTGCGGCAAACGAAATATTGCATTTTATCATCCTTCTCCGATCTTCTGCACAGACAATGCAGCGATGATCGGTGTGGCGGGCTATTATGAATATATCAAGGGTGTTCGCAGCGGCTATGACCTGAATGCGGTTCCGAATTTAAAATTGGGAGAACGCTAAGGAGTTCTAATATAAAAGACATTATAGAAAGACTGACATAAATATGATAGACAGAGTAGCAGAAGAGTATTTAACAGAAGATTTTGTAGCATATAAAACAGAAAAAGAGGACGGGAACGAGGAAAAACCGCGTTGCACCGCCATTATCCTGGCAGCGGGCAGTGGAAGCCGTATGCACTCCGCAGTGGCGAAACAGTTCCTTCCGTTAAAGGGCAGACCTCTGATCTGGTATGCATTGCATGCGGTAGAAGAGTCAAAGATTATAGATGACTGTATTCTGGTGACTTCGGAACAAGATATTCCCTATGTCCGGGAAGAAATCGTGCAGAAATACCATTTTACGAAGGTGAATATCATTACTTCCGGCGGAGCGGAACGGTATCTGTCTGTGGGAAGAGCTTTACAGCTGATCGCGGGCGGACGTCTTAAGTGTCCGAATGAGCACGGTTATGTGTTTATCCATGACGGCGCAAGACCTTTCCTGACAGAGAAAATTCTGGAAGACACCTATGCGGCAGCGGTGCAGTATAAGGCGTGCGTAGCAGCGGTACAGAGCAAGGATACCGTTAAGATCAGTGATGGAGAAGGATTTGCACTGTCCACACCGGACCGAAGGACCGTCTGGAATATTCAGACTCCGCAGGTATTTGAGACCAGCCTGATTTTACAGGCATATGAGAGGCTGCAAAACAGGCTACCAAAGCTGCAGGAGCAGGGCATTCAGGTAACGGACGATGCCAGTGTGGTGGAGATGTTTACGGAGTCCCGCGTAAAACTTGTGGAAGCTTCTTATCAGAATATTAAGATCACGACACCGGAAGATATGAAGACAGCCGAGGCATTTCTGGAGGATTAAATCCTCCAGCCCCGGCTGTTTTATATAGTTCTATCTTTTCTTAGCATTCTGCTTTATACTATTTTTCCCGCATGGCACTGGGGGTTACTCCGTATACTTTCTTGAATGCACGCCGGAAAGTATTGGAATTATTATATCCCACAGCAATATACAGCTCATTCAAGCTGATATCGGTCTCCTTGATCAGTCTGGCAGCCTCTGTCATCCGGATATTCTCCAGATACGTGGAGAAGTTGACCCCGGTCTTTTCCTTAAACATATGAGAGAAATAGCTCTCGGAGATCTGAAACTCATCCGAAATCTTGTTTAAACCCAACGAAGGATCTTTATAATTATCGTTAATATATTTCTCAATCGTAGTAGATAATGTATTGTCATCCTCTTTATTACCGAAGAGATTACACAGGGATAATGCAAGATCTTCGCATAATTTGAAGGTCAGGTGCTCATTGAAACGCTCATCCAAAACCTTTACAGCTTCGGGATCCGCATCCTGCGGCAGTGCAAATCTTGCTTTTAATAAAGTGTTACGGATATCTGACAGCAGGTACTTTAACAGGTTGACCGGCAGGGTACGTTCCTCGATATTCTCCTGATGGATCAGGTTGAACAGTTCCAATACCTGCGGCGTATTGCCCGTGGAGATGAAGTGGATCAGCTTCGTTGAAATCTCCGGCGGATAATAGAACACGTTGGAATCCTTCTTAATAAATTCATACGGGAAGAAAATATAGTTCTTCGTCGTATAACTTACGGCTTCGGAGGCCTGCTGGTAGCATTCCCAAACATTCATCAGGGAATCCGTATTGCGACCGATACCAGCGAAGAGCCAGATGTCGTAAGTATCCAGCAGATAATCATGAAGTCGTAAAATACAATTGTTGATCTTCAGGATCAGATTTTTTGATTCCTCTTCAGAACAATGGAGCAGGACAGAATAGGTCCGGTCCGAAGGGCTGAAGTAGAAAAGTGGTGTACCGAAGAAATTCTCCAGTGCGGATTCGATGATCTTCTCCAGCTCCTCGACAGATTCCACACCGCCGGGAAGAGCGTTTTCTACATTATCGCCAAAGTTATTATAGTACACAATATATAACACATTATAATAAGAAGAAGCAGTGATCCCCAGATAATTCTCCATATAAGCCACTTCGTCTTCGGAAGTGGCGGTACCGGACAAAAGCTGTCGGACATAAGAGGTACAGATAATGGGACGCTGGCTGTCTACAACCTCCTGCAGATTCTTTTGTACTTCCACAGCAGTCTGCAGCTCCTGACCGAGTTCAATAATAGGCCGTACATTCCGACGGGAAAAATAATATACCAGAGAACCGCCGATCACCAGTGCAACCATTGCCAGTAAAATAAAAAATAACTGTGTGCCTCCAAGTCCCCCGGTCACTTTATAGGGAGGAAAACTGAAATAATAAGAATAATTGGTGTTATCAGAAGTATATTTCCCTAAAGTAAAAGTCTGACCGTTCAGACGAACCTGGGCATATCCCTTATTAAAGTCCAGGGAATCCAGCATTTCTGCGGAAATGCTGTCCGGGGTGTTTATCGTAAGCACGTTGGAGCCATCTTCTGCGGTTACCGCTAGGAAATTATCCCCATCCATCTGTACACAGTCGAACAGATCCGCCATTTTATCCTGTTCGAAGATAAAGCATACCTTTGCATTGGCATCCATATAGTAGAGATTGTTCAGGTCGATGATATACATATAGTATTTTTCGCTGTAATTTGGCATGAACTGATCCATGGGAAGAAAGCGGTTCTTGTATTCCGGTTCCGTCATGTAGGAGTGCCACATTTCCTTCTCGGTAGAAGGGTACTTCTGAATCCAGTTATAGAACCGCTGCGCGGATATAAAATACGTAGGATTCAATACATAGTCTGTCTCCGGAAAATAGACAAAGGACTCTTTTAACGGAAGAAGTGCTTCCGCATACACATTTGTCGCCAGAGAATTCTGTAATTCATTCCCCATCTCCGTAAAAGGATAGTAGGTATTCTGATAATTCATGACCTTACGGAAGGTATCGTTCTGCAAAAGCTGCCGGCAATACACCTCCATAATGTTCAGATCGCTTTCAAACAGCTCTGCATTGCTGATCAGGGTTGTCTTGTTCTGTTGATCGTAAGAATCACGTGCGTTATTTATCGTAGAACGGTATAAAAAGAGGAACAAAACCAGAATGATCAGCAGGAAAATACTGTAAGAGGTTACCATTTTCAGCATTAATGTACTGCTGTGGCTTGTATAATTTGTATCATTAAGGGTGTCTTTTTTATCAAAAATCATTCATGATCACTCCCGTGTCTCAATTTTTTTAGATAATATACCGAATAAACCATGTCTATTGTATCAGTTACTTACAAAGGAAGCAAGATGTAACCACTTTCAATTTTTAAAATATCAAATGTAAGTGCTTTCAAAGAATGCAGTAAAATCAAGGGTTTGCAGAACCGGTGGTCAAAATTTGCACCCGAACGCAAAAATTGTAACTTGTTTTTCCCGGTGACGGATGGTAAGGTGAGGGCAAGTCAAGGGAATGACCCCATGACAAATCATGATTCCAAATATTTAGGGAGGAACAAAATGAAGAGAAAAGTATTATCCGTTCTTTTAGCATCTGCTATGGTAGCTTCCTTAGCAGCATGCGGAAGCAGCAACGATGCTCCTGCAGCATCTACCGACAGCGCAGCAGCAACTGACAGCGCAGCAGCTTCTACCGAAGCTTACAACCTGGAGGAGATTAACGTAGTAGTTAATGGTACTCTGACCGCAAACGTTGAAAACGGCCAGGCTGAATTCGTTCAGCAGTGGGATGATGCAGTATCCGAAGCAATCGGTCATCCTATTAAGATGAACGTCCAGCAGTTAGACCACTCCGGTTATACCGATGCAGTAGGTCGTCTGTTCGCAGGCGGTGACTATCCCGATGTTATGATCATGAGTGCAGATATGTTCAAGCAGTATGCACCTACCGGTCTGCTGTGGGATATGTCCGAAGCATATGCAAACGCTAAATTCCAGTCTCACCTGATCCTGCCTGAGATCAATGAGAGCTTGAAGGATGAGGAAGGTCATCTGTATGGTTTCGCTCCTACCTATGGTAATGGATGTGTTACCTATGTTAAGCAGGCATGGTTAGATGCAGTTGGTCTGAAGGCTGAAGACATCAAGACTTATGATGATTACTATAACATGCTGTTAAAGTTCCACAACGAAGATCCCGATGGTAACGGTGTAACCGGTGATACCTATGGTGTTATCGCAGCTGGTTTCGTTGGTAACGAAGCTCCTTACGTAAACTATCTGCCTGAGTTCTGGCAGGATTCTTATCCCGCAATCCTGCAGGATGACAACGGCACCTGGTACGATGGATTCCAGACCGATGCTACCAAGGCAGCTCTGTTAAGATTACAGCAGGCTTACAAGGATGGCGCTATCGATCCTGAGACCCTGACCGCTTCCACCAAGATCGCCCGTGAGAAATGGTTCTCCAACGATCAGACCGGTTCTTCAGGTGTATTCACATACTGGGCAGGTTCCTGGTATCAGACTCTGACCGATAACCTGATCAAGAACGGTGTTGACGAGAAGCTGGTTGAGTTGGCTCCTATCGCTGAGATTGGCGCTTACTTGAACAGAGAAGCTCCTGTATGGGTTATCATTGATGACGGTGACGGAGACAATTCCCGTGAGCAGGCTATCTTCGATGCATTCATCGAGACCATGATGGATGGTGACAAGGTGCAGACTCTGTGGACCTACGGTGCAGAGGATGTTCACTGGTCTACCAAGGCTGAAAGCTTCACTATCAATGCAGGTACTGAGAAAGAGAAGACCTACGAGTACGAAGACGGTCAGTTCCACTTAAAGCCGTCTCCTAACGATCCTAACACCTTATGGAAGAAGAACGCTATGGATCCCGCTCTGGTTATCTGCTCTCTGGACAACGGCTTTAACGATATCTCTGGTCTGGCTGCAGAAGGCAACAAGTTCTTTACCGAGAACTGTAAGGATGCTCCTCAGTCTCCTACCTCTGAGACCTACACCAATGAGTCCGGTACCATTTATGATGCTAAGCTGGCAGCTATTACTTCTGTAGTAGTGGATGGCGGCGATGTAGATGCAGCTATGCAGACCTACGTTGACACTGTTGGTTCCATCATTGATCAGTGCTTAGCTGAACTGAATCAGTAATAATATCTGTAATATAGTAGCAGAAGCTACAAAAACATGATATAATTATCCTGTCCCACAGGGATGTAAACACCCATGGGACAGGATATTTTAGAGAGAAAAGAATGTGTGAGATGAAGTCGAAAGGAAGAGGGATGGTATGAGCAAGAAAAAGAAAATCACCACATCCACCGGCGTAGAAGTACGTCACAAGCCCCTTAGTCTCCGGATCTGGAATAACAGAGGCTATTATTTGATGTTCCTGCCTGTATTTGTGTTCATTTTGATCATGTATTACTGGCCCATGCTTGGTATTCGTTATGCATTCTACGATTACAAGCCCGTAGGTGCTCCTACTTTTGTGGGACTGAAGCATTTTTACAGTATGTTTAAGACCGATGCGTTCTGGAGTGCATTCAGGAACACATTGGAACTGAGTATCATGAAGTTATTGATCACGACCTTCACTGCGGTTATCGTATCAATCTTCTTAAATGAAATGGGAAATCTCTTTGCAAAGAAAACTTTGCAGACTATCATATATCTGCCCCACTTTATGTCCTGGGCAGTAGTTGCATCTATCTTCAGCCTGTTCCTGTCTCCTTCCTCTACCGGTCTGGTAAACGGATTGCTGCGTGACTGGGGCATTCTGGCACCGGATGCCAAGGGAATTTATTTCCTGGCAAGCACTGCATGGTGGAGACCGATCTTCTATCTTATCAATATCTGGAAAGAGACCGGTTGGGGAACCATTATCTTCCTGGCTACTCTGGCAGGTATCAACCCGGAGCTGTATGAAGCAGCTGACATCGACGGTGCAACCCGTATGCAGAAGATGCGTTTCGTAACGCTGCCTGCACTGGCTAATACGATTATCACGGTATTGATCCTGAACCTTGCTAAGGTTATGAACATGTTCGAGTCCGTATTCGTATTGTACAACAATGCGGTATACAGTGTGTCTGATGTTATTTCTACTTATATTTACCGTCAGACATTCGCGATCGCTCTGCCGAACTATGGTTACTCTACAGCAGTTGGTCTCTTCAAGTCCCTGGTTGGCTGTGTCCTGGTACTGATATGTAACTGGGCTAGTAAGAAGACCCGTGGCCGTGGCATTGTATAGGAGGTGTTAAACGTGGCAAAGACAGCTTATCGTAAACCTAAGAAAAAGGTTCATGTATTCGATATTGTAAACTACATCGTATTTATTCTGATCGGCCTCCTGGTACTGGTACCTATCTGGAAGGTAGTCGTAGACTCCTTCAATGCTGTGGGTGTATACCAGTTCAGATTGTGGCCGCAGGATTTTACCTTAGATGGCTATAAGACCATCCTTCATACCCAGAGACTGTACAGACCTTTCATCAACTCCATTATCACAACGGTACTCGGTACTTTCCTTGGTCTGCTCCTGTCCACCCTGGGTGGCTATGTACTGATCCAGTTTGATATGCCAGGACGTAACTTCTTCGCATATTTCCTTCTGTTTACCATGATCTTCTCCGGTGGTATGATCCCCGAGTACCTGGTAATGAAGCAGTTACATCTGGTTAACAGCATGTGGATCCTGGTTGTGAAGCATGGTATGAACGTGTACAACCTGGTACTGATGCGTAACTTCTTCGAAGGAATACCTGCCAGTCTGTTCGAGGCGGCTGAGATCGACGGATGTTCCCCTATGGGAATCTTCTTCAAGATCGTGCTTCCTCTGTCCAAGGCAGCTCTGGCTTCCATCGGCCTGATGTTCGCAGTTACCGTATGGAATGACTATTCTACCGTTAAGATCTATATTACCAATCCTGATCAGGTTAACTTCCAGTATCAGTTACGTAATATGATCATGGATGGTGATACCCCTACTACACAGTATTCGGTATCCCAGAATACTCTGTTCTATGCAGCGATCGTATGTGCAATCCTTCCTTTCATGGCACTGTATCCTTTCCTGCAGAAATACTTCGTAAAGGGTGTTAATATCGGCGCTGTTAAGGAGTGATTTTCTTCTCACATGTATTTTGTTTTAGACAAGGGAAACTTCGGTTTCCCTTGTGTTGTATTTTAAGAGAGATCCAAAAATATGTTTCCAGTGTTGCAGGATAACAGATGCGCAGGGGAAGCGCAGAAATGAGGGCAGAAATGAACAGAATTTTTTGGGCTGCAGATTCCACAGTCCAGACCAATGACTATACGACCTATCCGCAGACAGGCATTGGTCAGGTATTTCCTTTATTTGTAAAGCCGGAATATCAGGTATGCAATCATGCCAAGAACGGCAGAAGCACCAAAAGCTTTATGGACGAGGGGAGACTGAAAGCCATAGAGGAGAAAATTGGTGCAGGAGATTTCCTGTTTATCCAGTTTGGACACAATGACGAGAAAAAAGAGGATCCCACCAGATATACAGAGCCTTTTTCCACTTACATGGAGAATCTCGAAACCTTTATTCGCGTGGCAAGAGATCATAGCGCTTATCCGGTGCTGATCACTCCCTTAGAGCGTAGATGCTTTATGGATGAGAAACATTTGGGGATCGGAGCACATTCCGATTATGTGGCTGCCATGAAGCAGACCGCGGAGAAAAATAATGTTCC
>DLZQ01000024.1 GCA_003447295.1 Lachnospiraceae bacterium
CTTGGCAATTACGTTTTCAACGCCCGAGGGTGTTTTTGATTCTGAATTGCACGAAGTTTATGTAAGTACTTTCATAATTCATTTTACTTCAAAAAAGCTGTTTCGTCAATCACCAAAAACAGAAACTTATTTTTTTCTCAAACCATTGATTTTATCAGCAATATTTCACTTTGATAATTTTTTGGCATATGAAAAATCGAAAAAGCATCTTGAAAAAAGAGAAGTCTTTCGTTATAATTCAAATATAGCTTTTTATGTAACTACTTACATTTTTCTTACAAATTCTGTTACATAGAAGCGGAGAGGAATCCGCAGATGACAATTTACGATATTTCTGAGAAGGCAGGTGTCTCTATTGCTACTGTTTCCCGCGTATTAAATGGAAGCAATAATGTAAGCGAGAAAACCAAGAAAAAAGTTCTGGACGTAATCAACCAGTATGAGTACACTCCCAACGCATTTGCCAGAGGGTTAGGACTCAACACTATGAAGACCATCGGTATCATGTGTGCCGACAGTTCGGATCCGTATCTTGCCAAGGCAATCTACTATATCGAGCAGAAGCTTCGTGCCAACGGTTATGACAGCATCCTGTGTTGTACCGGTTACAACCTGGATACCAAGGCAAGCTCCATGAACCTTCTGATCACGAAAAAAGTAGACGGCATTATATTGGTAGGTTCCAACTTCATCTACGAGAAGGAAGAAGACAACAAATACATTACGGATGCCGCTGTGCAGGTTCCTGTGATGCTGTTGAATGCTGCAATGGATGCTCCGAATGTGTACAGTGTTGTCTCGGATGATTTTACTTCCATGTATGACGCTACCATGGAGATGATCCGTTCCGGTGTGGAAGATATTCTGTATTTCTATAATTCTACTTCATACAGTGGTAAGAAAAAGCTGGCAGGCTACCGTGCCGCCATGGAAGAAAAGGGACTTCTCACCAACGGAAGCTTCCTGCAGCTCTATCAGGGTTCCCATGAGGACATTCCCGCTATGGCAGAACAGCTGATCAGGCTGCACACAAAAGGCATCACTTTCCACGGTGTTATCGCCGCTGACGACTCTTTGGCACTGGGTGCCATGAAATACGGGCGTGAAATGAGACTCCGCATTCCGGAAGATCTGTCGATCATCGGTTATAATAATTCCATGCTGGTGAACTGCTGTGATCCGGAACTGACCAGTATCGATAATAAATTAGAGACGCTCTGCCAGCATCTGATCACAACTCTGATGGGTGTCCTTGGCGGAAACGAGATGCCGAAAAAGACCGTATTCTCCGGGGAACTGGTAAAACGCGGCACCACAAAATAATTTTTTCTTTTCATCAATGACAGCAATTGGGTAGCTGAAAATACCCTTTTTAGTATATTTATGGAGGAATTTAAAATGAAAGCATTTATGGACAAGGACTTTCTGTTAGAGACCGAGACAGCCAGGAAGCTGTTCCACGACTACGCAGAAAAAACACCGATTCTGGATTACCATTGCCATATCAATCCCAAGGAGATCGCTGAGGACCGTCAGTTCGACAACATCACCCAGGTATGGCTGGGCGGCGACCACTACAAGTGGCGTTTCATGCGTTCCTGCGGTGTTGACGAGAAGTACATCACCGGTGACGCATCCGATTACGAGAAGTTCTGCAAATGGGCAGAGTGCCTGGGCAAGGCTATCGGCAACCCCTTATTCCACTGGAGCCATCTGGAGCTGCAGAGATACTTCGGTTACAACGGTGTTCTGAACAAAAACACTGCTGACGAAGTATGGAACCTGTGCAATGAAAAGCTCCATCAGCCTTCCATGAGCGTTCGTAACCTGATCAAGCAGAGCAACGTTACCCTGATCTGCACCACCGATGATCCTATCGATTCTCTGGAGTGGCACAAAAAGCTGGCTGCAGATGATACTTTCGATGTAAAGGTTCTGCCCGCTTGGAGACCCGACAAGGCTATGAACATTGAGAAGCCTGATTATCTGGATTATCTGGAGAAGCTGGCTGCCGCTGCCGGCATGACCGAGATCAACTCTTTCGCCAGCTTAAAGGAAGCTCTGAAGAACCGTATGGCATTCTTCGCATCCATGGGTTGTAACGTATCCGACCATGCATTAGAGTATGTAATGTACTATCCTGCTTCCGACGATGAGCTGGAAGAGATCTTCTTAAAGAGACTGAACAAGATGGTTCTGACCAAGGAAGAAGAGCTGAAATTCAAGACCGCCTTCATGCTGTTCGTAGGCCGCGAATATCATAAGCTCGACTGGGCTATGCAGCTGCACTACGGTTGTAAGCGTGACAACAACACCCTGATGTTCGAGAAGCTGGGTCCCGATACCGGTTACGACTGTATCAACAACTACGCTCCTTCCGCTCAGATGGCAGACTTCCTGAACGCTCTGATCGTAAGTGATGAGCTTCCCAGAACTGTCATCTACAGCCTGAATCCTAACGATAATCAGGCTATCGGTACCATCCTTGGATGTTTCCAGGATTCCACCGCTGTTGCCAAGATCCAGCAGGGTTCTGCATGGTGGTTCAATGATCACAAGACCGGCATGCAGGATCAGATGATCTCCCTGGCTAACCTGGGTAATCTGTCCGGATTTGTAGGAATGCTGACCGACTCCAGAAGCTTCCTGTCCTACACCAGACATGAGTATTTCCGCCGTATCCTGTGCAACCTGATCGGTAACTGGGTAGAAAGCGGTGAATTCCCCGCAGATTACGACACTCTGTCCGAGATCGTAACCGACATCTCCTACAACAACGCAAAGAGATACTTCAAGCTCCCTCTGGCATAAGAGATAAGACGATAAGCCCCCGGTGATGAACCGGGGGCTTATTTTGTAAATTGAGAGTTAGTGAAATAGTTGTTTTAAAATCCACGCAGAAAGGGCTGCCCACCCCGGACTCGGATGCTAGCTACAACTGTGGATTTTCTAAAGGAAAGTGGCCAGATGCTTCTCATCATGACGGGGCCGCCTTTACGTTGCCATCCATGGCACTTATCGGCTAACGCGAACATCGTGTTCGCGTTGCCCCTGTGGCTCAACCACTTTCCAAGAAAA
>DLZQ01000071.1:0-5030 GCA_003447295.1 Lachnospiraceae bacterium
GGTGGAAAACTGTATTTTGCACAAGAATTTGGTTATTGATCCCAAAAAGTTTCTACCTAATGGGACAGAAAAATATAAATAAACAGACAAAGCAGGGAAAGAGTTGATATTTTTTGAAATATTAACTCTTTCTTTGCACTCATAAGGTAGTAAAAAGGTTCGGAAAATGTTATAATGGTGATACAGCAGTAGTGTTAGCAGCATTGCAGAAAAATGCCGGCTTGAGAAGGTGGAGAGACATCTCGCCGGAGAAAAGAGGTACATTATGAGTATAAAAACTACACAGAAGGGACAAAAGCGTCAGACCAATGGGAAGACCACGATCCGCGAGCGGCTGCAGAAGGCAATCCGGCGGCTGGTATTGCTATCGATCGTATCATTGGTCATTGTTTCCATGATAATGAATCTGTCAGGTACCCTGAGCAGACTGAAGGCTGATATGCAGGAGATCGCAAAGCTTTCAGCGGACCGGATCCGTCAGGAGTTAATGGTATCAGAGACTATTGTATCTGAGCTGGGATGCAGCTATCAGCTTTCCGCGGCTACATTTACACCGGCGCAGAAGCAGGAGTATATTAATCAGCGTGTGCAAGCTTATGGAATGGTCAGGGGGAAGCTGATCGGAAGTAATGGTATCTGTGCCGCTGACGGAACGGATTACAATGAGCGTGAGTATTTTAAACGGTCCATGCAGGGAGAAGTGGTGGTATCGGATCCCGTGATCTCCAAGACAGATGGAAAACTCAGCGTGATCATATCTGCACCCGTCTATGAAGGCGGAGATAAAGATGGTGAGATTATCGGCGTGGTATTCGTAGTACCGGATCCGGAGTTCTTAAATGATATATGCGCAGCCATTTCTATCAGTGAGCATTCCGGATGTTACCTGCTGGGATCTACGGGCACTACGATCGCACATAGTGATTCCGCCATTGCCCAGGAGCAGAAAAATAATATTGAATTGTCACAGACAGACAGCTCACTGAAGGGAATTGCTAAAATAGAGCAACAGATGCTTAAGGGTGAGACAGGATACGGAACCTATTTTAGAAAAGGTGCTTATACATTACAGGCGTATGCCCCGATTGAAGGTACTAACGGCTGGATGGTGGCAGTAGATGCACCGGTTACGGATTTTCTGGGCTCCGTTGTGATAGGCATTATCATAGGTGCTGCGATCGGTGTGATCGCAGTGACATACAGCATTTACAAGGCTAAACAGATCGGACAGCGTATCGGGGATCCGGTGGCACAGTGCACAGACAGAATACAGCTGTTAGCACAGGGTGATCTGCATACTCCGGCACCGAAGGTAGAGACCGGCGATGAGCTGCAGATACTTGCGGAGGCTACAGCCAGCCTTTCCGATAATTTGCAGCAGGTAATCGGTGATACGGACTATCTGTTGGGAGAAATGTCTGAGGGCAATTTTGCGATCGTAAGTAATTGCAGGGAAGCCTACATAGGAGATTTCAGCGGATTGCTGGAGTCTATTCGCAAGCTGAATCATAAGCTCAGTGAGACACTGGGTGAGATCAAAAATGCGGTAAGCCAGGTGTCTGCCGGCGCGGGGCAGATGGCGGATGCCGCACAGGGACTGGCAGAGGGTGCTACAGATCAGGCCGGTTCCGTGGAGGAACTTCAGGCGACCATTACGAATGTCACTGAGATCGTGGAGAAAAATGCCAAGGCTCTCGGAGCATCTTATGAGAAGGCAATGGAATATCAGCAACAGGCCAGAACCAGTGGAGAAGAGATGAAGGGACTGACCGATGCCATGCAGCGGATCAATGAGACTTCCAAGCAGATCAGTGATATTATCGGCGAGATCGAGGATATCGCATCCCAGACGAATCTGTTGTCCCTGAATGCAGCAATTGAAGCTGCCAGAGCGGGGGAAGCCGGAAGAGGTTTCGCCGTGGTGGCTGAACAGATCCGGAAGCTTGCGGATGACAGTGCACAGTCCGCGGTACATACCAGGGAACTGATCGAGACCTCGCTGCAGGAGATCGAAAAAGGAAATCAGATCACAGATAAAACGGCGGAAGCTTTGCAGAAAGTGGTGGAAGGTATCGAGGATCTGGCGAACGAGTCCAAGAAAGCCATGGAAGAATCCCATGCACAGGCAGATGCTATGGTCCAGATCGAACAGGGCATCGAGCAGATATCTACTGTAGTACAGAACAACTCCGCTACCGCAGAGGAGACTTCCGCTACCAGTGAAGAACTGTCTGCGCAGGCGACCAACATGAACGAACTGACAGATGCTTTCCAGTTAAGAAGCGAGAAATAATCAGTGACTGTTATCATCAAGCCGGACATTTCCGCATACAATGCATAGAAACAAGCATTGGAGAGCAGCCGTGTTCGAGAAGCAGAATATACAGGAAACCGTAAGTAAACTAAATAGTGACACAGTGAAAGGTCTTACCGAAGGTGAGGCCTTTCGTCGTTTGCAGCAAAATGGCAGAAACGAGATGAGAGCTGCGCGGAAAAAGACAAAGATACAGCTTTTTCTGGAACAGTTGAAGGATCCACTGATCTACATATTATTGATTGCGGCGGTGGTATCCATTCTTCTGGGAGAAATCAGTGATGCCGTGATCATCGGTACGGTGGTCCTGGTAAATGCGTTGGTGGGAATGCTCCAGGAGGGAAAAGCTAAAAAAGCGCTGGAAGCGTTAAAAAAACTTACCACTCCACGGACCATTGTGATCCGGGACGGCATCCGAAGAGAGATCCCCGCGGCGGAACTGGTGACGGGAGATCTGGTGGATCTCGAGGCGGGGGCGCAGGTTCCGGCGGATATCAGACTGACCAGAAGTGCGAATCTTCAGGTGGAAGAATCCGCTCTCACCGGAGAATCCGTCCCGGTGGAGAAAGATGCTCTTTTTCTGGCTGACTGCCGGCAGGAGATTCCATTAACCGAACAGGTCAATATGGTCTATATGTCCACAGTAGTGACGAACGGTCATGGGGAAGGGCTGGTGGTAGCCACCGGCATGGATACGGAGATCGGCAGGATCGCTTCCATGATCACGGATACGGAAGATGAGATGACACCATTGCAGAAGCGGCTGGGAGATCTGGGGAAGCTGTTGAGCATTCTCTCTCTGGGGTTGTGCGCCGGATTATTTCTGTTGGCAGTATTTCAGCATAGAAATATTCCGGAGATGCTTCTGGTGGCAATCTCGCTTGCGGTTGCAGCAGTACCGGAGGGGCTGCCGGCAGTAGTTACGATCTGTCTGGCCCTGTCAGTGACAAGAATGGTCAAAGTGCACACTATTATTCGAAGACTCCCTTCGGTGGAGACACTGGGAGCGGTCAGTGTGGTCTGTTCGGATAAGACAGGGACACTTACCCAGAACCGGCTCACCGTGGAGAAATGCTGGTGGTACGACATAATGGAGGATGTCACGGGAACAGGTGGCAGAGGGGAACACCGCATTCTGCCGGAGCTGTTAAGAGGGATGCTTTTGTGCAATGATGCTTCATTGCAGGGCGGGCAGCGTGTCGGAGATCCAACGGAACTGGCACTTTTAGACTTCGGAGCGAAATACGGTCTGCAGAGAGAACGTCTGGATCGGCAGTATCCGCGCTTGGATGAGATTCCCTTTGATTCCGATCGGAAAATGATGACGACCTGTCATAGGCTTCCCGGTGGCAGATCCGCGGGAAGGATTGCTTATACCAAAGGAGCTCCGGATGTGATCTTGCAGCACTGTACTCATATTTTACAGGAAGGAAGGAGCGTTCCTATGACTCCCGCACAGCGGAAGCGGATCAGTGAGGTTGTGGAACTGATGAATTCCCTCTCTCTTCGTACACTGGCAGCGGCACAGAGTGAAGACATCAGAGGTGGGGAAGAGGGAATGGCGTTCCTTGGTATTGTGGGAATGCGGGATCCCGCCAGACCGGAGGCCGGGGAAGCTGTGGAAATCTTCCGCCATGCGGGGGTGACCACAGTGATGATCACGGGAGATCATGTGGATACCGCCTATGCCATTGCCAGACAGCTGGGGATTGCGGGACACCGCAGCCAGTGTATTACAGGCAGAGAACTGGACCGGCTGGATGACACTTCCTTTTTAAAGAGAATTAAGGACTTAAGGGTCTATGCAAGAGTCACGCCCTCACAGAAGGTACGGATCGTGAAAGGGTTACAGTTAAGCGGGGAGATCGTGGCAATGACCGGCGACGGGGTCAATGATGCCCCATCCTTAAAAGCGGCGGACATAGGTGTCGCTATGGGAACCGGAGTGGATGTTGCCAAACAGGCGGCGGATATGATTCTTACGGATGATAACTTTGCCACCATTGAAAAAGCCATCGAGGAAGGCAGGGGTGTCTATGAGAATATCCGGAAGTCGGTGATTTTTCTGCTATCGTCCAACCTGGGAGAACTGATGACCATGTTTGTGGCGGTGGCAATAGGGCTGGCATCCCCGTTAAAATCCAGTCATATCCTCTGGATCAATCTGATCACGGATTCTCTTCCGGCACTGGCGTTGGGAGTGGATAAAAATGACGGCAAAAGCCTGATGCGCTGCCCACCCCGAAAAGCATCGGAGAGTCTGTTTGCCCGAGGAGGAATAGCATGTACGCTGTTCTATGGGGCATTGATCACCGTGATCGGACTGGCGGCATTTCTGGTGCTTCCCTGCGGGATCCTGGCAGCGGAAGGGGAACTTGTGAGCAATCCGTTTACCTGGGTGGAGCGCCTCAGAGAACTGATGTCCCGGGAACAGATACTGTCGAAATCCCAAACCTATGCATTTACTGTGCTGGGAATGTGCCAGCTGTATCATGCCATCGGCATGCGTGATGTACAGAAGTCCGTATTTGCCATGCACCCCTGGGATAATCTGCTGATGGTGGCAGCATGTATCATTGGTTTCATCCTGCAGTTTGCGGTGACGGAGATCCCATTTCTCATCAGGGCTTTCGGTACCTCGCATCTGTCGGGACAGGAGTGGCTTCTTCTAAGTGTACTGGCAGCATTCCCACTGTTTGCCCATGAGGTGATAGTG
>DLZQ01000071.1:5337-14461 GCA_003447295.1 Lachnospiraceae bacterium
ATCCGGAAAACAGCAATTGTTATGCTTTTGTGCGTTTATTTCCTGACTTATGGCGTATTGCCGCAGGTAGAGGCAGGAAAAGATACTCCCGTGATCGTGGTGGCACACCGGGCAGGAGCAAAGGTGGCCCCGGAGAATACGCTCGCAGCACTAAAGCAGGCAATCCGTGATGGAGCCCCCATCGCCGAGATCGATGTACAGCAGTTATCCGACGGGACCCTGATCGTGATGCATGACAGCAATTTCAAGCGTACTGCGGGCGAGGATGTCTGTGTGTGGGATGCGGAGGCGGACGTGCTATCAGCACTGGAAGTGGGAAGTGCATTTTCCGCAGCATACAGAGGAGAACAGATCCCGACACTGGAAGAGATGCTTGCCTGTGCCGGGGGGCGGATCACATTGATGATCGAATTAAAATACACCGGGCAGGAGCAGGAACTGGAAGAGAACGTTCTTGCGCTGCTTCAGGAGTATGATATGATGGACGAATGCATCATAGGATCCATGAATAAGGGAATCCTGCAGAGAGTAAGGGAACTGGAACCGGACATCTCCACGGTATATATTGCCCATGATCTGGGTGAGGATGACTATGATCTGGATTATGCGGACAGCTATAGTATCGAAGGGAAAAATCTTACAACAGACATGGTGGAAGCCATCCATTACGAAGGAAAATATGTATATGGTTGGACAGCCAACACCTCCGGTGCCATGCGGCAGATCGTGAATAGCGGAGCGGATGGCATTGTCACGGACGATGTGCGTCTGTTACAGACATTTTTGAGAGAAAATACTTGTCGCAAAGCGTTTGAAAGTGTATACTAATTAATTAAGTATGGGGGATGAAAGAGGTTAGACATGGGAAAGATATGGGAACTTTTTGAACATCTGGATGAGTATGTGTATGTATCGGATCCGGAGACCAATCAATTAGTATATATGAATCAAAAAGCTCTGAAGAGTTATGGCTTTCGGAGTAAGGAAGAGATTGTCGGGTTAAAGTGCTATGAGGTATTACAGGGAAATTCTGCTCCCTGCAGTATCTGCAATAATGAGCAGCTCAGACCCGGCTATTTTAAGGAATGGGAATATTACAATCCGGTGGTAAAAACGGATTTTCGCATCAAGGATACCCTGGTGGAAGACGATGGCAGAATGCTGCGCATGGAGATTGCCATTGGCTGTGGGCATTCCGGGGACAGGGAAACCTCTATGGATTACCATAAAATGGAAGCAGCAATGAATCAGGCGATCCGTGTTGCACTCAGACAGGAAACTCCGGATCAGACTTTGGAGGTATTGCTGGAGCTTCTCGGAAAAACGATGGAGGCAGACCGTACCTATATTTTTGAAAAAAATGATCATGGTCATGATGATAATACATATGAGTGGGCAGCCAGAGGTGTGACACCGGAAAAGGATAATCTGCAGGATCTGCCTCCGGAGGTTTGTGACCAGTGGTATCAGAAGTTCGCGGGGTATCAGAATATTGTGACAGAGAACCTGAACGAGATCCAGGATACAGATCCCGAGATGTATGAAGTACTGTCGAGACAGAATATTCATTCATTAGTAGTCGTACCATTATATGATGATGAAAAAGTGATCGGCTTCTATGGAGTGGATAACCCTCCGGCAAAATATATCGATTTTGCATCGGAGATCCTGCAGATCATGGGACATTTTATTGTATCTTCTATAAGACGACGTAATCTTGTGAGAAAACTGGAAATCATGAGCTATACGGATTCGCTGACCGGATTTGGGAACCGTTATGCCATGGAAAAATATGTGTCGGGGATTCTTCCTCAGACGAAGATCGGTGTGGTATATTGTGATGTTACCGGTCTGAAGCGTGTCAATGATGAAAAAGGGCATTCTAAAGGAGATCAATTGATCCTCAGAGCTTGTGACTGCCTGAAGAGAACCTTGAAGGAATTCGAACTGTTCCGCATCGGTGGAGATGAATTCGTAGCTCTGTGCAGAGGCATGGAGGAGGGAGAGCTGTACCGTGAAGTAGAGGAACTGCGGGCAGAATTGGATCGGGAGCATGTCACCATGGCGGTCGGTGCCGCAGTGAATACGCTGGGGGCAGTCGGATTTGATCATCTCCTGACAGAACCGGAGAGACGAATGTATCAGGACAAGGCGGAATATTATAGGCAGAGCGGATTGAACCGTAGAAGACAGTAATTCCACATATAATCATGGGAGAACCGGATGAAAATAGCGGTATGTGATGATGACAAAAATTGTCTGGATAGTATAAAACGGTTACTTGCCGAATATCCCGGGATCAGCAGAATAGAATATTATCAGGAACTGTCACAGTTGTCGGAAGCGCTGGAAAACGGCACGACATATGATCTTGTGTTGATGGATATTGAATGGGAAGGCAATGAGCAGGATGGGATAACGTATGCGGCGCAATATAATGTACATAGTCCACAGACCTGGTTTATTTTTGTGACGGCGTATAATGACAAATTCTCCCAAAAAATTTTTTGGGAGAAAGTAAATCTCTGCGGTTTTCTGGTAAAACCGGTCAAAAAGGAAAATCTGGAAAAGCTATTGGAAAAAGTCAGAGAAAAAATATTCAGTAGCGATGCACTGATCCTGCAGCATGGTGGGATTACAGAGAAAATTGCAAACAGTCAGATCCGGTATCTGGAGAGCAATGCACATCAATTGCTGATACATACGATATCCGGAGAAATCTCGGTATATGAGAAGCTGGATGTCTATGAAAAAAAGCTGCACAAGGATTTTTTACGGGTACATAAAAGTTTTTTAGTGAATATGCAGTATATCCGCAGGATTGAGATGAAGGAGGTTACCATGCAGGACGGGACGGTACTTCCTGTCAGCAAGACCAGATACAGTGCGTCCAGAGATAAATATTTTCGCTATATAAGGGCAATGCTATGATATGTTATATGATGTGTATTCTGTTGTGGATTGCTTATCTGTGGCTGGATTGTATGGTGGTGGGGTATGCATTTGAACCGCGTAAGGAGAATGTCGGACAGACAAGCATCATCCTGGGCCTGATGGCAGCACAGTTGCCGACGGCGGCAGTAAAATTTTTGTTTAATGATCATGTGATGATCCGTTATGGTGCTATGATAGCGATCGGTATTATCACAGTAGCATATGCTGCTGTATTTCTGAAGGGAACCTTAGGACAGAAGATTCTGTTTATGCTATGCGAATATCTGACAGCTTTGCTGGCGGAAATGCTCAGTATCGGTATTTTGAACAAGTATATGGAGCAAAAGCCACAATTGTCTTACTATACACCGACAATGGTATTGTTGTTATCGGTAGTATTGACAGTGACAGCCATATTTTTTCTGATTTTTCTGGTCGTATGGAAGAAAATTGTCGAAAAAGAATCATTTGACGTCAGTATTATTATTGTGTTCAGTGTATTTCCTGTCAGCCAGTTGCTTATGATCACTGCGATCAATGAGCAGGTATTCCGGAATATGACGCTGTATACCGGGTGGATACTGGCAGCGGCCATACTGGGTTCCGTTGCAGACGGTGTGCTGTTGTATACCCTGCTTCGCCAGCAACAGCTGCAGGAGTTGAAACTTCGTCTCAGCGAGGTACAGAGTACCTGGGAAATTGCCGAGAATCACTATCATGAGATTGAAAACAGGCGGGAAGAATTCGCCAAGATCCGGCATGACATGCGCAACCAGCAGATGGTGCTGCAGGAGCTGTTGCATCAGGGGGAATATGAGAAGGCGGAAAAAATGCTGGAGACATTGACCGATACGGTGGCGGCTACAACGGAATACATCTATTGCGGTGATCCGGTATTTAATGCCATCATGGGAGAGACCGAGAAGACTTGCCGGGAGAAAAGGATCGCCTTTAAATACGATCTGGAGATTCCCCAAAAGCTGAAGCTGGATCCGGTGGCAATCTGCAGTATACTGTCAAACCTGACTAGAAATGCTGTGGCAGCAGCGGAAATGACGGAGAGAGAAGAAGCGTTTTTGTCCGTAAAGGCGGCAGTAAAAGGGGACTATCTGCATATCTGCGTGGAGAATAGCAGAGCAAAAAAGCTTCCCGGAAGGCCGGGGAGAAAAGGTTACGGTCTGGAGATCCTGCATGATCTGGTGGAACGCAATCACGGACAGATCGATGTACAGCCCGGCGAAGGAAGCTTCCGGGTGGATGTTACCGTAGAGAATTTTTGAGAATTTCTATCAGGCAGTTTCCTTGACAGGAGCTGCTTTTTTATTTATTATTTATATGAGTTAGGAGCAACTAACCAAAACAATATACAGGAGGTGAGCAATTTTTGAGTCAGGAAACATGGGAGATCCTGTGCGGAATGAAAACAGACGATGTGGAATTGCAGCTGGCATTGCAGTGCGCACCGCTTATTACAGGACTTAAAATATCCAATCTGCTGACGATTTCATCGGACGGCTTTTGTCTGGTAGAGAAGATCATCTCAGGAAGTTTTATTTCCATGTATCCGTTATTGGAAACGGAAGAAAAAACAGTCATACTGCTGTATCAAAAGGAACGGCTGGAGAAATATCTGCGAATGATGCAGGTACAGAAGCTGCTGACAGAGGAAGGGTATCCTTCCTGTCTGCTGGAAGATATCCTGCCGGTCTTGTGCGAAAAGTATGAGGCTTATGTAGAAACCAAAAATGATTTTCCCCATGAGCTGGGGTTACTTTTGGGGTATCCACCGGAGGATGTGGAAGGATTCATCAGACACCGTGGGAAAAATTGCCTCTGTACCGGGTACTGGAAGGTATATGCGGATAAAGAGAGGAAACTGCGGCTTTTTGAAAAATATGAATATGCAAAGGAAAATTTGATTCAGCTGCTGCATTATGGATTAAAAATGACGGAGATCATAGAGATCTGCGGAAGTACAGCAGCATAAAAGGAACAAAAAGTGCGGAAAACGGAGGAAAATGAAATGGATAAGATTTATGTAGTATTTTGGACACAGGGCGGCAATACCCAGGCAATGGCGGAAGCCATCGGAGAGGGAATCCGGGAGGCTGGAAAAGAAGCGGAAGTAGTATTCGTGACAGGAGCGGATATAGAAGCACTGAAGGCGGCACCCAAATTTGCTCTGGGATGTCCGGCCATGGGCGCAGAGGTGCTGGAAGAAGCGGAGATGGAACCCTTTGTATGCGATGTAGAAGGCTTTGCTTCCGGGAAAAAGATTGCGCTGTTCGGTTCTTACGGATGGGGAGACGGTGAGTGGATGAGAGACTGGACCACCCGCATGGAAGCAGCGGGAGCAACGGTGTTAAACGGCGAAGGACTGATCTGCCATGAAACTCCGGATGAGGACGGATTGAATGCATGCAGGGAACTGGGCAGACAGCTGGCTGATGCATAATGGTAATGTGAGAACATAAAATACAGAACATAGAAAAAGGATTCGACATGCGAGATGCCGGATCCTTTTTGCTGTCGGAATTAAGATTTTTTACTGCCGCTGATATAATAGCGCTCCTGCTCCACGGTCTCGGGAACCGGGATGTTGCCATTTTGCAGCTTACGGGTCAACACATCCAGATGATGCAGTCCCTGTGCCACCTTGATCTTACGACGGTCTAAAAGCTCGCTATACAGCGGATTCTGTGCAAGTGTATTGCAGATATCCTCCGGGAACGGGCAATAGGTGAACATGATCTGACGGGCCACCTTGTTCAGCCTCGGGGATCCGGCACCTTCGAACAATACCCAGATCATATAATCTCTTACGAACATTTCTTTGAAACTATTCTTGGCACGCTGTAAGCTGGATTTCACTTTCTCCTTGGCTTCAGTGCTCAGATCATGGTTCTTACGGTAGAACTGGATATAATCGAAATATTCGCTGGTCAGGGAACTTACGGAGACATCGTTCCAACGGTTGCCCTGGACTCTCTTGCACAGTTCCCAACGGAATTCTCCGGTGAGATGGGTGAAAGTAGTCTTCAGATCCTCCATGTGGAAAATGGAGAATACCATACGTCCCGGACTGTTCCGGCGCTTGCCTTCGATCTCCTGCCACATGACACCGCGGATGCCGACATTTGGCATGAGGATGATATCCGGCAGGTATTCTAAATGTATCGTTTCCTTGCCCATGACATCTAAGTGCGCCATATCCAGACTTTCCCGGTAGAAAGCGGTGTAATCCACCAGACGGATCTCTTCGAGGATCTGTGACACGCGGGATACGGTGACATAGGAGCTTTCCAGATCTTTCAGCACATCATCCGCACAGAACAGTGGACAGAATGTGGTGATCCGTCCGAAAGTGATCTTGTTGACCTGTGGGAACATATTCTTAAGCTCGTAATTGACCTTTGCCATAGCATTGTTCTCCAGGGCTTTCAACTCCGCATCGGTAATGTTACCGCCCACTTTCTGTTTATGGATATAATCGGAGTAATCCTGGTCAAATTCGTTCCGGCTGGGGGATTTCTGTCCGCGGAAGATCGCCATTAGCCAGTCATAAAAAGTGTAGACTCCGGCAGTACTGTGGTCGGTCATGGTTTCCGCCAGACGATACAGGGTCACTGCATTTTTCAGACCTGCCAGTTCCTCATCCACATAGCCGAAATATAAAAACATCCGCACCGGCATGGGAATATCCGGCTGTTCCAGTGTCTGGGTGAACAGGAGCGAATACAGCAGATAGAATTCTTCGGTCAGCTGTCTGCGAAGCAGGGCGACTTCCTGATCCTGGGAACTGCGGTCGGAGAGCTGCTTATAGGCATGTACATGCTGACGGAAGCTGGATATGGTATCTAAGTCCGGCCCGGCATATTCTAAGATCGTGTTCAGGGATCCGGCGAGCTTGCCTAAGATCTCGGAGTCTCCGCCATCTGCGGCCTCAGAGGAATCCGCAGATCCCATGAGATCTAAGCTGCTTTGGAAACTCTGGGATCTGGAGGCGAACAGATCCTGATCGATATACGACAGATCCCCTGCCTTAGAGAGCATACGATGGATCCGGTCATAGACGATCTGGCTGTCTTCATTGCCCTGTCCCAGTTTATAATAAAGTGAAGTATAGAAATCAAACAGATCGTTGCCGGATTCCCGGAAATAAAAAGAGCCCACCTGCTGTAAATAATGGAACTGCTCCTCCAGACTCTGATAGGTACGCCTGAAGTCCAGGCTTCCCTTACGCAGCATGCCAATGGAAAGATCCGCTTCCTGCACCATGATCCGGTAGTTGTCCGAAGCCAGAATATGGCTTAAACCCATGTAATATCCGTTCAGCCAGATATCCGGAGAATCGTCCCCGAGGAAAGCGTTTAGCTTATCGAAATGCTCCAGGGAGCGTGCGGGCAGGCGGTAGCGGTCGCACAGGGTGTTGTAAGTGGCAATGTCATCGGTCAGTGTGCGGTAGAGCTCACTGCAGTTTAACTCAGAGATAGAGCTGCGGTTTAACAAAATGTTGATCTGTCGGAAGCAGGACAATAAAAAAAGCCTTGCCACATCAGGATGCTTCTGCAGAATATCATTCAGAGAATCCAGACTGGTCAGGGGGTAGGTGAGGATAGTGGTATCCTCAGCAGTTACATAGCTGAGCAGATGAATCTCAGAGCAGATCTCACAGATACCGATCACATCGCCCTTGCCCAGCGGATAAGAACCGCCGGGGTAAGATACATTTACCTTACCGTTCGTGATCAGATGCAGTGCGGTCATAGGTTGCCCGTAGCTATATATCGTTTTACCCTTTTCCAGTACAATTCCAGCCATTTCATTACCTCGTCTTAATTCGGGATCTTTATATTAATCAATTATACACCATAATACCAACAATTTTCTACTGTACTTTTGATAGAAATGTGATAAAATAAAACTACATATGTGTCACTTTTACATCAGTATGTGAAAAAAGTGATGTTTTCGGCAGAAAACGGTACATGGAAAGGTATGTTGGGGTTATGGAACAGAGCATTGAATACAGAGAGCAGTTGTTGGAATCTTATAAGCAGGCGGTGAGACCGTTACTTCCTTATTTGCCGTGGCTTGAGCAGAATGCGGGTAAGAGAGCCAGTTCTATATACAGTGGGCAGGATATCGGAGTTCATTCCGTGTCATTCCCGGTATATGACGGAACGCTTTTGAACTTCGTGCGGGAAGCAGGGAAGAGCCCTTTGATGGATCGCAATTATGCATATGTATATACCAGACATCGGATCCGTACCCATCAGGACGAGAGGAATATGATTAAAAAAGCCGACTGGAAAGACTGGAACATTTTAAGAGGCATTCTGTCGAAGTATGTCTTAGGCGGCAGAACCAAGGGGAATCTGTGGAGTGAAGCGGTATCGGAGCAGATTTTTTACCTGGTCATCAGACAGATGCAGGAAATTATAGAATTTTGGGATAAATCACCGGAAAACGGTAAGATCTGAGAGGGGAAAGGCAGGACAAGGTTCATGGGAGAAAAATCAGTACAGAAAAAGCGGTACATTGTAGAAAAAGCCAGAGATGTGTTTATGGAGAAGGGCTTTAAAAAAGTAACAATGAAGGATATTGTGGAAGCCTGCGATATCAGCCGCGGAGGTCTTTATCTGTATTTTGAGAATACAAGTCAGATATTTATGGAAGTGCTGCGCATGGAGAGTGAAGAGGCGGATGATGTATTTTCCGACAGCATTACGGAGGATGCTACCGCAGCGGATATTCTTCTTCTGTTTTTAAAGGAGCAGAAAAAGGAGCTTCTCCGCAAAAAAAATACTCTGACACAGGCAACCTATGAATTTTATTTTGAAAACGATCTGCCCAAGCGGGATAACATTCTGAAGAAGCAGTTTGATTCCGCAGTGAAGATCATAGAGAAATTGATCGAAGCCGGAGTGGACAACGGTGAATTTTTGTGTGAGGACTGTGAAGGAACCGCAAGAAATATCATGTTTGTCCTGGAAGGGCTGAAGATCTCGGCGCAGACTATCGGTGTGACAGCGGAGGCAGTGGATCGTGAGATCCTGTATCTGTTGCGTGGATTAGGTGTGGAAGAATAAGCAGACAACGGTTGATGATGCTTCAGGGAAGATTTCCTGGAGCATTTTCGCTGTAAAGGAAGGGAAGCAGAGAGGTAAGTTATGATAGAATCGATCAT
>DLZQ01000071.1:14747-18591 GCA_003447295.1 Lachnospiraceae bacterium
CGGATCAGCCTGGTCTCCGGTATCCACGGAGATGAACTGGAAGGGCAGTATATCTGTTATGAGACGGCGAGAAGAGTAAAGGAGCATCCGGAATATCTGAAGGGGATCGTGGACATCTATCCGGCATTGAATCCATTAGGAATCGATATGGCGAGCCGCACGGTGCCAAGACTGGATATGGACATGAACCGTATGTTCCCGGGAGATGCTTCGGGGGATATGATGGAGCGGATCACTGCAGCAGTGGTGGATTCCATCATCGGATCGGATATCTGCATGGATCTGCATGCCAGTGATATTTTTGTGCGGGAGATCCCCCAGGTACGACTCAGCGAGGATTTCGCCGAAGCTCTGCTTCCCTATGCAAAAATGACCAACGCAGATATGATCTGGATGAATGCCTCTGCCACGGTGCACGAATCCACCCTGGCGCATTCCCTGAATCTGCTGGGCGTTCCTACCCTGGTACTGGAAATGGGGCAGGGGCATGATATCCACAGATCCTTCGGCAATCAGATCGTGGACGGAATTTTCCACATCATGAGTGAGATGGGCATCTGGGAAGGACCGGAACCAGCAGTACAGGAGCCTGCGGTATCCAGTGATGGCGAAGTGGAATTTATCCGTAGCGCGGTGGACGGTGTGTTCCTGCCGTTGATCGAGCACAACCATTATGTGAAAAAGGGAGATCTGATCGGGGAGGTAGTAGACCCGTTTGAGGGCACGGTAAAACGACAGATCCGCACCGAACGGGGAGGACTTCTGTTTACATTGCGGGCATACCCGGTGGTCTATGAAGGAGACCTGCTGGCGCGAATCCTGACGGAGTGAGAAAATTATGTTTGAAAGAGATATTTATACCATACATTCGACGTACAGAGAAGATATGCATATAAAGGGCTTCCAGTTCGGCAAGGGGGAAAAGTCGGCATGTATCGTGGGGGCGGCGAGAGGTAACGAGATCCAGCAGATGTATATCTGTTCCCAACTGGTGAAGACATTGCGGGAGTTGGAGAATAACGGCTGCATCAGTGCAGGAAAACAGATTCTGGTGATTCCAACCATCAATGCCTATTCCGTGAACATCAGCAGGCGTTTTTTCGGCGTTAAGGAAGCAGACATTAACCGGAGTTTTCCGGGCAATGATTATGGGGAACCGGCGGATCGCCTGACTAATGCACTGCTTACAGAGATCAAAGATTACGTATACGGCATCCAGTTTACGTCCTTCTACCGGCCGGGAGAGTTTGTACCGCATGTGCGTATGATGGAGACGGGATACCAGAATACTTCTCTGGCAAATCTGTTCGGACTGCCCTATGTGGTGGTGAGAAAACCGGTGCCCATTGATACCAAGACCCTGAATTATAACTGGCAGGATGAGATGACGGCAGCTTTTTCCGTTTATACGAACCAGAACAGCCAGATCGATGAGGCAAGCGCAAGGCAGGCGGTGGCAGCGGTCTTACGATTCTTAAAGCGGATGGGACTGATCCGGTACGAGAGCCATTCCGGCTATATCAGTCATGTATTATATGAAAAGGATTTAAGCGATGTACATACGAACCGTGCTGGAATTTTTCGGGGAAAGGTACATGCGGGAGATGATGTACGCTACGGTAATGAGATGGCAGAGATCATAGATCCTTACGACGGATCTGTGCGGGAGACCATTCTGGCACCCACCGACGGCATCGTATTTTTTGCCCATACGGAGGCACTGATCAGCGAGAAGGATATTGCCTATCGGCTGATCCACAGACTGCACGAATGACGAACCGCTCAAAAAGGCAGGTAAAATCGATCTAAATTTGTTGTTTTCTGCTATTGTGGGAAAAAAGCTATAATGGTATGATACTATTCAGAGTCATGTTAATTAAAAACTTTATCGGAGGAGAGACATGAGCAACGTAAGACGTATCTATGTAGAGAAAAAGGAGCCTTATGCTGTCAAGGCAAAAGAGCTGCACGACGAACTGAAAAATTATCTGGGCATCGATGTGGCGAAGGTTCGCGAATTTATCCGCTATGATGTGGAGAATATTTCGGATGAGGTATTTGCAAGAGCCTGCAAGACCGTATTTTCCGAGCCTCCCGTAGATGATCTGTATGAGGAGACGATTGAGATCCCTGCGGACGCAAAAGTATTTTCCGTAGAGTTCCTTCCCGGACAGTTCGATCAGAGAGCGGATTCTGCAGTGCAGTGCGTGAAGTTCTTAAAAGAGGACGAAGAACCTGTGATCCGTACCGCTGTGACCTATATGATCGAAGGACAGGTGTCCGACGAAGAATTTTCCAAGATCAAATCTTACTGTATCAACCCTGTGGATTCCAGAGAAACCGACATGGAGAAGCCGGATACTCTGATCACGGTGTATGATGATCCTGCTGATGTTGCCGTGTTCGATGGCTTCAGAGATATGGATGAGAGCAGCTTAAAGGCTCTGTACGAATCTCTGGGACTTGCCATGACCTTCAAAGATTTTAAACATATTCAGAATTATTTCCACGATGATGAGAAGAGAGATCCTTCCATGACGGAGATCCGTGTACTGGATACCTATTGGTCCGATCACTGCCGCCATACCACTTTTTCCACTGAACTGACCGACGTGGAATTCGGTGAGGGTTATTATCGTTCTCCCTTAGAGACCACTTACCAGAGCTATCTGGATACCAGAGAAGAAATCTTTAAGGGCAGAGAGGACAAGTTCGTCTGCCTCATGGACCTGGCGCTGATGGCAATGCGGAAGTTGAAAAAAGACGGCAAACTTGACGACATGGAGGAATCCGATGAGATCAATGCCTGCTCCGTAGTGGTTCCCGTGGAGATGGATTACGGCGACCACAGAGAGACTGAAGAGTGGCTGGTATTTTTCAAGAACGAGACCCACAACCATCCTACAGAGATCGAGCCTTTCGGTGGCGCTGCCACTTGCTTGGGCGGTGCTATCCGTGATCCTCTGTCCGGTCGTGGCTATGTATATCAGGCAATGCGTGTTACCGGTGCGGCAGATCCTACCGTTCCTGTATCCGAGACATTGCACGGCAAGCTGTCCCAGAAGAAGCTGGTAAGAGGTGCAGCCAGCGGTTATTCCTCTTACGGTAACCAGATTGGTCTGGCTACCGGATTTGTAAAAGAAATCTATCATCCTTCTTATGTGGCAAAGCGCATGGAGATCGGTGCTGTTATGGGCGCTGCTCCCCGCAAAAACGTCATCCGTGAGACCTCCGATCCCGGTGATATCATCATTCTCCTCGGCGGACGTACCGGACGTGACGGCTGCGGCGGTGCTACCGGATCCTCCAAGGTACATACCGATACCTCCATTGAGACCTGTGGTGCCGAGGTACAAAAAGGTAATGCACCTACCGAGCGTAAGATTCAGAGACTGTTCCGCCGTGAGGAAGTCAGCCGTCTGATTAAGAAATGTAACGATTTCGGTGCCGGCGGTGTCTCCGTTGCCATCGGTGAGCTGGCAGACGGTCTGACCGTAGATCTGGACAAGGTGCCCAAAAAGTACGCCGGACTGGACGGCACGGAACTTGCCATCTCTGAGTCCCAGGAGCGTATGGCAGTGGTTGTAGATCCTAAGGATGTGGATACCTTCTTAGGCTATGCCAAGGAAGAAAACTTAGAGGCTGTTCCCGTGGCAGTGGTTACCGAGGAGCCGAGACTGGTACTGAACTGGAGAGGCAAGCCTATCGTAGACCTGAAGAGAGCTTTCTTAGATACCAACGGTGCGCACCAGGAGACCAAAGTAAAAGTAGATATTCCTTCCGAAGAAGAGAATTATTTCGATAAATGGGCTGTTCCCGCAGTAGGCGAGAAGCTGGAAGAGGG
>DLZQ01000006.1:0-21482 GCA_003447295.1 Lachnospiraceae bacterium
GCATATACTGACCTGTCAAATCTCCTGCCCCGCCATAACCGTAATACAATGCTTTCTGAAGATTGGCATTGCTTGTCAGAACCTCATACGCATAGTCTCCGGATGCCGGATTCCCCTTCATAGACTCCAGACAGTATGCCAGTCTGCCATTTACATAGAAGTAGTGTGTTGCATAATTTCCAAGATTGCCCGGATAGCTCACTTTCTTCCCTACTTCTAAGGAAGCGGAACCAGACGCTCTTGCCATTGCCCTTGAAGGAAATACCACAACCGCATTGTCACTTTCCTCCAAAATGATGTCGGTTGCTTCTTCCGGTTCCACGGCTTCCGCTAATACTTTTCCCGCTGTTTCCTCCGGCATGACAGTCTCCATTTCTGTGTCCGGTTCTGTCTGTATTTCCAAATCTGCCTGTGTTTCCGTTTCTGTCTGTGTCTCCGGCGTTATCTGCGTATCGGGCTCCGCCTCCCCTTCATCTTCGGAGCCTGTTTCTTTTTCCCCTCCTGCATCATTCTCTGATACTGTCTCACTCTTTGCAGAAGTCATTTCTTCCGGCTCTTTTACCGTAATATTCCTGCTGATCTGATAGGTGGGATTGCCGCTTGCAGGCTCCACATAATAAACGGTACGGTAAGTGTCTGCATGGCTGCTGTCAAACTGCTCCCCGGCATCATTTTCCGCCTTATGGAGTGTAACGGACACCTTACTCTCATCCGGAATTTCAATGCTTGTCAAATCATGCTCCACATCAAAAGCAGCTCCATAGTCAATTTCATAGTCTGCGGCAGTCACCACTTCATCGGCACTCAGATACTCTTTTACCTCCTCATAAACCGGCGGCAGAGTCTCCCCGCTTTCCGCAGCATATACATTCATGGAAGGTACTATGCTGGTGAGCACCGTCATAACCGCCATGACACCCGATAAAATCTGTTTCCATTTTATCTGCTTCATTCCATTTACCTCATTCTTTCTTAAATTTAGGCAGAAAAAAAGACAGCCTTATAAACTGCCTTAATCTCTGAATCTTGTTATCTGCCCTTAACGGGTTTGTCCCTTATTCTGTTCATCGTTCTCCCTGCCGTTATCTGACTTTTCCGAAATATGCCATCATTCTTCTCAGTCTTTTGTCCTTCGCATATTTCTTCATAAATGCAAATCTCCACATGACTGCCACCTCCCTTCCTACCGTCTTGCGGATACTCCAAACATGGTCAGTACAATTCTTGCAAGCAGGGCAAGGAGCAGGAGAAACAACTTTGCGGCTCCAAGCACCAGCTTTAATGCAAGCAGAACCCCCTGCAATATCCATTTCAATATGGTAAGTAATACCACTCCGGTTTTCCGTAAAATCACTCCTGCCATCTGCTCCTCCTATCCCCAGTCAGCGACCAGACTTTCCATTGTCGCATCGCTCTCCGGTTCTTTTCTACTTTCTGCTACACCTGACGCCATTCCCCCCGCCTGCTCTGTCATTCCCCCGCCTGCCGCTGCACCTTTTGACAGGGCAGCACCAAGCAGTAAAATAATCTCATTCTTGACCTCGCTTTTGAGTTCTTCCCTGATACCGTCAAGGTCACTTCTTGAAATATATTCCGTTCCCTTGTCTCTCCGGCTTTCTGCTTCTTTTAACAGGTTTTCATCCTCAAAGCTGCGAATATAAAAGTCTGCGGCATCTATTAAAAACTGATTGACGGACTTGTGTATCTCCGTATTCAGTTCCACCAGTACCTTATGCACCCTTTGGTGCTGTTCATTATCGAGATTCAGCCGGACACTATGGTAACTGATATTTGGCTTTCCCATAAGCATCACCCCAGTTCAATCTGATTGCGGTGTTTGGAAAGGTATATCTTCCCAAGCTGTTCAAAGCCCTTTGCATTTGCCTTGACATCCTCAATATACTGGATATTTCCGCTGTCATGCGTACCGAACAGCCTCATAACCGATGCACCTCCGCCTACAAAAACTATCGGTGTCACATCAAGGTTGTAGCCATGCTCCTTTAAGGTGTTATATACCTTTTCTGCAAATTCCCGCAGACAGCTTTCCACAATCGCCATGTAATCCTCCGGCAATGCTGCCTTTCCGGTTGCCATGACACTCTGTATCACGGTTTCCTCAAGCTCCTGCCCTATCTGTCTGTTACATTCCTCGTTAATGGTTCTCATGCACCGGATAAGTCCCTGCTGGCTTGTAATGCACTCCGCTTCGTCCGGCTTGCCGTTACGGATTGGCATAATGTCAATGGTCCAGCTCCCAATATCCACAACCACCACTCTCTCCGGCAGGGTTCTTAATCTGTCTGCCACCGCCGCATAGCATTGTGGAAATACGGATACCCTTGCGATTCTTGTGCGATATTCTTTATTTTCAAACAGAAACTTAATCTCTTTATTCCTTGACAGATAAGAAATGAAATCCTGCTTTTCCGCCCCGAATCTCGTCAGCGGAAGTCCAACGGATAAAAGAACATTCGCATTTCTCATACCCCGTCTGCACAGCTCCTTTGCCATAGCCGCCAGTGTCAAAATATAAAAGTTGTCATTCTCCACCTTTGTATTCTTGACTTCCAGACGCTTTCCTCCTACCTTATAATACTTTCCGTCAAACTTTACCAAGTCATCGGTAAATGCAGGCTCCGTTGTGATTTCACGCACCCCCGTTGTAAAAATCTGTGATGCGGTTTTCATGTTCGACCAGCCGTGGTCGATGCCGATTACCTCAATATGTTTATCCATTCTGTTCTGCCTCCTTTTCTAATATTCAATTCCTAATTTTTTTACCAGCACCTTGCCAATAGCCACCCTGATATCATCTTCACAGTAATGCGGATAATCAGAAGCCGACATTACATCCTCTTTTACATCCTCATAGATTGCATCTGCTACCTTTTCCAGATAATCCTCTGATACTGCCTTATCAAGCAGCCTGCTGATTTCACCTGAAATTGAAATTTCCCACTGTGCATCTCTCTCGGTTTCTGCCTTATCCTTTAAAATCAATGCTTTCAAATATGCACCGCTTTTCCCGTTTTCCTCAAACCACTTCCGGGCTTCTATATCCGTATTCGGATTGAACTGAAGTGTAAACCGCAGAACCTTTTTCCGATATGCCTCAGACATTTCGTATCTATGCTGCTTTCTTTCTGTCTCTGGTAATTTTTTCCGTTTCACAAATAACCTCCATTTCAAAACCTCTGCTAGGTTTATCCCATATCTTTTTCCACATCCTTACTGTTGGATTTCCCAAACAGCTCCTTCATACATGGGAAACAATACCGTTCTGACTGTCTGTACGGACATTCATAGCACTTACTGTTTTTCTCTTCCTCCGTTATCTCCGGCTCTTTTTCTTCTTTTACACACTTTTTTGCGAGACATTGACTGCTGTTTCCATAGAAAAATCTACAACGCATACAGCTTTTCAAATCTTTTTCCAACTTTGCCTGAACCGTTATGGCATCCAAAGGCTTCGGAGCATTTTTTACTTTTATGTTAATTCCCAATCAGACCACCAGCCTCTCTCCCGGCTGAAAGCCCCTGTATCTCCTCTAACCTGCGGTCTGCCATGCCTGCGGCTCTTGCCAGTGCAATGCAGACAATATAAATGACTGCTGCTGCGATTCCCAATCCTATCATCTGTTGCCACCCCGTTTCTGCTCGGCTTTCTTTTTCTGCTGCTCCTCCATTTTTCTGACATATTCGTGAATATCAATCAAATCGTCTATGTCATAGATTTTGGAACACATCGCCCTCTCAATATTTTCCGGGGTACATTCTCCTGCCTCAGTCAGTGCAGCAATCACTTTTTCCCTGATTTCTTCCTGCACATCTTCCGGCATGGCTGCAATATAATGTGGCGGCAAAGGCGTAACCTCTTTCTCAGCCTCCTTTTCGTACTCGTAGCTTCTTTCAAAGTCTCCGATAAACTTCTCTTTTACCGATAAGGCTTTTGCCTTATTTTCCTCGCTGACTAATTCCACCAGATCATTCAGGAACTGAATTAACTCTCGCCTTGTCATAGCTATTTGAATCTCCTCCTTTTCTGCAACAAAAAAGTAGGACTCTATCAGCCATGCAAAAGTGGTACTTGTCCACTTCAAGAACTAATTTAGTCCTACCTAAATGTTAAATATTCGATTATCACCTCTCTCAAGGCACACTTCATACAACATCAAAGATGCTTGATGTTAATTTAGTGTCAAGTTGCCTGATTTTCAGTTTTGTGATTAAAAATGAGCTCATCCTAATCCATTTTTGCCGTTTTCGACTTGTCGAAAACATTTCTACAGCGGTTTTTTCATAGGACTAAATCAGCGGAACCCCTTGATTTTACTGGCTCCTTGCTAACTTGACATTATAATACCATAAGCCCCCACCCGGTCATTGGGATATTCTGTCTCCCCCCTCAGTGGTCTGGCCCCTTTCCTGAAATATGCTTTTACTTTTTCGCCGTAGAGGAAGGGATCATTCCCCCTCACAATCCCCCATTCCATTAAAAGAGCTGCTGCCCCGCTGACAATGGGTGTCGCAAAAGAGGTCCCGGTCACGGGAGTAAAGCTTCCGTACACATCCGGAGCCTGGATATTCACACCGGGAGCCACAAGATCCGGCTTGGTCAGTCCCGCAGCAGCCACACCAATGGTTCTTGTGCTATCCGCATAGCCTCTGCCGGAGAAATCGGCATAGCTATCATAGACCTGGTCATAGGCTCCCACGGTGATCACCTTGGCTGCGGTAGACGGAATGGTCAGTGTCACCTGGGGTGTGGCACGGTAGAATCCGGTACTCTCCCCGATTCCGCTTCCCGCTGGGAGATACAGATAATATTGTCCTGTCACGGTCACTACCGGTTCCAGCAGGATTGTCCAGATCCCTGCATTGATGTAGCTTCCCTCTGCCGGGATCATGTCCAGATAGATTTCCTGTGCCACCGCATAGGGCAGAGGCTCTCCCAGATAAACCAGTATTCTAGTCTGTTCCAATTCCAGCGTGTATTTTCCTCCCTGGATATTTGTGGACAATTCTGCTTCCTCACCTCCCGGGGCCTGCAGTCTTATCCGGAACACATCGCTGTAATTTTTCCATAGCTGTATATTCAGGTTTCTCTCATAATTGCCCACAGCCAGTTCCACACGACTGTCCCTTGTTATATTCCCGGCGAAATGCCCTCTTGTCGCCCCTTCATTACCACTGCCCACACAGATCACGGTTTTGCCGATCTCGGAAGCATTGTCTAAAAAACGCTCCAGCAGAGAGCTTCCGTCATGAGATCCATAGCTGTTGCCAAAGCTTAGATTGATGACAAGTGGCATATTTAACTGCCTGGCTTTCCGCAGTGCATAGGTCACTCCACGCAGGATTTCGGTTGTCCGGGGGAATCCTTCCTCCACGCCCCCGCTATTTCCCGGCAATCCCAGCTTCACCACGATCAGTTCCGCCTCGGGAGCTGCTCCGGTATAGAGACCATCCGCACTTTTCCCGGCAGCGATCCCTGCCACAGCAGTTCCATGTCCGGACAGGTCTCTGCTGGGGATCCGGCGGTAACGATCCAATGCGTGCATCTGCAATGCCGCATTTATTTCCTCCGCGGTATATTCCGTCCCGAGGGAAAATCCATCCGGCATTTTCCCGTATCTCATACTGGCTGTTTCCTCCGACACTGTCTGATCCCATAGATACCGTATCCTCGTACTGCCATCTGCCTTCCGGAACACCTCCAGATCCCAGGTGATCCCAGAATCCAGTACAGCCAAAAGAACGCCCCTTCCATTCAGAAAAGGCGTTCTCATAGTGACCGGTGGAAAGCAGGAAGTCCCCGCAGGAAACGTCTGTCCATAATAAAACCGCTTGGGTTTTTCCACATACTCGATCTCCGGGGTATCCGATACCATATCCACCAGTGCCTCCGGCACCGTAAGAATCGCATATCCGGCGATCAGTTCCTCCACCACAATATTCTGTTCCCGCAGTCTGTCCAGACTGCCGTGATATTTTACGATCAGCTCCCAGCTTCGGGTCTCCGCGCTGTAACCGACATTCAGACTCTCCGTCTGTTCCCGTTCTTCCTCCGGGGTTTCTAATGCAAGATTCAGAATGTTCTCCAGCTTCTGGTCCATCAGATTTTCCGTCCTTGGTCCTGTATTTCCTACATGGTATGCAGGCGATACAAAACTATTCACGAAAGTCCGGAGTAATCTTCCTCTCTTCTACGATTCCTTCGGGATCTGTCCGTCCACATGCAGGATATGGTTGATCAGCCAGTCCGTCAGGTAATTCAGAATATCCATGATCTGTTCATCCTGTTCCGCCTGATCTCCTTCATCCTTCTCATGCTGATCTATAAATTCATCCAGTTTCTTGATAAATTCCTGATGCTGGATCTTCTGGGTAAAAATCTTTTTGTACTGGATGGATTCCATATACGCTTCTTCATCTGTAAAATGTTTTACGGTATAATCACGCAGTTTTTCCAGAATTGCATCGATCTTGTCATACTTATCCGGTGTAAACTCCTCCTGCAGCAGCTCGTAAGCCTCATTGGCATAGTCAAACAGCTGCTTATGCTCCTGATCGATCATATCAATTCCAATATAGTATTCCGGTTTCATTTCAAACATAACTTCAACCTTCTTTCGTATTTTTTTCGGATCCTTTTTGGATCATTTCTTGATTCTTTCTTTGAATCTTTTTTTCATTCTAACTATGCACTTTTCGGCCAAAGCTTTCAATGCTTTTTATACTTTTTTAATGATTTTCCGGGATAATTCATCATTCGCCCCAGAATTCCTTCAGCGCCCGCACTGCATATTCTGTATCCATCATGCCCGCAGTCTCCACCGCGGAATGCATGGCCAGCTGGGGCAGTCCGATGTCCACGCTGGACACCGATACATGTGCCGTGGAAATATTACCGAGGGTGGATCCTCCTGCGATATCCGAACGGTTGGCATAGGTCTGGTAAGGCACCTTTGCCCGTTCACAGTAATCCTTCATTTTTGCGGCAGAAATGCCGTCCGTAGTATATTTCTGGCTTCCGTGGAATTTAATGACAATTCCACCGTTTAAGTACGGACGATTCGTGGGATCTGCTTTCTCCGGATGGTTGGGGTGTACCGCATGGGCATTGTCCGCAGAGATCAGGAAGCTATCCCCGATCCAGCGCAGATACATGCTGTGATCCGCGCCTAGGCCCTCCGTAATTCTATCTAACACATCCGCAAGGAACGTGGAATCCGCACCCTGTCTGGTACCGCTTCCCACCTCTTCATTATCAAATACTGCACAAATATTGATATATTCTGCAGGTGTACTCTCTGTAAAGGCTTTGGTCAGAGCAAATGCACTCTGCAGATCATCCAGTCTCGGAGACAGGACAAATTCACCCTCTGCTCCTAAGAATCTTCCTTCCTGCCTGATATACAGGAACAGGTCTTCCCCGAGAATTGCTTCCACATCCACGCCGGAAGCCTCTGCTATAAGTCCAAGCAGCGTAGGCTTCTCCTGCGATCCGTCTGCAGTCTCAGGTTCCCCTGCGGCATCGGTATCAAATGCTGCATCCGCAAACAACGGGAGCATATCTATCTGTGGATTGTACTCCACGCCTTTGTTCATCTCCCGGTTCATATGGATCGCCACATTTGGTATCACGCAGAGATCCCGGTCAATATTGACCAGTCTGCTACGGATACCATCCGTTCCACGCACCGCCAGTCTGCCTGCTACGGAGAGCGGTCTGTCCAGCCAGGTGGAAAGGATCATGCCGCCGTATTTCTCGGTATTCAGGCGCATATAGTGATCTTCTACCGTAAGCTCCGGTTTTTCCTTCACCTTAAAGCAGGGGGAATCGCTATGTGCCGCTGCCATATGGAACCCTTTCACAGTTCCCGCAGGAACAGCAAAAGCGATCACGGAAGAATCATTGCGCTCCGTGTAATATTTTCCACCCTTTTTAAGCTTCCATTCCTCGTTTTCCCGCAACCTGACATATCCTGCCTCTTCCAGCATCGCTCCGATATTCGCCACCGCGTGAAAACAGGTGGGGCTTTTCTCTATAAAATCCAGCATTTCTTTTGCTGTCTTGTGAAAATCATTCATGATAATTTCCATTCCTTCCACTGCCCGCTACCGGCAGACACCTTTCCCTATCGTTCCGCACGCATGGGATTATTGAGGAAATCCTCATAGGTCAGGCGGATACCGTCTTCCAGCTCCGTCGTATAATGATAGCCGAGACTCTCTAACTTGCTGACATCCAACAGCTTTCTGGGAGTTCCGTCCGGCTTGCTGGGATCCCATTTGATCTCTCCGGTATAGCCTACGACCTTAGCCACCAGCTCCGTCAGTTCCCGGATGGTCAGTTCCTTGCCGGTGCCCAGGTTCACGGTCTCATTGCCGCTGTAAGTATTCATCAGATAAACGCAGGCATCCGCAAGGTCATCCACATAGAGGAACTCCCGCAGAGGTGTTCCGGTTCCCCAGCAGACCACTTCCTTCGCGCCGGATTCCTTCGCCTCATGGAAACGGCGGATCAGTGCCGGAAGCACATGGCTATGAGTCGGATGGTAGTTGTCGTTCGGTCCGTACAGGTTCGTAGGCATAACGCTGATATAGTCGGTTCCGTACTGTCTGTTCAAGAACTCACAGTATTTCAATCCGGAAATCTTCGCCAGTGCATAAGCCTCGTTGGTCTTCTCCAGTTCAGAAGTCAGCAGACAGCTCTCCTTCATAGGCTGCGGTGCCATACGGGGATAAATGCAGCTACTGCCCAGAAACATCAGCTTCTTACAGTCGTTCTGCCATGCGGCATGGATCACATTCATCTCCAGGATCATGTTTTCATACATGAAATCCGCCAATGCTTCGCTGTTTGCCATGATGCCGCCTACTTTTGCTGCTGCCAGGAATACATAATCCGGCTTTTCCTTTGCGAAAAATTCCTCTACCGCATCCTGTCTGCACAGATCCAGTTCCTTATGGGTGCGGGTGATGATGTTCTTATATCCGTTTCTCTCCAGTGCTCTGCAGATGGCACTTCCTACCATGCCTCTGTGTCCCGCTACGTATATTTTAGCGTCTTTTTCCATAATATTCAATCCGCTTCCTTTCGTTAGATTTCTTTCATCAGCGCTGCTTCCGTTTTGGCTAACTTCAGGTCATGCTCCGCCATCAGACGGCACAGTTCCTCATAGCTTGTCTTCTGGGGATTCCATCCCAGCACCGTACGTGCCTTCTGCGGATCTCCCCACAGATCTACCACATCAGTAGGACGATAGAACGCCTCGCTGACTTCTACCACGACCTTACCGTCCGCCTTGTTGATTCCTTTTTCATGAATACCGCTGCCCTGCCATTCCAGTTCGATTCCGGCATAATGGAATGCCAGTGTGGTGAACTCTCTTACCGTATGCTGTACTCCTGTGGCAATGACGAAATCCTCCGGCTTGTCATGCTGCAGCATCAGCCACATACATTCCACGTAGTCCTTCGCATACCCCCAGTCTCTCTTGGAGTCCAGGTTCCCAAGATACAGCTTATCCTGAATACCACAGGCGATCCTGCCGGCTGCCAGTGTGATCTTACGGGTCACAAAGTTCTCTCCGCGGCGCTCAGATTCATGGTTAAACAGGATTCCGTTCACTGCGAACATGTTGTATGCATCCCGGTATTCCTTCACGATCCAGAAGCCATATTGTTTTGCCACTGCATAGGGACTGTATGGATGGAAAGGTGTATTCTCGTTCTGCGGCACCTCTTCCACTCTTCCGTACAGTTCGGAAGTGGATGCCTGATAGATGCGGCAGGTCTCGGTCAGTCCTGCGATACGTACCGCCTCTAAGATACGCAGCACGCCCAGTGCATCCACATCACCCGCATATTCCGGTGCTTCGAAGCTCACCTGCACATGGCTCTGTGCTCCCAGATTGTAGATCTCATCCGGACGTACTTCTCCGATGATCCGCACCAGGCTGGAAGAATCCGACAGGTCCCCTCCGTGAAGAACAATTTTATTCTCCCGGATCAGATGATCGATACGTCCTGTATTGCTGATGGAGGATCTGCGGATCAGTCCGTGTACCTCATATCCTTTTTCCAAAAGGAACTCTGCCAGATAGGAGCCGTCCTGTCCGGTAATTCCTGTAATTAACGCTTTTTTCATTCTCTGTCCTTTCTCACACCTTTTTACGGCTGGTATACAATGCCGTGTGCGCAGGCGTCCGCCTTATTCTGTCCGCAGAACACGCCTGCGATTGCCAGTCCAAAAGGAATGGAAGTTCCCATGCCTCTGGAAGTGATCACATTGCCGTCTACTTCTACCGGTCCCGCAGTCACTGCCGCACCTTCCAGATGGTCTTCGAAGCAGGGATAGGAGCAGGCTCTTTTTCCCCGTAAGATGCCTCTGTGCCCGAAAATACTGGGTGCTGCACAGATTGCCGCGATGTATTTTCCCGTTTTGTAAAAAGCATCGACCTGCTGCATCAGTACTTCGCATGCCTCCAGATTCTTCGTACCCTGTCCGCCGCCGGGAAGCACCAGACAATCATATTCGTCAAAATCCACCTGAGGCAGTGTCATGTCCGCCGTCACCGGGATCTTATGGGAGCCCATCACTTGTCTGTCCTCAGTAACGGACACCATATCGATGGTCAGCCCGCATCTGCGGCAGATGTCCACCACCGTCAGGCCTTCTATTTCTTCAAAACCGTCTGCTAGAAAAATTGCTATCTTACTCATGGTTTTACCTCACTTTCCATTTCGTTTCCTGCCTCGTCTGCAAGTCACGTTCTTTGACTTCGCACAATTATAATTAGTATACACAATTTGAGATCGTAATTCAATTCCCACAGTCAGATATTTGCGTAAAAGGGGCAAACTGTTACAAATACATTGTATTTTCGAGAAGTATCATGCTATACTAAAGAAGGCAGTATTTTTAAGTCCCAAATACAGAAACGAGGCATTTGCATCATGGAAATCGAGCGTAAATTTACCCTGAAATCCCTACCTGACAATCTGGAAAGTTATCCCTCTCATCACATCGAGCAGGTCTATCTGAATTATAACCCCGTCATCCGCGCCAGAAAACAGGATGATGAGTATTATCTTACCTACAAAGGCAGCGGTATGATGGCAAGAGATGAGAGCAATCTTCCACTGAACGAAGAATCTTATTATCACCTGAGGGAAAAAGCCGACGGCACCGTGATCTCCAAGAGGCGCTACCTGATCCCGCTAGAGCATCCCGGATTCAAGGAAGGCTTCCCCACACCGCCTGCGGACTATTCCCTGACTATCGAGCTGGATGTTTTTGACGTCCCCTTCGCTCCTCTGATCATGGCAGAAGTGGAATTCGGTAGCAAGGAAGCGGCAGAAGCGTTTGTTCCTCCCGCATGGTTCGATAAGGATGTGACTTATTGCAAGGAATACCACAATTCCTATCTGGCACTGGAACTACATCACGCACCGGAAGCATAGCATGTTAAAAACGCAATACGGAAGGCTTAACGCCTTCCGTATTTTTATAATCGTGCATATAATTTTGCCATTTTATAGATCTTCTTCGCAAGCTTCGGATCCAGTGCATCCTTATCCATGCGCCATTTCCAGTTGCATCCTAACGTGGAGGGAATATTGATCCTGGCACTGCCGTCCAGCTCCAGATAATCCAGCATAGGAATGATGGCCGTATCCGCACAGCTGGACAATGCCGCCCGGACGATCTCAAAGCACAGCTTTTTGTCATTCTTATGTCCCAGATACTTTTTCGCGAACTTCCGATCCTTCTCCGGCATGTTCTGTATAAATCCTACCGTAGTATCGTTGTCATGGGTTCCGGTATAGACCACGCAGTTTTTATCATAGTTATGGGGCAGATATTCACTGTCATTTCCCGCATCAAAAGCAAACTGTAAGATCTTCATTCCCGGGTAGCCTGTCTTCTTCACCAGTCGGATCACACTGGGGGTCAGGAATCCAAGATCTTCTGCGATGACCTTCTTTTTGCCCAGTTTCTTTTTCATCACAGCAAACAGTTCATAGCCCGGTCCCTTCTCCCAGTGACCGTTCTGTGCCGTAGGATCTCCGTAAGGCACAAACCAGTACTCGTCAAATCCCCGGAAATGGTCGATACGGAGTACATCGTATAGCTGATAGCAATATGCAATACGCTGCATCCACCATTCGTAACCGGTCTTCTTATGATATTTCCAATCATAGAGCGGATTGCCCCACAACTGTCCGGTCTCGGAGAAGCAGTCCGGCGGGCAGCCTGCCACACCGATGGGACGTCCTTCCTTATCTAACTGGAACAGCTTGGGATTCGCCCAGGTATCGGCACTGTCAAAAGCTACATAGATAGGAATATCTCCTACGATCTCGATGCCCTTTTTATTCGCATAAGCCTTCAGTTCTTTCCACTGTTTGGCAAACAGGTACTGCTGGAAGCAGTAAAATGCGATCTCATCTGAGAGCTTTTTGCGGTACTTGCGAAGTGCTGCCGCTTTTCTGAGACGGATGTCCTCATCCCATTCCATAAAGCAGACACCGCCGAAAGCATTTTTCACTGCCATATACAGAGTATAATCATCCAGCCAGTAAGCATTGTCCGTGATGAACTTCTGATACTCCTGGCTTTCCAGAAGTCCCTGTTTTTTCGCATTCTCAAATGCAATCTTCAGAACCTTGAACCGGGACAGGTAGATCTTCTCATAGTCCACGTAATGTTCATTGTCTCCGAAGTCATAGCTGTCACAGATCTCCTTCGTCAAAAGCTCTTCCTCGATCAGAAGCTCCAGATCGATATAGTAAGGATTCCCCGCAAAAGTGGAAAACGACTGATAGGGCGAGTCTCCGTACCCGGTAGGGCCTAACGGCAGGATCTGCCACAGTCTGTTGCCGGACTTCTCCAGAAAGTCCACAAAACGATAACTTTCTTTGCCGAAGGTTCCGATCCCGTACGTAGAAGGGATACTGGATATCGGCAGTAAAATTCCCTGTTTTCTTACGTTTTCTTTCATTGCTTTTGTATTCCTTTGATTTGATTAAAAAAATAACTATCCAGTACTTTGCCGTCGCTCTGAATAGTTACTAAAAATGGAAGCAAGGGGGCTCGAACCCCTGACCTTTCGCGTGTGAGGCGAACGCTCATCCCGGCTGAGCTATGCTTCCGGGTACTGCAGTATTCTTCTGCCATCCTTATTATAGCACCGGCATTTGGAATTGCAAGTACTAACAAATGCGGTTAGTGGGATTTGAACCCACACGGGTAACCACTGGCACCTAAAACCAGCGCGTCTGCCAATTCCGCCATAACCGCTTACGTGTCCACAAAAGAACACGCCTAATTATACTCTGCCACCCTTAAGCTTGTCAAGCATCCTAAACGGCTGTCTCTCCGATGTGACAGATGACTTTCCGATAGATTCTCACCAAGAAATACGATGTTAACAGCACACTGACAAGCTCCGCAATGGGAAATGCCCACCAGATCAGCGTCACATCACCGCTTAAGGATAAAAGCTTCGCCACGGGAAGCAGCACACACATCTGTCTTGCCACAGATACGATCATACTGTAAACACCGTTGCCCAACGCCTGGAATACGCTTCCCACCACAATACAGAAGCCGGCAAACACAAAGCTTAAGGAAATCGTCTCTAACGCCGGAACGCCGATGGCAATCAGGCTTTCCTCCGCGTCAAACATACGCATAAGCTGTGCTGGGAAAATATGCATTGCAAGTAATCCTACGAACATAATACCCACACCATATGCCACGCTGTGCTTAATCGTCTTAATGACACGGTCTCTGTGTCCGGCACCGTAATTGTAAGCGATGATGGGCACCATGCCGTTGTTCAGACCGAATACCGGCATGAATACAAAACTCTGCAGCTTGAAATAGATACCAAATACTGTCTGGGCAGAACCAAACGCCGCCAGGATCAGGTTCATTCCGTAAGTCATAAGGGAACCGATCGCCTGTACCACAATAGAGGGCGCACCTACCTTGTAGATCTGTCCGATGAGATGCGCATTCGGACGGAAGCCTTTCATGGAAAGATTCAGTTCCTTATTGAATTTCAGATTAAACACAAGTGCCATGGATGCCGCAATGATCTGTCCGATAACCGTAGCCACCGCTGCTCCGGCGATTCCCATCCGAGGCAGCCCGAAATATCCGAAGATCAGGATCGGATCCAGGATGATATTGATGATTGCACCGATTCCCTGCGTGATCATGGTGTAGATTGTCTTGCCGGTAGCCTGTAACAGTCTTTCAAATGTTGTCTGCAGGAAAATCCCCATCCCCGCCACACAACAGATGGTCAGATATGTCACTCCATACTCCCGTACTTCTAAGACATCCGTCTGGCTGGCAAAAAACGGTCTGCTAACTACTGCGCCGATCACTGCAAAAGCCACGTAACTTACAATAGCAATGAAAATGCCGTTTCTGGCAATAATGTTTGCTTTCTCAAAATTTTTCTCTCCCAGTGTTTTGGACAAAAAGGCGTTGATACCTACTGCCGTTCCCACTGCCACGGCGATCATCAGGCTCTGGACCGGGAAAGCCAGGGATACCGCACGCAGGGCATATTCGTTGATTCTGGAGACGAAGATGCTGTCTACGATATTGTACAGCGCCTGCACCAGCATGGAGATCATCATAGGCAGGGACATGGAGATCAGTAATTTATCAATGGGCATAACTCCCATTTTGTTTTCTTTGGTCTGCATAAAAGTGCTCCTTTCGCATAAAAAAAAGCCCCAAGCGGGGTTTTAAAGGATGTGGAAATGATGTATGTTATCAGGATGTCACAACACTTAGTGAGGCATGGGGGATTCGAACCCCCGACAACTTGATTAAAAGTCAAGTGCTCTACCGACTGAGCTAATACCCCATAATGAAACAGGGCTAGCTGGATTCGAACCAGCGAATGCAGCAGTCAAAGTGCTGTGCCTTACCGCTTGGCGATAGCCCTATAAATATGACACCAAGCGTGCCATTACGACACTTCACTAATGAAAAAAGGTGGATAAAGGGATTCGAACCCTTGGCCTCCAGAGCCACAATCTGGCGCGCTAACCAACTGCGCTATACCCACCATGCGAGACAGTGATGACCAAAAGTCTTCCTTATCTCAAATGTGCTCGAAGGGATTCGAACCCCCGACCCACGGCTTAGAAGGCCGTTGCTCTATCCAGCTGAGCTACGAACACATATCTGTCGTTAACTGCATTAGCAAACCGACGAAGCATATTGTAACTTATCCGACATCATTTGTCAACAGTTTTGTACTAATTTTTTGAAAAATAAACACAAAACCTAAGTTACGCATCGGGGTGACAGGATTCGAACCTGCGACCCCCTGGTCCCAAACCAGGTGCTCTAGCCAAGCTGAGCCACACCCCGAGGCTGCGTTGCGGACTCCCGCAACGCAGGAGTTATTATAACCTAGAATTTTTCTCTCTGTCAAGAGGAATTATCGCAGATAGGCAATGGTAAAATGTACTTTTTCCTGCCTGTCGATCTCCATGATGGCATAGGACGGCAGGCGCCCCTCCTGTCTCGGATAAGAGAGGCTGCCGGGATTCACGGCAATAATGTCATCATCGATATCGATCACCGGGCGATGGGTATGTCCATACAGCACGATATCCACACCGCGGTCAATGGCTTCTTTTTTAATCGTCTCATTGCCCATGGATACATAATAGTTGTGTCCGTGAGTCACCCAGACCTTATAAGGACCGATATCCAGCGTGATCTCTCTGGGAAGATTTGAGAAGAAATCGTTATTCCCAAGGACAATATACACCGGGCATTCTGCCGCGGAGGACAGCGCATATTCGCTGCCTTCCGCATCCCCACAGTGGATCACCATATCCGGGTGATGCATTTCCAACACTTTAAAGTAATTCTCATTCTTTTTATGGGTATCACTTACGATCAATATCTTCATATTTCTTCAGTTCCTCTTTCATCAGCTGCAATGCCTTGCCTCTATGGCTGACCTGATTCTTCTCTTCTTCTGTTAATTCTGCTGTCGTCTTATCAAACCGGGGCACATAGAAAATAGGATCATAGCCGAAGCCGTTTGCTCCCTTTTCCTCATAGCCGATTCTTCCCTCTATGGTGGCTCTCGTGGTCAGTTCCCGCCCGTCGGGCAATATAGCCGCGATGGCACAGACAAATCTTGCGGTACGCTCTTCGTCCGGCACACCTTCCAACCGGTTTATCAGATTCGCGTTTTTCACAGAATACGGGGTATCTTCCCCCAGATATCTGGCGGAATAGATGCCCGGCTCCTTGTTCAGATAATCGATCTCCAGTCCGGAATCGTCCGCCATCACGATATCTTTCGTAAAGGCAGCCACCGCACGGGCTTTGATCAACGCATTTTCCTCATAGGACTGTCCGTTTTCCTCAATGTCTACCCGGATTCCCGCATCTTTCATGGATACCACTTCCATTCCGGTATCTTCCATGATCATACGGATCTCTTTGATTTTGCCGGCATTGCCGGTTGCAAATACGATTCTTCCCTGCATTTTATACTCCTTACCGTATTTATCATTGCGTATTAGTATAAACCTCGTTGATGGCTTCCGCAATACCTTCCGCCAGCTTTTTTTGGTAACTGTCCTGCTCTAACAGCTGTCTCTCACTGCTGTTCGTTACGTAGCCGAGCGAAATTCTCGCCGCCGGGATCGTCAGATCCCACAATACATCTCCATCGGCTGCGGGAACAACTCCCACCGCCCGGTTGCTGGCAGCCACTGTGACCTGCCTTGCCACACAATCTGCCCACTGAAGATTTCCGAACTCCGGAATATAATATTCATCGTTATATTCCGCGCAGATTCCGTAGACAGCCTCATTCTCCGGATCCGCAGACAGCCCGATCTCCAGATAGAGATCCGCTCCTACCCAGTCTGCGAACATCCTCCGGGCTTCCTTGGATACCTCCGTATCCTCCGAGCGGGTGAGATATACTTTTACTTTCTGATCTTCCATCAGCTGTGCCGTCTGTTTCGCCACTTTAAGAGCGATGTCCTTTTCCTGGCAGCCGGAAGCCGTAACACCTCTGTTGCTGCCACCTCCTGCCGGATCCAGTACCACGATCCTGTCATAGAGTTCCTTCGGCATCACATAATCAATTCGTAACACTCCCTCTTCCAGAGTACTGTGATATTCCAACACATCCTTCATTGTCAGCCGCAGCAATACACCTTCATTCCGGGACTCGCAGATTCCTTTTTCCACAAGTGTCAGATCTCCCGTGATTTTATGTTCCTTATAGAAGGTCTTCCTGCCGGTCTGTATGTAGACCCAGAGTTCCTTTTCCATATAATGGTTCTCTACTACTACATTCTCCGCCTTGGTTCCTGCTTCTAACGGAATACAGATCTGCCTGTCAGCCACATGGTCTGTCATCATGGGCAGCTGCATCTCTCCGTTTTCACCGGTACGATATTCCGGGACAATCTCTCCCTGTTCCTGTCCTCTGGCGGATATGACCACTGTCTTATGTGCTGCCACATACAGCATTCCCCCCATAGACACGGCACCTAACACAAGCCACAGGATCAGTGTCAGTGTCATATTTTGTTTTTGATCTCTGATTTGCAGTCGTTTTTTCATGGAAGGTTATACTTCTCTTCTCTTCGGCGGCTTCGGTCCTAAGAACTGATAATAATAGGTCTTCATCATTCCATTATAAATCTTGCGGTTCTTATCCGCTTTTCTTCCGATATCCTTCTCCGCCTGCTCGTATGCGGTGATCAGATACATACTCCAGGAATCCAGTTCCCGGAATCTCTCACCGATGGTGCGGTACAACTGCGGCATCTGGCTCTTATCCTGCAGACGCTCTCCATAAGGCGGGTTCGTAATAATAAAACCGTATTTCTTCGGGTGATGGAGTTCCTCCACGCCCCTGCGTTGGAAATGGATCAGCTTATCCACTCCCGCAAGTCTCGCGTTCTCTCTGGCAATCTTCACCATATCCTCATCAATATCGTATCCCTGAATATCTGTCTCCACCGACAGATCCACCATCTCTTCCGCTTCATCGGAAGCGTCATACCACACCTTTTTACCCACAATATGCGGCCAGTCCTCCGCCGTAAAACTACGGTTCCTGCCGGGAGCCATGTTGGCTGCCATCATAGCTGCCTCTATGGGGAACGTTCCGCTTCCGCAAAAAGGATCCACCAGGATCCTGCCGGCATTCCAGGGGGTCAACAGGATCAGAGACGCTGCCAGATTCTCCGCAATGGGAGCCTTCGCCGTAAGCTTCCGGTAACCTCTCTTGTGCAGGGATTCTCCGGTGCTGTCCAGTCCCACCGTCACTTCATCCTTCATCAAAAATACACGGATAGGAAAAGAAGCGCCATCCTCCGGGAACCAGGAAATATCATACTGACTTTTCAGGCGGTCTACCATTGCCTTTTTCATAATAGACTGGATATCCGAGGGACTGAACAGCTTGGACTTCACACTTGCGGCCTTCGCCACCCAGAACTTTCCGTCCTTCGGAATATACTCTTCCCAGGGAAGATTCTTGGTCCCCTGGAACAGTTCTTCAAAAGTCTCGGCATGAAAACTTCCCACCTTGATCAGAATACGCTCTGCTGTCCGCAGGAAAATATTGGCTCTGCACAGAGCTTCTTCATCTCCGTAAAAAGTGACCCTGCCGTCCGCCACTTCCGTAATATCATAACCGAGATCCGTGATCTCTCTCTTAAGCACCGATTCCATGCCGAAATGGCAGGGGGCGATCAATTCAAAACGTCTCATTCCTTCCTCCGTTCTCAAGACATAAAATCATTATATATGCATTCCAAAAATATGTAAATAGGGGCGTTCCTGCGAACGCCCCTGACTTCTTATGCACAAAAAACTAGCAGTACTTGTTCTGCTCCTTATTCTCGCTCTGGTCCTTGTTCTGGTTCTTACTCTGATTCTTGCTCTGATTCTTACTGTTCTGCTTATTCTGAGAGTTCTGATTCTCACCATAAGCGTTACTGTACTTGTTCTCGTTGTTCTGATCGTAATTATTAGACATATCTGTGACCTCCTGATCGGAATTATTTTAAGTTACAGGAGTAGTATGTCTTTTTTGCAGAAATTTATGCTATTTTATTTTTTGGTACTTTAGAACTAAATTTCCTCTTGCTTTTTTGTGACGTTAGTACTATAATAAGATTTGTAGATAGAAACCCCTTCATGATTCTATTTGCACCCTTATGTATTATTTATACTCCCCTCAAAAAAGCCACCAGCTTCCCCCTGGTGGCTTTTTACGTGGTAATTAACTCTATTCAGAGCCGTTAAATAGTTACTAGTTGAGCCAGTCGCGGAACAACTTCACTAAAAACAACACTACCATAATAGGAACCAATACCGGTGCCAAAAATGACAATACAGAAAATACCGCACTGAAGATCAGCACTACCACCAGAATTCCAAGAATCACCCACACCCAGGCAGGAAGCTTTACAAGTACATCTGCCACCTTATTCCGGTGGGAACCGTCATTTCCATCCTCTGTATAACTGCGATGCAGATTCGGTCCTGCTGCCTCTCTATACTCTCCGTTGCCATAGACGGTGTTCCGGTATCCGGAATATTCGTCTCCGCCATTAGTCTGGATGATCGTACGGGCGATCAGCCGCGGATCTCCCAGGCTCTCTAAGACTTCCTCTTCCGTACGCCCCTTACGGATCTCCGTATTTATATAATCTTCATAATAATTTACATTGTCCATGACCAGCCCCGGGGACACTCGTCCGTTCAGTGCCATCCGCAGTCGGTCCACAAATTCCTGTTTATTCATATTTTCTCGATTCCTTCCGTTTACACCATCATTTTAGCATGACATAAGTACTACGTAAATATACGGACTTGGAAGTATTTCTAAAACTTTTCTAAAATGAGATACAAAAACCCCGGAGACATCATCTCCGGGGCCTTGGATGTACGTGACAGGATTCGAACCCACGACCTTCTGGTCCGTAGCCAGACGCTCTATCCAACTGAGCTACACGTACATTTACAGGTTTTCGCCTGCAACAGTATGTATTTTAACTGCTGCAGGCGAAAATGTCAATAGAATTTTTTAATTTTTTCAAACAATTTTATTTTCAGCAGATTTTTCCGATGCCGGTACGACTTTCGCATCATACTTTTCCAGAATAGCCTGCTTGAACTCTTCGTAATTATCCTCATCATCGTAGCAGGCGTATTCAATCTCCAGTGGTTCCTCCGTCTTCATCAGAAGCATTCCCAAAAGAGACTTCGCATCCATTGCGGTCTTCTGAATACGGATATCGATCGCATCATCGAATTCATTGCAGGTATCCACAAAATGTCTGATTTCATCCTCCGAATGGAAGGTAATATATAGTTTTTCTCTCATCCTTCGTTCTCCCATCTGTCCGCTTGCGGACACCCCATACCTTTGTATATTATGCCGTCAAACACATAAGCCTATCCCCACGCGCCGGTCAAACGTGGACATGCGCGTCTTTAGCGTGCTGCCAGTGCCTGTGCGATATCCTCACGCATATCCAGTACGGCCGCGCGGGAAGCATCTGCATAATTCTGCTCACCGAACTGTGCATACTTCTCCTGCTGATATGCGGCAATGATGCCACGGGAGGAATTGATGATGGCACCCAGTCCGTCTTCGTTGAAGAAGTGTACCAGATCTGCACCCTTACCGCCCTGTGCACCGTAACCGGGCACCAGGATAAATGCCTTGGGCATTACCTTACGAAGCACTTTGCCCTGCTCAGGATAGGTTGCGCCTACCACAGCACCTACATAGCTGTAAGAATCGCCCATGCAGTCAGCTCCCCAGGCTGCTACCTTTTCTCCCACCAGCTCATACAGCGGTCTGCCGCCCACCAACTGATCCTGGAACTCGCCGCTGCTGGGATTGGAAGTCTTCACCAGTACGAAAATGCCCTTTTTCTCTTCCTTACAGATCTTCACAAAAGGATTCACGCCGTCGGAGCCCAGATAAGGGTTTACAGTCACGAAATCCTCATCAAAACCGTAATAGCTCTTGCTGCCTACCTGTACTTTGCCCAGATGTCCGACTGCGTATGCCTCGGAAGTGGATCCGATATCACCGCGCTTGATATCGCCGATGACGATCAGACCTTTTTCTTTACAATAATCCACGGTCTTTTTAAATGCCACCATACCGGGAATGCCAAACTGCTCATACATTGCCACCTGAGGTTTCACAGCCGGTACCAGATCATAAATTGCATCCACAATACCCTTGTTATACTGCCAGATTGCTTCTGCGGCACCTTCCAGGGTCTCACCATACTCAGCGAAAGCCGCCTTTTTAATATATTCCGGCACGAATTTCATCATAGGATCCAGTCCTACCACGATCGGTGCGTTGGTTTCTTTGATTCGAGTGATCAGTTTGTTGATCATATTTCCTCCGTTCTGCAAT
>DLZQ01000006.1:21793-27490 GCA_003447295.1 Lachnospiraceae bacterium
AAAGGCACCGCCTTCGGGCGATGCCTCATGACCTGTTTCTATTCTACCCCAACTAATGTCAGTTGGTCAACGTACTTCTTGATATTTGAAGCATTTACATATTTTTTATGACTGTCGCCGTTTACTACCACCAGTGTCGGTGCCTGCATTACGCCGTAACGTCTTGCCAGTTCTATGTTCTCCTCCGCGTCAATGGTCACGTAGGGCACATTTTTCAGATATTCCTTCACCAGCTTACAGTTCGGGCAGGTCTTGGTCGTGAACAGATACTTGATATCCTGCGGCTGCTCCACCTTCACTTCCACGTCCTCCGCAAAATTGGACAGCGTTACCACACTTCTGGTGGGACGTTTTAAGGAAGAATGGACAATGTCATACTCCGTTCTGTTGGCATATTCCTGTAACTTACCATCATTCCAGTTCTGCACCGGACGATAGTAACCGGTGATGCGGCTGTACACCTCGGTCTTCGCCCCACAATGAGGACATACCTTCACCTCTCCAGCCAGATAACCGTGTTCCTTACAGATGGAATAGGTCGGCGACAGCGTATAGTATGGCAGCTTGTAATTAGAAGCGATAGTCCGCACCAGGGAAGCCGCTGCTTTCCAATCGGGAAGCTTCTCTCCCAGGAACGCATGGAACACCGTACCTGAAGTATACAGGGTCTGCAATTCATCCTGAATATCCAGTGCATCGAAAATATCCACAGTATAGTCCACCGGCAGATGGGAAGAGTTCGTATAGTAAGGAGTATCTCCGGGCTTTCCTGCCGTCTTGATACCGGGCCAGCGCTTTCTGTCGTGCTTGGCCAGACGGTATGTGGTACTCTCCGCAGGAGTCGCTTCCAGATTGTAAAGGTCTCCGTACTGCTCCTGATAATCCGACAGGCGCTCTCTCATATGATTCAGTACTTCCTTGGTAAACTCCTGAGTTCTCGGATCGCTCATATCCGATCTCAGCCAGTTGGCATTTAGGCCCACCTCGTTCATGCCGATCAGACCAATGGTGGAAAAATGATTCTCAAAAGTGCCCAGATACCTCTTTGTATAAGGATACAGTCCCTCATTTAACAACTTTGTAATGACACCACGCTTGATCTTCAGGGATCTCGCAGCAATATCCATCATATGATTCAGTCTTGCGTAGAATTCGTCCTTATTGGCAGACAGGTATGCGATCCTGGGCATATTGATGGTGACAACGCCAACGCTTCCGGTGCTTTCACCGGAGCCGAAGAATCCTCCGGTCTTCTTACGCAGTTCCCGCAGGTCCAGACGCAGTCTGCAGCACATACTGCGGACATCGCTGGGCTGCATGTCGGAATTGATATAGTTGGAAAAATACGGCGTACCGTATTTTGCGGTCATTTCGAATAACAGTCTGTTGTTCTCGGTATCGGACCAGTCAAAATCCTTCGTGATGGAATAAGTAGGAATCGGATACTGGAAACCGCGGCCATTGGAGTCACCCTCGATCATGGTCTCGATGAATGCCTTGTTTACCATGTCCATTTCCTTTTTACAATCCTTGTATTTGAAATCCATCTCCACGCCGCCTACCAGCGCCGGCAACTCTGCCAGATCATCGGGCACCGTCCAGTCCAGTGTAATATTGGAGAAAGGAGCCTGCGTACCCCAGCGGCTGGGTGTATTAACACCGTAAATAAATGCTTCGATGCATTTTTTCACTTCAGGATAACTCAAATGATCTACTTTTACAAAAGGGGCAAGGTAGGTATCAAAAGAGGAAAAAGCCTGTGCTCCTGCCCATTCGTTCTGCATGATCCCTAAGAAGTTCACCATCTGGTTGCACAGTACGGATAAGTGTCTCGCCGGAGCAGAAGTGATCTTGCCGGTGATGCCGCCCAGTCCTTCCTTGATCAGCTGCTTTAAGGACCATCCCGCGCAGTAACCGGTCAGCATGGACAGATCATGGATATGGATATCCGCATTGCGGTGTGCCTCGGCAATCTCTTCGTCGTAGATTTCGGACAGCCAGTAGTTCGCCGTTACCGCACCGGAATTGCTTAAGATCAGACCACCTACGGAATAGGTCACCGTGGAGTTCTCCTTCACTCGCCAGTCCTCGACTTTGACATAGCTGTTGACCACATCCTTGTAGTCTAAGATTGTGGACTTCATGGCACGCATCTTCTCCCGCTGCTTGCGATACAGAATATACGCCTTCGCTACTTCTTCATAGCCCGCCTGTCCCAACACACGCTCCACGCTGTCCTGAATATCTTCTACATGGATCTCATCATTTTCCACCTTTTTCTGGAAATCTGCGGTCACCCGTAACGCAAGAAGATCAATGATGTCGTTATTATAGCTCATCTGCGTCGCAGTAAAAGCCTTCATAATGGCATCATTGATCTTCGTCAGTGTAAAATCTGCTTTGGAACCATCTCGTTTGATTACCTGAAACATCTTGTGTACCCCCTTAATCTCATGTCCCCATGGCTTACGCCCATAAAACCTATCACCATCCATTCTACAACACTTTGTAGGGGAAGTCAATTAAAGGATACTAGATATTGTGTATACATCAGTTCACCCGTCGATTTGTGCCAAGACGGCTTTACGCTTGCGTAAGGAGCCGGCGCTGCATAAATCGACGAGGGGAGCGCCCGCTTTACGCCCTCTTCCACACTCTGTGGTACAGCACATACGCCACCACCGCGGTCACGCTCTCCGTGCAGACAAACGCCCACCATACACCGGTGACACCGATGATGCGGCTTAAGACAAATGCCGCAGGGATGACCACCGCCACATAACGCATCACGGAGATCACCAGGGAAGCCATACCCTGTCCCAGTGCCTCCAGGGCTCCGGAGCTGGTCACCGACACAGCGGACAGAATAAAGCCCAGGCTGATAATATGCAGTGCCGTGATACCGATGGTGATGGTCTCCGGATTCTCAGTAAACAGTGCGATCAGCCCTCCGGGGATCAGCCAGCACAGGGCCGTACCGGCAGCCATGATCCCGGCAGTCAGTTCCAGTGTCAGGCGGTAGATCTGTTCCACACGCCTTCTCTCTCCGGCACCGTAGTTATAGCCGATCAAGGGGCGGATGCCCTGAATGATACCGTTGGAAGGCAGGTAAATAAAGGTCTGTAACTTATAATAAACACCCAGCACCAGCACATACCCCTGGGAATATGCTGCCAGAATACCGTTCAATGCAGAGATCAGCAGCGAAGGCAGTGCCATATTCAGAGTCGCCGGAATACCGATACCGTAAGTCTTGCCGCAGATTTCTCCTTCCGGACGCAGATATTTTTTATGAAGCTTCACCGGCAAAGGATCCGCCACATAATAGATGAGATATACCAGTAATGTGATCACCTGACCGATGCCGGTGGCAAGCGCCGCTCCGGCGATCTCCATCCGGGGAAAAGGTCCAATGCCGAAGATCAGCAGCGGATCCAGCACAATATTCGTGACAAATCCGGCGATCATGCTGACCATGGTAGCCCGCATCCGGCCTACCGCCTGGAATATTTTCTCCAGTGTGATGCCCCCGGTCACAATAGTGGAGAACAAAAATACCACATTGGAATATTCCATGCCAAGTGCCCGCACCGTATCACTCTTCGTAAACATTCCCAAAAATAAGTTCATTCCGCAGAGGAACAGAACCATGAGCAGCACACCGTGCAATACTCCCAGCACCATGCCCTGGGTCGCTGTCTTATCCGCTTTTTCCTGATTCTGTGCTCCAAGATAAAAAGAGATCATGGCATTGACCCCCACCCCGAAGCCCACCGCCACAGCAGTCAGCAGATTCTGTGCAGGGTAAACGAGGGACAGGGCGGTCATGGCATCCTCGCTGAGCTTTGCCACGAAATAACTGTCCACAATATTATAGAGGGAGTTAAATGCCATGGACAGCATCATGGGAAGTGCCATGGACATAACTAACGGGAATATCTTTTTTTCTTTCATGTATGTCTGATTCATTTTCTGCTCCTTATACAACAAACGCCACACAACATTTCTGCTGTGTGGCGAAAATAAGATCAAAATCTTGAAAAATCCACTGCCCTTACGGGTTTTGTAATCGGTGATTTACTTTGTTCCAGCGCGTATTATAGGGAAAAAATCTTTTTCTGTCAAGCCAAAACGCCTAAAATTTCAGCAAACAGGTGTGAACCTTCCTCCGACTGATAGATATTAATACCGTCAATATCTGTGCTGTGGTTGGCAAATGCCGGATATAAAAACCCCGCTTCCGGTCTCCCGACCTCATAGTCTCCCGTGACCGGACCGATGGTAGCGATCAGGAACTGATAGACCTCCTCGGATTCCCACTGATTCTCCTTATCTTTGCCTTTGGTAGGCACATCATAGCTGCCGAAGAAAAGATAGATGGCATAAGGATAGCCCGGCTGGTATCTCTCTCCAATATATTCATAAAGGGAGTACAATAATGCATCATTTTTTAATTTGCACTGCCGCAGGGCTTCCAACAGCTGTATTACGCCGCCGGGTCTCCTGGCTCCCAGGTCCAGACGATAGTTCTTCAGATTCACATTGGTATTGGAATAGGGAACGGTCTTGGCGATATTCAGATTCTTCTCCTTCTCGCTTCCGGATAATTTCAGGAAATGCGTATTGAAGGTACCGTCAATAAATCCTTCTTCATCCATGTATGCTCCGGCAATGCGGGAAAAGCAGCTGCGTGACACAGTCATTCTCCTGGTCAGTTCCAACATATCTTCTCTGTCTATGTGCATTCTTAGTCTCTCACCTTTCCATCATGGTAACTATTCAGAGCCATGAAAAAACTGCGTTCTGCGAATATATCCGATGTAGGATTTTTCATATTGGACTTTCTTCACAGCAGTCTGCTCTTCGTATTAGCGCTTTGGCTGTCCATATATTCCAGCATGGACAGCTTTCCATCTGTACAGTCGAGAATCGCAGTTGCGCAGTTGCCCATATGCATCCGCCAGAAATCATCCACAGGAATATTCAGAACGGGATTCAATATACTGCGGTTCACTCCTCCGTGAGCCACCACCAGCACAGTCTCATATGTACCTTCTAATGGCAGCAATACCTGATCTACGAATTCTCCGCTTCTTTTATACAGTTGTGCAAAACTCTCCGCTCCCGCGGGGGGAACGTAGCTGCCCGGATTGGTGAAAGGCTGGCTGGCAGCATCCTTGATCGTCCGGATGTCCACGCCCTCCCAGGGTCCGAAATTCAGTTCTCTGAGTCTTTCATCTGTGGTGAGAGTGATCTTCCGGTCGCCTATGATGATTTCTGCCGTGCGCTTTGCCCGGATCAGTGGTGAACAAAATGCAATTTCAAACGGGACCTCTTTTAACCGCTCCGCCGCCTCGTGGGCCTGCTCCAATCCCTGGGCATTAAGCGCAATATCCGTCTGCCCCTGCAAAAGTCCTGCCTGATTCCAGTCCGTCTCCCCGTGTCTTACCAAGTAGATCTTCATATGTCTGTATCCTCATTCTTGTCGTAACTTACTTTTTTCTGTCTGATTTTGTCTCTTACACCGTTATCCACAGTAGTCTGTTTCAAAATACTACGGTTTCCACCGTTCTGTCAACCTTACTTGAGAGTTACGAGCCATGCAAAGTCAAAACAGAAACAGCGATCTGGGAGCTTGCTCACAAGTCGCTGTTTTTGTTTTTGACTTTATACTGTGCGTCCAACGGACACACTCGA
>DLZQ01000069.1 GCA_003447295.1 Lachnospiraceae bacterium
GGTAGGAAATCAATAAATTCCTGCTTGTACTGTTCCATTCTATGCAAAACCTCCGTAATTTCCGCGTTTTTCAGTTCTGCCCTATATCATACCATACTTTTTTTTAAGATTCAATCTGTGAATTGCGCCAAAAGCAGCGGCATCCCTGCCGCCGCTTCCTTTCATAATCCGTTATAGCCTGTTTTTATATACTTTCGCATTCTTCATAATAAACAACATATTGTCTTGTACTGACAATACATCCAGATCTTCTATGGGGTTACCATTTACGATCAGGATATCGGCAAAGGAACCTGCCTCCAGCACACCGATCTTCCCCTCCGGGTACGGGTTCTGGTAGGTGGAAAGTTTGAATAGTTCATGGGCGTTTCCGGTAGCTGCCACGAGACCTTTGAAGCTTCCGAAACGTCTCTTAAAATACCGGAAATCCTCCAGCTGATGTTCCTCCGCAAAATGTGGATCGCCGAAGGAATCCGTGCCGAACACGATAGGCAGATCGTACTTGTTGATCACCTCTGTTGCAATCTCGCAGCCCGCTTTCACACGTTCTGCCTTGTGGATCACATGATCCGGCTGTGGCCCGTGGGATGTCACGGGACGCTGGGACTGGGGTCCCGGCATCACCCAGATTCCAAGGTCTTTGATGATACGTCCGGTCTCGTCATCCATCATAGTTGCATGCTCGAAACTTTTGATTCCCGCTTTTGCTGCACGCTGCATGGCTTTCGGGGTATAGAGATGCGCCATGACATAGGTTCCGTAATCTTCCGCTGCATCTACGGCTGCCTTCATCTCTTCAAAAGTAAACTGCACCGTATCCAAAGGATCATATCTGCTGCTGATGCCGCCGCCCGCCATCAGCTTGATCTGGGATGCACCTAGAAACAGCTGCTCTCTCACCGCCCGCAGCATCTCCGCAGGACCATCTGCAATATAATTTGCGCGGTACTGTAAGGTGGCGTTTAGGAAATTACCGTCCGGCAGTCTGATCTCCGCACGGCTTTTTCTGCAGTCACCGTGTCCGCAGGTCTGAGAAATATAAGCATTGGAAGGAAAAATTCTAGGGCCATCCAGGTAGCCGTTATCAATATTGCGTTTCAATCCCACTGTGACACCGCCGGCATCCCGCAGGGTGGTAAATCCACGCATCAGCATATCGTATGCATAGCGCACACTGCGTACCGCCATGTCATCGATCCGCTGCTCCTCACTTCCGATGGGCACATTATGAGAGACATGCACATGGGCATCCGTCAGTCCCGGCATTACGAAATGATCTTTCGCATCATAGATCTCAGCAAATCCCTCTTCCGAGATCTCTCCCGTATAGATTTCTTTTACCAGGCTTCCTTCGATGACGATATTTGCATGTTTCTGTAATCTACTGCTTTTTCCGTCAAACACCGTGGCATTTTTGATCAACTTTCGTTCCATGTATCTTTATCTCCTTTTCGCGGGAAATGGATCGTCAATTGCCCTCATCGCTTTGAAATTACCGTTCTCGGCACCATGCATCTGCAACAGCATCGCACCGATGCCCGCAGCGCCGTCTAAGAATCCGATGGGAGTGGTCAGTACATCCGCTGCCACACGGTCTAATGCGAACTGCCATTTTGCAGTCAGACCTGCTTCTGTCTCTTCGTAGATTGCCCGGTCTAACAGGATCTTTTTGCATTCTTGTGCCTTTTCATAATATCTGTCTTCTCCAAAAGCTGCCCAGAGCCCCAGATACATATTGAGAATGCCCGCGGTACCGCAGCAGATATTGAGTACATTCCAGTAGCCGGCACTCTGCTTCGCCGGAACTCCCAGCGATTCCATGCCGTCTGTCAGATCTTCAATCTCTTTTTTATATTTTTCATCCCCGGTCATCTGATACAGCTGATAAAAGAAACGGTTGGTTCCCGCCGGTCCGTGACAATAGCCCGCATAGAACAGGTCTCCTCTGTCCGGCAATCCGTGGGGCAATAATTTTCCGGCTTTCATTTTCACCGCCGCCGTATCCATATATTCTGTCACACCCGCCACTGCATCTAAAAAACGCTTGTCGCCGCTTGCTTCATACAGTTTCAGCAGAGCAAAGGCAATTCCTCCGGTTCCCATGGGGAAATTCGGATCGATATAATCCTTCCCGGCACCAAAATACGTAGGATCTACGCCCTGGTAGACAATTTTGCCGTCACCCATTTTTCTTCCCTGATGTAAAAAGGTCTGTCCGGCATCCAGTGCAAAATCCCGGAATTTCTTGTTTTTCAGGACTTCCGCCACTTTCAACAGAAAAAGTACGGTTCCCGCATTGCCAACGATTCCCTGAAAAGTAGACCACTCATTGCCCTCGCCGGATGCGGCCGGTCTGGCATCCCGGATTGCCTGTTCCACGATGGAATTCACCGTGTCCGCATAAGTCTGCTCCCCGGTCACCTGATACAGTTGCAACAATGCGAATCCGGCGCCGCTCCAGCCACTGGAAAAAGCATACTGAGAGAAGTTTCTCTTTAAGGTTCTCTGGTGATTCCAGCGGTATTGCAGGTATCTGGCAACTTCTTTTGCCTCCTCCAGGTACTCCCGGTCCGCAGTGGCATCGTAGAGCCCCAGCAGAAAACAAAGGATTCCGGATGCTCCCGCATACAGACAGATCTCATCGTAGTAGGAAGCATGTCCCGTCTCTCCATCCTCTAAGGAAAAATAGATACCTTCCGGTGCCTGTCTTTTCCTCGTATTAATAAATCTCATAGCCGCCTTTGCGGTCTCCAGTGCGTTATATTTATATTCCATATCTCTCTCCCGGGATCCGTCGCTTGTATAAAATCATCAGATTGAAAACTCCGGCGGAATCACAATACTGTTTTTAATCAAAAAGTCTCTCGTCCTTTCATTTTTCGGATTGGCAAAGATCTGCTGTGGGGTACCCATCTCCACGATCTTGCCGCCCTCCATGAAGATCACCTTGGTTGCTACATTTTTTACGAAATTCATCTCATGGGAGACAATTAACATCGTATTGCCTGCCTTGGCGATCTCCCGGATCGTCTCGAGCACTTCTCCTACCAGTTCCGGATCCAGGGCACTGGTGGGTTCGTCGAAGAGAAGCAACTCCGGCTGCATGGCGATGGCTCTTGCGATGGCGACGCGTTGCTGTTGTCCGCCGGACAGATGCTTCGGATAATAATCCTTACGCTCCAGCATCTTTACTTTTTCCAGCTGTTTCAGTGCGATCTCTTCCGCCTCCGCGTGGGACAGCTTCTGCACCTGGGTCAGTCCTTCCATGACATTCTGCAGTGCTGTCTTCTTACGGAACAGGTTAAAACTCTGGAATACCATGGTAGTCTTCTTGCGGAGCGCCAGAAGATCCTTGCGGTTCACTTTCCGATAATCCAGTTCAAAATCATCGATGGCAATTTTCCCTTCATCCGGGGTCTCCAGCATATTGATGCAGCGTAACAGTGTGGATTTTCCGGTGCCGGAGGGTCCGATGATTGCCACCACATCGCCCTTTTCTATATCAAAGCTGATGCCGTCGAGGACTGTATTATCTCCAAAGGATTTCCTTATGTTTTCCAGTCTGATCATTACAGGACACCCCCTTTGTTTTTCTGGTTTTTCTCTGCCGTCTTGCCTTCTTTGCCGACCACATCGGGTACCCGTACCCTGTTCATCACCAGACGGATGATCTGTTCCAGCACAATGGTGATCACCCAGTACAGAATCGCCAGTGCAACATATGCCTCAAAGTACCGGTAACCTCTGGCTCCCAGCAATTTACCCTCTGCAGTCATCTCCACGACGCCACAGGTAAATGCTAAGGAAGTTCCCTTGACCAGACCTATGATCTGATTGCCCAACGAGGGTAGAGCGATCTCCGCTGCTTCCGGCAGAATGATCCGGAACATTCTCTGGGGTCCTGTCATGCCCAGTGCAATTGCCGCCTCGATCTCACCCTTATCCACCGCTTCTAAGGAGGACTGGATGATGACCGAGCAGAATGCCGCGTTGTTCAGTGCCAGCGCTACGATAGCGTAAAGAATCGCCGGGATCTCGGCTATCTGAATATTTTTGTCCTGATAGTAGTTGATGTATTTAATTAAAATGGGAATACCAAAATAGGTCACATATAACTGTACCAGAATAGGAGTTCCGCGCATCAGTGAGATAAATACTCCCGCGATCTGATGTAACACCACAACCCTGCGGGTCCGGATTATTGCCAACAGAAATCCTAAGATCAGTCCCACGATTCCCGCCGCTGCAGTCAGTCCCAGCGTAATGGGAATATAACCGATCAAAACACCAATATCGTCAATTACTACTGATGGATCAAATATATTCAGCATAACCTTATGCCCCTTTGCCTTATGTTAGTTTAGTTGGTTGCAGCCTGATCGTTTGCAATGTACTCTTTTGCAAATTCGATATATTCTCTAGTTACCAACCACCAGTTCAACTGGTGGTTTAATATTAGCCCTAAAAAGGGCTGATTGCATACACGCCTGAAAGGCGGGTATCACAAGCTTTGTTACTGGTCCTCTATAAAGAGGTACTTCTGTTTTCTTCTTTCCTTGACTCTTCCGACTGTTCTTGGATATATTTCTTTATTGCATCTTCTGTAATATTACCAATTGTCGACACATAATATCCTCTTGCCCAAAATGACTTATCCCACTTACTTTGCAGTTCCGGATGCCTGTCATATAGCATTAGTGTACTTTTGCCCTTCAAATATCCCATGAAGCTCGATATACTTATTTTAGGTGGTATTGCTACGCTTAAATGTATATGATCTTCACATACTGCTCCATCTATAATCTGTACATCCTTATACTTACACAGTATTGAGATTATTTCTCTTACATCATTTTTTAACTTACCATACAATATCTTCTTACGATACTTTGGTATGAAAACTATATGGTACTGGCATTTCCAGCGAACATGTGATAAACTTTGATTGTCCATTAAGGACCGCCTCCTTTGTTTTGAGATTGGCTTGCGATACCTTTCTCATTGTAACACAGGAGGCTTTTTATCGTTATCCTACACGCTACTGCTTACTCCATTCACCCCAGCATAGCTGGGGGATTAGGTTTTTCATTCAGAATCGTATTGTTGTCAGCATCGTCACCCAGATACTGTTTGGATATCTCCAAAATCCTGCCTTCCTCCAGCGCTGCTTCAAATGCAGTGTTGATGTCTTCCACCAATTGAGGATACTCTTTCGATACCACGAAGAAGTTACCGCTTAATTTATCCATGAATGCAGTGGAATCTTCAATGGGCACGTCAATGATCTTGACATTGGTCAGTCCGTATTCCGCTACCTGGGACTGCAATGTGGTTTTGGAAAACAGTTCAAAATCAATCTTGCCGTCGGATACACTCAACGGTGTATTATTGGAATCCTCGATATAAGATACCTCGATCTGTGCATCGGGATGTGCCTCATTGTAGGACTGATACATGGAAGCATTATAGCTGGTCGGAGAGGTCTCTGTGGTATGTCCCGGCAGATCATCCAGTGTCTGAATATCGGTATTATCATCTCTTACCAGAATACCGTAGGTACTTACACTGTACACATCCGAGAACAAGTACTTTTCGCCTCTCTCTTTATTATAAGAAATGTTATTCACGCCCATCTGATAATATCCTGCATCGATTCCGGTGAAAATAGATGCGAATTCTGTCGTCTGGAACTCCAGCTCATACTGTGGAAGTCTGGAGAATATCTCCTTGATCACCGCGATATCATAACCGTCCAGATTGCCATCGTCTCCCTGAAAAATAAAGGGGCTGGGACCGGTTCCCGTGGTGGCTACGATAATTTTGGTCTTCTCCGTATTGTCTGAAGTTGCACTGCCCTGGGCTGCATCGCTCTGTGCTGCACTCTCCTGTGTTGTACTGCCCTGGACGCCGGTCTGTGCCCCGTCTGCGCTCTGATCCGCATTACCACATGCAGCAAGAGATACCGCCATTGTTCCTGCTGCCAATACTGCTACTGTCTTTTTTAAGATGTTGTTTTTCATAACTTGTCTCCTCCTGCATCCATTTCCTACTATTCATATTATTCCTATTTGTCCGATAGGATTAGTATTGTTATATCATTCTACGTCCATTCTGTCAACATATAATTACAAAAAAGTCAAAAAATACCTCTCACCCATTTGGATGAGAGGCTTTGTAAATCTATTCTCTGTTCTTTAATACCTCTGCGGGTACCAGCTTATTCAATCTGCCTACCAATAAGAAATTGATCACTATGTAGCATAACCAAATTCCACCATAAATCATGATATATATCTGCGGCGTGAACTTTATGTCCATGCCGATAGCAACATTGGCAATACAATACGGATACACCAGATCCATGCTCCATTTTGCCAGTGGAACACAGATCAGCGCCCCCAGCAGAATCACATAGAAATTCCCATCCAGATAGAGTCTTCGGATCTCCCTTCTACGGTAACCGAATACTTTCATCAGTGAAATGGAAAAGGCGGAACGATCGATCATCACTTTCATCATCAGGTACATGACGATCATAAAAATCAGCGCAGATATTGCCACGAGCATTACCACCATCGGTCCCATCATATCTGTAAAAATCTGTGAACTTTCCTCCACATTTTCTTTGGATACTGTGGCATATAATCTGCCATTATCAATATCCAGTGCATGATCCGCAAACACTACATTATAATAATCGTCCTCCTGATCAAACAATTCCTGCATGACATCCCTATCCAGGAAAACATAGACGCCGGATGTAAAATTCACAATATTTTTCACAGTAAAAGCATAATCTCTCTCATTCACCTCATCGGAAAGCACCAGCTTGTCGCCCACCTTCACACCGAATTTCTGTGCCGCAGCACTGGATATCACGATTTCGTTTTTCTTGTCGGCGGTCACTATGGGGAAATACGGATTGTCATCATCAATCCCCAGCACTGTCACATCCAGATTATACCCATAAGCTTCCTTTTTCAGATTCTCGACATACGCCGGTATTCCTCCCTCCGGGACATCCTCCGTAGGATATTTATAGGTATACATATAAGCATATTTTGTTTCTTCCAGACAGGCGTTTCCAAAATTGATACACAGTACCGCACAGTCTATGGACATCATCAGGATCAGCAGGCAGATGAACATACCGATCACAACAGCAAATGCAGAACGTATTTCCCGCAGCATCTGTCTGATCTGGAATCTGAGCAGAAATTTCATATTCCCCAGATTCATATTCTGTACTCTACCGGCTTTTCCTGCCGTCTGCTCGTTACGAAGCAGTGACAGAGCCGTGCATTTTAACTTTTTATTGATCACCAGATAATTTACCACTGCTGCCGTCACAGGCGGCATGATCAGACTGTAAAAAAGCAGATATCCGGGCGTTACGATCCGCATAGGCGGCAGAGAATAATATGCGATACTATCACCCATCTGCCAGCCTGTTCCGTATTCGGAAAATCCCAGGATACATCCGACAACTCCGCCCAGGAAAGAGATCAGCAGGGGATTTAACAGATAGTGGAACAGCAATTGCCCCCTGGTCACACCCAGGGCATATAATGCCCCAATGACGCTGCTTTCCTTTTCAATATTATGTATCACAAATACAGAAATCACATAAGTAAACAGGACCATGAGAATAATTCCGGCCAGGATACCGGCAAACCTATTGATGACCACATCCCCCGCAGCTGCATCCATTCTTGGATTGTCAGCTGCTATGAGAAACTGTGTCAGATTATCAATGTCAAAAGCAAAATACTCCTCGATCATGTCGTCTGTTTCATCCTGCAGCTCCTGTACCCCATCCCGCAGTTCTCTGCTGCCGTCGGCGATCTCATCTACGGCATCCGTGTAATCTATGATCCCTTCCCGGAAATCCTCCAGATCCGCCAGGGTATCCTTCGCATCGTTCAGGGAATCCTTCAGCTTGACATCGACACTACTGCCCTCTGCCATCAGACGGTCCAGCTCTTCCTTATAATTATCGGAGGTCAGGTCTACGGTGATATCACTTTCTTTAAGCTGTGCTTCCACCATATCGATCAGTGCATCCACCACAGCATCCGTGCCATCCACTACGGTTTCACTGGCGGTATATAGGGTGCTCAGTCCACAGAACAGCTGCTGGCTGCCGATGGAGGCTTCCCCGACTCCTTTCGTATATGTCTTCACACCATCCCGAAACTGTGCTACCGTGTCCAGCTGGCTCTTCACTGTGAACAGCTGTGCTGCCACCTGAGGGGCTCCCAGCTGTGTGAACGTTGCCGCCATCTGATCCAGTTCCTTGCCGTATCCATCCGCCGTGAGTCCGGAAAAAGGAACCCCGGCAGCACTAAGCTGCGCCTGCAGCTGTTCATTTACCATTCCAAGAATGGCATTGAAAATAGCATCCGCTCCCTGATTCAGGGCATCACTGTTTGCAGTGATCTGTCCCATTCCCACGACCAGTTTGCCACTGCCGTCGGAAGCCGCATTGACACCATCCGTATACGCTTTGATGCCATCCTTATACTCCTGCAGTGCCTCCAGAGATTTTTTTGCCTCCTGCAGATCCTGCCTTATAGATGCAGTATAAGCATGCGGATTAGCAATCATGGTACTCAGCTGCTGTTCGTAATTTGACGAAGTCAACGTTACTTCTACGCCGGCATCCTTCAGGCTGTCATTTACCTGTTCCAGCATGGCATCGAACAGCGTATCTGCAGCATCCGTCAGCTCCGCATTATGCTCTGCCAGTTCGTCCACGCCATCTGCCAGTTCATTCACACCGTCTAAGAGTTCCCGGATGCCATCCTGGATATCATTCTTCGTCTCTTCCGCATCCGCTAACATTTCCAGGAAATAGGTATCCGTCACTTTGCTCCGGTCCAGTTCAAAGGACTGTAACAGCTCCTTCAGTTCCTGATCTGTCATGGCATCATTCAGCAGATAGGTATAAGTATAATCCTCCGTCCGAAAATTCTCTCCGCCTGCCTTTAACGCTTCGTAATCCTCTGCCGTGACGAATCCAACTCCGAACAGATTGCTGTCCACAGTGGTATCCGATATTTTTTCATAGGCTGCATCGTAATCCGGTGTACTGCCGATTCCCGTAACGATGAAATCTCTGCCGCCTACGGTAAGACTATCCCCTAACCCCAGTTCATGTTTTTCCGCATAGTGCTGTTCCAGCAGGATTTCCCCCTGCGCCGGTACCTCGCTGCCCTGAGACGGGACGAACAGATCTACGTTCTCTCTCGCCTGATAGACGCGGAGCGTAGACTGTCCCAGATGAAAATCCATGGAAAAATCTCTCTGTAATGTCACACCCTTCTCCGTAATCTGAGCGATCTCGCCGTCTGTCAGTGGGACAAATACGCCAAACTGTCCATCCTCCCTATGATGAAGCCTGCCACTCTCTTTTGTTCCCTGCATGATCGTCTCTGCAGCTCCCACGATTGCCACTACCATATACATGACCAGTGCCACCAGGAAAAACAGTGCCAGATATCGCAGGAGATTTTCCCTGATATCCCGGAGTACCCGTTTACTCAATATCCTCTGCATCCTACAAATCCTCCAGTTCTGCCGCCGGAATCCGCTTCTCATTCCGGTAATTCTTGCTGATCTGTCCGTCCTTGATCATGATGACCTGATGCACCATATTTTTTATGGAATTATTATGCGTAACGATCAGCATGGTAGTACCATACTGTCTGTTAATATCCTCCAACAGCATCAGAATATCTCTGGATGTTTTGGAATCCAAAGCCCCCGTAGGCTCATCGCACAACAAAAGGCTGGGGTTCTTGATGAGTGCTCTGGCAATGGCGCAACGCTGCTGCTGACCTCCGGAGAGCTGTGCCGGGAACTTATTCTGATGCTCCGTGAGACCAAGTACCTGCAATAATTCCTCCAGTTCTAAGGGATTCTTCGTCAGGTACTGACAGACCTGTATGTTCTCCTTTACCGTCAGGTTCGGCACCAGATTATAAAACTGAAAAATAAATCCCAGTTTATCTCTCCGATAATCGGACAATGCCTTGCTTCCAAGTCCTGCCACTTCCATCCCGTCTACGACAATCGATCCGGAATCTACCGTATCCAAGCCTCCGATACAATTGAGTAACGTAGATTTACCGGAGCCGCTGGTACCCTGAATGACACACATTTCACCTTTTTCCACACCTGCGGTAATCCCTTTTAATACCTGTACATAGCCGCCGCCTTCTCCATAGCTTTTCTTCAAATCCTTTACTTCCAGATACATATCCTGCCTCCTCGCTTATTGATAATGATTTTCATTAACATAACACTGTTATGTTAATGGTCTGAAATTGCACCCTTAGAAGTCTTCTACTCCATCAGGGTGCTCGATGTTTCTATGATTCTGTCATCATGCCCATCCATCCCCGGACCAGATACATGGTCAGGGCATCCACATGTTTCAGTGCAACGCTTTCTTCCGTCTCATGCAAAAATAAATGAACAAATGTATCAACCATAATATGTGCCATCCAATGCGTCATATAATCATCAATTCTCGGTTTTTTAGTAGCACAGGTCACAGTATCGCACAGTCTTCTGTACTGCTGCTCCGAGATATCCACGATCTCATCCAGGCAATTCTCAAATCGGGATCCCTGGGACTTTGTCAGGAGCAGTAAAAAGGCATCCCGGTTCGCATACATCTGCCGGATGATCTGTCTGGATGTTTCCAGATCCCTATCATCTTCCAGTGCCAGCTGTGCCACCTGTTCTCCGTTACGCATCTCCGTAGCGTAGTGTTCTTCCATGGCTGCATAGAGTTTTTTCAGCGGATCTTCCACCAGTGCCCCGAAAAGGTCTTCCTTGTCCTTAAAAAAGAAATACAAGGCTCCGGTGGTCACGCCCGCTTCCTTACAGATATTCCGCAAGGATGCTTTCATATATCCCTTTTCCAGGAATTCTTTTTTGGCGCAGTCCAGCAGGTGTTGTCTGGTCTCTTTATTCTCATTTTGTTTTTCCTGTCTTCGTGGCATTTTCTGTCTCCGTTTATTTGCATCATTTTCATAGCTGTTCAATTATTCACATAACATTGTTACGTTTGCATTATAATTAAAAACAGGATTGCTGTCAACCCTGTTTTTATTTTCACTATTCTCAGTTCATTATTCTCAAATTTTTGTTTTACGTTGTCTTTAGCTGCTCGATCTTTTCCTGTAAGTCTGCAATAGCACGCTGACTGTTCTTAATGGTCTCGCACTGCTTCTCAAAAGGAGGTTCCGGCATATCACTGTACTGCTCAAAATAGATTTTGCCAATCTCCAGATAATTTTTCTTCATCACTTCCTCACAGGTGGAAATCTGACTTTTCAGGTTCGCTATTGCAGCCAGTTCTTTTGCTTTATCTGCCGCTGCTTTTCCTTTTTCATTAATGGTATCACCGATCTTCTCTATAATATCCATGGTATAATCTCCTTTCTCTCATAGAAGGCTGCTAGTGACTGTTTTGCACAGCCGCCCGCTCATCCAAATAGTTTTGATCAGTTATATTGTACCCTCTCCCCGATACCGCGTCAAGCAGAAGCACTACTTGCGCATTGTAAACAGTGTGTGCTATAATCGCCATGTAATACCATTGGAGGTGACATCATGCAGCCGCTGTACACTACTTTAAAAGTCAACAACGAAATTGAATTATGCGAAGTTTCCGATCCTGATTGTAAGCAGCTTATTGAACGGGCTCTTTTAAAAAATCGTATCTCCTATTATATCCGTTGGCCGAAATCCTCTTTCTTTAGCAGAAAAAAAGAGTCCTGTATTATCTGTATCAACGATAATGTCCGGGATGCGGCCGAGGAGATCGTACGCGGGATTTGTGACGAGTCCGGATATAATGTCCGCTTTATTTTAAAACGCTCCTCTAATACATATTTATAAAGATACATTTTATTAATTTTTGTTTATTAATTGACATTTTTCCCTTTAAGGTGCATAATTTTTATTATAAAACAAAGGAGGGGACTTTTATATGGAAAAACGAGTTAATAAGCATGTATTTGCCTGGGTTTTCTGCTTTTTACTTGGTGAGTTAGGTGTTGACAGATTCGTCAGAGGTCAGGTTGGTCTCGGAATCTTGAAGCTTCTCACTGCCGGTGGCTGTGGAGTATGGAGCCTGGTCGACTGGATCATTGCTCTTACCAAGGCATACGGTGCTGCTTATGCCGGTTCCGAAGAAGTTGTATTCGTAGACGGAAAATATACCGCATAATCACATGATCAAAAAAGCTTTTGTCTTTTCAGGCAGAAGCTTTTTTCGTTTGATCATAACCGACGATAAATTTGATATGAAATATAAATCATGAAGAAAAATACAAAGCATATATTATTTTTTAGTTTATTTATTCTACTGTTCCTGTTATTCCTGTTGCTGACAGGCTATCAATGTCCACTGCGTTTCTTTTTGGGCATTCCTTGTCCTTTCTGCGGAATGACCAGAGCGTTTTTATGTGTCTTAGAGGGTGACCTTGCAAAATCCTTTTATTTTCATCCTCTGTGGCCTATCGTGTTGGGAATTATTATTATTTTTCCTCTTTGGAAATTCCGGCTTCTTCACTTATCAGACAAATGGATCGATCATGGGGCTTTTGTCATTGGAATTCTGTTCTTGCTCTGCTTTATCATAAGGCATGTAATACATTCCCCCATTGTACAGATTGATTTTACAAAAGGAGTTTTTCATTTCTTTTCATATATGAATATATGAAAAAGGAGCTGTAATACAGCCCCTTTTTTCAATCTTCTTATCCAATCGCTTTATCCGTTTGATCAATCAAAATCAAATTTGGTGTAACGCTCATACATAGCGCCATAACGGAATCTTGCCATTTCATTCTTCTGAAGGACATCTTCTTCGGAGCCTCTGTACTGACAGCGCAGGCAGTAGTACTCCTTCTTATCCTTATCATAGAACATATCCATATCGATATCTCTCATGAAGCAAGAGGGACATCTGTAATTTAATTTGCCTTTTCCAGCTTGAGCCATGTTGCAACGACCTCCTTATCCTTGATCTTGGAATTGTAACCCAGTGTAAGCATCGGGGAGAATGCGTATCCTTCCTTCACATATCCGACAGCGCCTTCTGCATTGGTGCTCATGGATACTGCGGTCTCGATCTGAGGGATCACCGCTCTTACTTCGTCTGCGTCTGCCTTCTCCATCTCACGGCACTTGTACTCGTAATCCAAAGTCTCTACCTCGTCACCCTTCTTGGTGCTTAAGGTGATACCCAGCATATCCTCGGAATACTCTGTGGTACCGTAGCAGGCTACGATATACTCGTTCAGTTCTACTTCAGCGTTCGGATCGCTCATCTCCAGAATCTTACGCTCGATCTTGATCGCAGAGCTGCCTTCCTCGAAGGAAACGATAGTCTGTAATTTTACGGTCAGATCGTAGAACTCGATGTCTACGGGATCCAGTGTCAGGATTCTGGTGTTGCCTTCCTGAGAGAAATGAGCCTTGGTACGGCACAGGCACAGATCCACTTCTTCACCGTTGTGTTTTAACTTGGCACTTCTTACGGTACCTTCTCCTGCATAGTGGGTGAAGTAACCTGCACGGTACTTCTCCTGGATCAGGAAAGGATAGGATGCATCGGTCACATGCTTGGTACCGATACCTACCGGCCACTCCAGCTTAGCAGCGTAAGGACGCAGGTCAACGATAGCACCACCCTGATCCATATTTACGCAGGCACGCATGAAAGGATCACAATACCAGAACAGCTGCTTGTCGGAGCCATACAGGATATCTCTCCAGAGAGCACACTCGGGCTCGGTGTATGTCTTCTTCTGACGATAATAATCAGCGAACTCAGCCATGGTCATATCGGTAAGCTTGCCTTCCTTTTTCAGGTCGCCATAGTACTTCATACCGTCTTCATAGCTCTTCTTCAGCAGTTCGTAAGGCTGCTCCCAACGACCCATTTTGTTCAGCCAGCCGGGTCCTACGAACATCATGTTGTATGCGTATCCGTTGTTGTATTTCTCCAGGGAACGATACTGGTCGATCAGATTGTACAGGTAAGGGTACTCCCAGGTCTTGGTGTCATAGATCATACCACGCAGTACGTTCTGGGGATGGGTTCCGAAATTGGAGCCGTTACCGTCATAGCATGCCAGCAGGTCTCTGGACAGATGGGGGATCGCTACGATACCGCTGTCCTCTGCCTCATTGGCTGCAGGTGCATGGGTGTTCTGCTTGGAAGGGATCCAGGGTGCCCAGGGGCCGCCATCCATGAAGGTATACCAGGAGTTGTTACAGGTATGGTATGCCTTGGGGCCTTCTTCCCAACAGGTTGCTACCGCACATTTTACGGTAGGATAGGTTGCTTTGATATAATTGGTCAAATCTGCATCCATGTAGTAAGAACCGGTGGATTCGGGATAGAATCCGAACTTCTCATGGAACTTGCCGAATACATCATCCACGATAGACTTTTTGTCTTCCATGGAAAACATCCAGATACAGAAATCCTTGGTCTTGTACTTCTCACGGAACTCTGTGCAGGGCAGTCCCAACAGAGACAGTGCGATCTCATCGCCGTACTTCTCATGATCTGCCTTAGCCAGTGCTACCGCTTCGTCATTGAACAGGGAAGCATAGGTCATCTGAATGGTGGTCTTCAAACCATTCTTGTGTGCAGTTTCCTGCTGAAACTTGAAAATATCCAGAGACTCTGTCAACAGTGCTTTTCTGCCCAGATCCTCTTCTTTGCCGTGTCCGGTTACTTTTTCCGCATACTCGGGAACCATCTCCGGACGGTGAATGATATTCACAATAAACTTATCCATCTTTTCCTCCATCTCGCCGTTAGGCATCTTATATTACTTTTGAAAGTCTCTGATCACTTTCAATGCGGGTAGTGCATTTCCATCATAATCGAACAGTGCCTGATTGGCCCATTCGTTTCCCCCGGGACCGGGATCCTGAATATACTTCAGGGACTCCTCGTTGGCCCAGCCACAGCCGGGCACCGGGATCCATGCCGGCTCCCAGTAATAGAAGCCTTTTCCTCTGCCATCCGGAACCTGCGCAATGCGTTCCATGACCTTCTGCATGAATGCAGCCTGTCCTTCCGGTGTCATAGGATACTCTACCGCCTCCGCAAGGTTGGGCTTGGTCGCCATGCCCTTGCGCTCTTTTGGTGCGAGCTTCTCTCTGTCCGCATAGTCTTCCATAGTAAATCCCATGGAAACCTCCGCTACGATGACATCCTTCTGATATCTCTGTGAGAGATCATTCATATTATTAGTCAGGTCATCAATGGTTCCGTGCCAGAAGGGATAATAGGACAGTCCGATGACATCGAAGTCCTCTCCTCTCTGTACATAGGCATCAAACCATTCTCTGCAGCGGGCATTGTTGCCGCCGCAGTCCAAATGAAGCATCACTCTGCTGTCCGGGGATACTTCTCTCACCGCACGGATGCCCGCGCTGATGAATCTTGCAATATTGTCAACGTTGTCCCATTTTCCATAGGGCCACATCAGACCATTGGTGATCTCATTTCCCACCTGTACCATCTCCGGAAGCAGATCGAGACGCTTTAACTTCAAAAGCACATCCTTTGTGTAGTCATACACATTCTTCTCCAGTGTATCCGCATCGGCATACGCCCACTCCTTAGGAGGGAACTGTTTGCCGGGATCTGCCCAGAAATCACTGTAATGCAGATCCAGCAGATAGCTGTAGCCCAGCTTTTTTCCGGCCGAAGCCAGTGCCACCAGCTTGGTGAAATCGCTGGTACCGGCACTGTAAGGCTTGCCGTCCTCACTGTAAGGATCATTCCAGAGACGGATGCGCAGAGAGTTGGCACCGTATTTTTTCAGGATCTCCAGTGCATCGCCCTCTTTGCCTTCGTCATAAAACCTTGCACCGAGAGCCGTCTCCTCCGGCAGACTCGATACATCCATACCTTTGATAAATTTATCCATAAATTAACTCTTTGTCTCCATGTCATACGTTTATCCTGAAGAATCCATTCCATGGATTCTCCCAGGTTAAACTGCCGAAGCAGTTTAACCTTTCACGGCACCACCGGTAATACCTTCCACATAGAACTTCTGCATGATGACAAACAATACAGAGATGGGAATGGATACCAGTACACCGCCTGCACAGAACTGACCAAAGTAAGTATTGATCAGACTCTTATCCAGCATATTGTACAGACCGATAGCAACAGTCCACTGGGAAGATATGCCGGCATTTAACATCAGCTTTGCATATACGAAATCCATCCAGGGGGACAGGAAGGAGCTGATAACTGTATATACAATGATGGGACGGCTCATGGGGATAACAACCCTCCAGAAGATCGTAGCCTCACTGGCTCCATCCAGATAAGCGGCCTCGCGCAGGGAATTCGGGATCGTATCGAAGAAGCCCTTTGCGATCAGGTAACCCAGACCGGAACCGGCAGAATATACCAGGATCAGTCCGAGGTGCGTATTGGTCAGGTTCAGAGTCTTCAGAATGAAATATACTGCGATCATGGACAATACACCGGGGAACAGATTCACAATAACTGCTGCGTTCATCAGCGGCTTACGTGCCGGGAAACGCATGCAGGAGGTCGCATAGGCTACCATCAGTACAAAAGCGGTGGAGACCACGCATACCGCACATGCAATGATGAAGGTGTTCTTGAACCAGTTCGGGAACTGTGCCACACTGTCCGCAGAGAAAAGCAGATTCTTATACTGCGCCAGACTCCATTCTTTCGGGAAAAAGGTGCTGGTGTTCATGCCGGTGTATGCGCTGAAGGAGGTGACCACCAGCCATACGATAGGCACCAGCCAGACAAATGCCAAAAACGCCAGTAACAGGTTATGTAATAAAGTCTTAATAAATCTCTTCATTAACGGAACGCCTCCTCTCTGTCACCCTTCAGGAATCTGCTGAAGGCAATGAGGGTAAATACCGCACAAAGGATAAACACGATAATACCGATGGTGGATGCCATCTTGTAGTTGTAATAACTCTGGGTCAGGTTGAACAGCCAGGTGATCAGCAGGTCTACTTCCTTCGCCTGGGAGTTCGCCATAGCCTGATTGGTGGTGGTATATACACCCTGGGTCAACAGATAGATTACGTTGAAGTTATTAATATTCTTGACAAAATCCGTTACCAGAGAAGGACCCGTGACGAACAGCATATACGGCATAGTGATATGAATAAGGCTCTGCATCGGAGTAGCGCCGTCGATCTTCGCACTCTCCAGCTGGTCAGAAGGAATATTCATCAGCACACCGGTAGCGATCAGCATCTGGTAAGGAACACCGATCCAGATATTGATCAGGATGATCATGACATGTGCCCATCCGGGAGCGGACAAAAACGGAATATAACTGGTACTGATCGCGCCGATATCTCTCAGCCACTGGGTAATTCCCGCATTGGCACAGATCGTGTTCATGATGCCGTTGTTCGCGAAAAAGTTACGTACCAGAAGAAGGGAAACGAACTGGGGAACTGCGATCGTTACAATGAACAGAGTTCTCCACAGCTTGGGCAGTTTGGTTCTCTTATTATTGATCAGCAGGGACAACAGAATACCGCCGATGTAAGTGGTAGCGGTTGCAAACAATGCCCATACCAGCGTCCAGATCAAGATCCTACGGAAGGCATAACCGAAGGTAATGGTCATTCCACCGCTGGAGAACAGATTCTTGAAGTTGGTAAATCCCACCCATGTAAACAACGCGGAGGGAGGCATATGTCCCTGATCATAGTTCGTAAACGCAACAGCGATCAGGATCAGCAGAGGAACGATCGTGAAAATAACAACACCCATGACAGGAAGTGCCAGCAGTGTGATATAGAATTTGTCATTCTTGAACTGCTGCAAGTCTTCTACAAACGTATTGATATGTTCTCCTGCCTGTGCTTTTTTCTGAAGCCGGTACACAGTCACTTCATTCTTAAGCCAGATCACCAGGAATGTGAACCAGACCACAAATGAGATTACGGAGAACAATAGGATCATAAATGAGTTGTCATAATCATTGAACTCATTCTGCATGGTTACAATATTGAAAACCGTCTCCTGCTGAACCGTTCCCAAAGTTCCAAAATCACGTACATACTCTGTGGCAAAGCCAAAGGTGAATACAATGACTGCCACTTCGAGCAGAGTCATTAAAATACCTTTGATAATTTGTTTTCTGCGGATATATCCTGCTCCCATCCAGACCAGGGATAATTTTACGAACAGATCTCCTTTTACGACTGCTTCACCGAACTCCTTGAAGAATCCGCCGATTCCGCTCTTTTTCTTCTTCATTCTCTGCCCTCTCCTTTCTTCATATTAATATAAATTTTTAGTAACGGTTCCGAACAGCTTCCCGCGTTCATCTGACCAGTTACATAACCCGGCAGACAGGAGTCGAACCTGTTTACCGGAAACGTTTCCTGTAAAAAAGGCATCCATCCACTACGTGTTATTGTTCATAGCTTCAGGACGCCTTTCTATTCTCTGTATTCGTTCTGCACCAGAACGTTTTCATCATTCATTTGTAACAGAACCGGAACAGATCATCTTCCCAGACTTATTCAGCGGGTACGGAAACACCTTCTACCAGCTCATCCAGGGCTGCCTGGATACCTGCTTCATCATCAGCCTTCAGCTGACCCTGAGCTACCTTCTCACCAAAAGTCTTGGCAGGATCCCAGTACTTGCCGCCAACGATCTGAACTACACCATAAGCGGACTGCTCAGACAGAGCTGCAATAGCGGTATTGGAAGAAACCTCCTCGGAACCAGCAACGTTGATATTGGAAGGTCCGATCTCTCTCTCTGCGAAACGTACTGCCTGGTTGTCTTCGTTGGTGATCCAGTCAGCCAGCAGAGTTGCCCAACCTGCATTTGCAGAATACTTGTTAACACCTACCAGCTTGAAGCCTGCTACGGAACCCTGCTGAATCTGCTTGTCACCACAGGTGTAGGTAGGAAGCTTGGTAGCTGCGTAGCCATCACCGAAAGCGGTCTGAGCTGCGGCTGCATCCCAGGTACCGGAAATTACTGCACACAGGTCGCCGGAAGCAATCTGGTTGGAAATATCACCATCAGCGATCGGAAGGAATGCGCTGTTGCCGGCAATACCCAGCATAGACTGTACTACCTGTACACCGGTAACGCCATCAGCGCTGGTACCGTTCCAGTCCATAGCAGTGCTGCCGTCGTCGTTCAGTGCGGTAGTAAAGCCTGCGCCATAGAAGAAGGAAGCATTGTACCAACCGGAAGCAAGAGTCATACCAACCTTCTTGCCAGCCTTATCAGCTGCTGCAAGTAAGGTATCCCAGCTCTGTGCATCTTCGGGAGTTACTAAAGCAGAATTGTAATATAAGAAGTAACCGTTATCAGCGCTCATAGGGAATGCATACAGTGTGCCGTCCTTGGTTGCTGCATCTACAGAACCGGAAGCATTTGCACTCTTAACATCAGCTACGCTCTTGCCTGCGTAAGCTTCCAGAGCTGCATCCATCTCGTCAACAGACTGCAGGGCACCTGCATTTACCAGGTCGATCAGCTGATCAGATGCGAAAGAATACACATCAGCAGCAGCCTCGATGTCGGCCAAAACAGTATCCTTAGCTGTGGACTCGGACTCGGTACCAAGCTGGATATCGAAGTTTGCATAATCTGCATAATGCTCCTTGAAGGAATCGATCATGCCCTGTAACATGGTCTGATCTTCCTCAGCACCCCAGATTCTCAGGGAAACGTCCTGCTTCTCAGCGGGAGCGGTCTGTGCAGCCTCGGTAGAAGCTGCGGTGGTAGCAGCGGCATCAGTGCTGGTGTTGGAAGCATCAGAGTTTCCACAAGCTACCAGAGAGAATGCCATAGTCAGTGACATTGCTAAAGCGACTAACTTTTTCATTTTGTTATCCTCCTGTTTTGTTTTGCAAGTTTGTGCGTATTGCGCAACCGCTTGTCTACGATAATAGTTTAGCAACATTTCCTTATGTTGTCAATTTATAATAATGACTGATATTACAGTCAAAAATTGTGCATTTTGCACAACAGCCTTTTGAAACCCTTGATTTTACTGGTTTTTTAGCACATCCTGTTTTTTGAAAAAATGCTTTTTTTATAATTTTTTTGAGTTAAATTGAGGAAAACGTTTTTCCAGATTGTGATTTTCGCACTCCATTTCAGCCTTTTGTAGACTCCTTCAGGATGATCTCATAGTCCAAAAGTGTTTTGTCCGGTACTGTCTTGCCATGGATCATATCCAACAGCACCTGGCAGGATCTTCTGCCCAGTTCTGTGATATTGAACTTCAGTGAGGTTATGGAAATCGGATAATTCTCCAGAATACGGCTGTAATGGCAGGACGCCACCTTCATCTGATCCGGGATTCTCACACCCATGCGTGCAAGCTTTCTGACCACTTCGTCACAGATGTAGTCATCCTGGCACAGAATGCACTCCACGCCGCTGTTTTTCAGCTCTTCCACCGCTTTTTCCACCATAGCCCTGCTGCTTAAATCCGTGTAGACCAGGTCCTGGTTCAGCTTCCGTTTTCCCTTGCGGTAGGCTTCTTCATATCCCTGATACCTGCAACGGTTTACCATCTGGTCCATATTGCTTCCCAGGTAGGCAATATTCTGGATCCCTTTGGCGAACAGAACCGTCACCAGTTCCTTACAGGCTCCCACATTATCATGGTCCACCTGTACCACATCATCATCCGGAAATTTCCCCACTGCTACAAAGGGAATCTGCTTTTGTTTCAGAAATTTTACATATTTGTCGTTCTCATAAGTCCTGGTAAGGATCATTCCGTCCACTTTACGGTTTTTAATCAGACGTTCCAGTGGTTTGGTATCGTTTCCGTTCGTGGTTACCACAATAATGTCATAATCATTAGCCTGTGCCACCTCTTCCACTCCATACATACAAGTGTGGAAGAAAGGCATATCCACCAGAGTATTCACTTCCGGAAGGATGATCGCGATATTATTGGTCCGGGACTGTGCCAGGCTCTGTGCCGCCGCATTTGGATAAAAGCCGTGTTCTTCGATATAAGCAAGGATCCGGTCCCTCGTAGCCGCGCCGATGCGCCCTTTCCCTGAGATCGCCCTGGATACGGTGCTGGCAGACACCCCCAGCTCCCTCGCCACATCATGGATCGTCATCGTCTTGTCGTTGCCGGAATTGTTGTTCATCTCATTCACCCCATTCTCTGCGCAATTTATCTTTTTCACTTCTTCGAGATACAGATTATAAAGCGCAAGCGATTGTTCATACTCATAGTATCATTTTCATAAAAGGCATTCAATGCGCCTTTTTACACAAATTGACCATTCATTTCTATACAATAGTAACAAAACAGTGGGATTCTTGATGTTATTTCATCTGTTTTTCTTCATTCCGGTTCCGGAACTGTTTCCAATGAGCAACTAATATCGTTCCTTCTGTTGTTCCTGTCTGCGGCAGACTGTCTGCCACGCACAGCCTGCCATACCCCGTTGATGTCAAGTTATTGCTAAGAACTTTTTTCATTTTTTTCAAATAAAAATTTCGCCATCCTGCATAACTTCGTTGGGTTAATGTGAAATAGTTGCTAAGTCCTGTAAAAATTGATGAATAGTTATTGCTAAGTTCCATTTGCCTGACTTACTCCGCAATCCATACTGAAATTCCACTCAATCTCTATCCTTTTGTCTTTATAAGCATAAACTCTTCTAATAAAAGTATCAACCACTTCCTGCGTCAATTCTTCAATATGCGAATACCGGATAATCTGCTTCATATCAGCCTCTGCTTTCTGGTATTCGCTTTCCAATACAGAAAGCTTTCCCTCTGTATCGGATTCCCTTACAGATAATGAAGATAAGCGCTCTGTCAGCTCGTTTGAACGTTTCTGATACTCCTCACTACTGATTGCTTTCAAAGCATACTGTTCATACAAATTATCCTTTTCTGCCCGAATCTGCTTTTGTTCCTGTCTGCATTCCTCCAGTTTCTTTTTCAATGACTGGATGCCTGCCCGTTGAAATGAAGATAGGCTTTCATTCTGTTTCATAGCATTTCCACGAAGCATTAACTCTTTATTCAGCATCATCAATACGGTTTCTTCGAGTAGATCAGCATTCATGTAAGTGCAACAATCCGGAATTTGCAACAGAGCATGTTTTCGGCACTCAAACCGCCTGTAACGGTTCTTTTCGTGCAGCGGTTTATAAATCATGGAATAACCGCATCCACCGCAATACAATTTCCCTGTAAGCGGATGCTTCTCTCTGTTTCTTTTTGTAGAATAATCCAGTCTGAATGACGATACCTGCTCATATATTTCTTCTGAAATGAGTGCCTCGTGGTGATTCCGAATTACTTTCCAATCTTCTTTCGGTACAGCAATACCGTTTTGACTTCCTACGGACTTTCTGACCGATTTTCCATATGCCATTTCTCCGAGATAAAAACGGTTATTCAATATTTTTCTGATAGCAGTTACACTCCATGAATGGACCTTACCGTCTGTATATTTCTTTTCCGGATTACGCATCTGAGTAATGGTAGGTACGTTTTCCTCATAAAGCTGTCTTGCTATCTGTGTGCTAGTTTTCCCCTGCACCGCAAGGGAAAAGATATAGCGCACAATTTCTGCCTCTTTTTTATTCACGATAACAGCATTTTTTATTTCTTTGCTTTTTTCATATCCAAATGGAGCCTGTCCGAAAACATATTCTCCCTTTGCACACTTATTTTCAATCGAAGCCTTTACCTTAACCGATACATCCTTGCTGTAAAGATCATATAAAAGTGTCTGAAATGCGGTATCAATCTCTATGGTACTTCCGTGATGTTCCCTGCTGTCATAATGGTCATTGATAGCGATAAAACGAATGCCCATAAAAGGGAATATCTGGTTCAGATAAGTACCCATCTCAATATAATCTCTTGAAAAACGGGACATATCCTTCACAATGATACATATGATATTATTTGCCTTTACCTCCTTTAACAACTTTTGCATCCCCTGTCTATTCATATTAGCGCCGGAGAAGCCATCATCACTAAACTCCACAGCCTCATACCCGCTTAATTCGGAATCGTGATGTATGTACTCATATATCAGCTTTCTCTGATTGCTTATACTATTACTCTCGTCCTTTTCTCCCTCGTCCTCTAAGGATAACCGTAAATATAATGCCAAACGCTTCATTCTACTTCACCCCTTCCATACAGTCTGCTGTAAAGGTAAATATAACCTCTATACGTTTGCCCGGATAAACATATATTTTTGAAATAAACGCCTCTATCATATCCTTTGTAAGCTCTTTGCCACTTTTCAGTTTTAACAGAGCTTTAATAGCTGCCATATATTTTCCGGAGAGTTTATCCAATGCTCTTATTTCCTGTTTCTGACTTTCCTGCTGTTTTCTCAGATTTTCCAGTATGTCTGCCTGCCTCATCTTGAATGCCACATATTGTTTTTGTGGAATTTTCCCAGCACGGTAATCCATATATACACAGCTTTCTTTCTCCTGAAAACGTCTCAACTTTGTCTCTGTTTCTCTTAGTCTTGCTTCCGCCTTCTTAACCGTCTCTGCAATTCTTTCTTTGCCATACTCCATGTAATGCTTTGGCTTGTTCAGTAAAACTGCAAATTCCATACGGATAAGAGGTAACAATATATCCACCAACTCATTCTTTGAAATACGGTTAGAGTCCGGGCACACTTTAATTTTCGTCTGTCCGCTGTTTAAGCAGAAATATCCGTCAAGCCTTGCTTTTTCCCCATCTGCATAGTGCTTTACATAGCTGCTTCTTGTCATTTTTCTGCCGCATACCCCACAATACAGTACACCATCAAAAATGTTTTCCCCAATCGGATATCCCTTCGTTGGATGATTATAAGAAGCTTTGCGTTCCTTCATTTTTTCTCTGATTTCCACCGATTTCTGGTATAACTCCCTGTCAACCAATGGCTCATGTGCATCCTTTGTAATCACCCAGTCATCTTCCGGCTTATGGATACGGTTCTTCTCATCCCTTGCGGTTATACTGGTTTTTCCCTGCACCAAAGTTCCTGTATAGGTTTCACTTTTCAGGATTCTCTCCACTGCGCTCTTATCCCACCCTTTATATGCTCCTGCTTCGGGTGTATAGTAAACTTCTTTTGTTTTCTTATACAGAGAAGGGGGATTGATCTGTCTATGGTTCAGTTCATCCGCAACCGCAGTATAGCTTTCCGTTTCAACGAATTTCTCAAATATAAAGCGAACAATATCCACCGTATTTTCATCCGGTATCAATCTACGCCGTTTTCCGCTCCATTCTGCCATATATCCATAAGGTGGAGGACCGCCAACATAAGAGCCTTCCTCTCTCCTCTGTTTTAAATGCAGCTTAGCCTTTTTGGAAAAATCCTTTGCGTACATGTCATTTACAAGGTTCTTGATTTCGGAAGCCATCTGCTTATTCTCATTGCCTTCCTTTCCGGTATCAAACCCATCGGCAACTGCAATGAAGCGTACTCCTAAAAACGGAAATATCTTCTCAATGTAATTGCCCGCCTCCAGGTAATTTCTGCCAAACCTTGACAAATCTTTTACTATGACGCAATTTATCTCACCAAGCCTTATATCCTGCAATAACCTAAGAAAGCCCTCTCTTTCAAAATTGCTGCCGGTCTTTCCTAAATCGGAATAACAATCAATAATGTCTATAATTTCTTCCGTATTCTTCAGATTAAATTCTTCTACATATTTCCTTGCAATCTCAATCTGAACCTCCACTGACTCATTCTTTCTTTCATCATGATCCGCTGAAAGTCTTGCATAGATACCAGCTCTGTATCGTCTGACTTTCACATTCTGTTCTGTCTGAACGCCTGCTGTTTTTCTTTTGGATACTCTGCCCATTCTTATGCACTCCTTTCTGCCAAACAGTTTTTCTTCTGTTCGTCTTTTATTCTCTTATTGACTTCCCGCATAATGCGATACTGATCCGTATAATAAAACTCAATTTCAATTCTGTGGTTCTCATATACTGAAATCTTCTTTACCATACTGCAAAGAGTATAACGGTCTATCTCTCTCAGTTCCGCACAGTCCTGCATGGTCTTGAGCCTTGCTGCAGAGATGACACCATTCTTAAACAGTTCCTTAATCATAAGCTCCTGTTTTTTCTGTGCTTCCTCAAATTCTCCGGTTTTCCTTTTAAACTCGCTGTGCAAACGTTCAAATTCGCTCTTTGTGATAATCCCTTCTTTCAAGTCCTCATATAAGCCCGAACAGAGAGAATAATATTTATCCTGTTCTTCCTTTAATCTTGCAATTTCGGTATCATAATGGACTATGGACTCAAAATTTGTTTCCATATCCAGAGCTTTTTCAAACATCTGCTTTTCCTGCAAAAAACAGTTTGCAAATTTCGTTACCATTTCCAATACAAGCTGCTTAAGAGCATCTTCCGGTATACTGTGTCTGGTACAGCCCTCACCCCGGTTTTTGGTGGAACAGATATAGTAAACCATCTGTGTATTCTTATAGCGGTTTATCCGCCTTATCATCTGCTCTCCGCAATCTCCGCAAAACAATAATCCTGTAAAAAAACTGTTTTTCTCTGATACAGGACTCACCCGTCCATCAACCTTCAACAAATTTTGGACAACTAGAAAAACATCTTCCGATATGATCGGATGATGGGTATTTTCCACCTTAACCCAATCTTTTTCAGGTTTTTCCACACTTTTTTTCAGCTTATAATTTATCTTTCCTGTTTTCCCCTGCACCATGTGACCGAGATACATCTCATTTGTCAGTATTCGCTTTACCGTGGCACTGCTCCACATGGATTTTACTGCACCGGAAAATCCCCCTCTGTAATTTGCACCTGTGGATTTCTTATACTCTTTGGGTGAAAGGATACCAAGTTCATTCAATTTATCCGCTATGGCTGAAACCGCCACACCCTCCATTTTCCAGTTAAAAATCTTATGCACAATTTCCGCTGCATAATCATCCACCACAAGCTGATTTTTGTTGTTATCTGCCTTTTTGTATCCATAAAGGGCAAACGGAGCAATACACTCCCCATTCTTTCTCTTTACTTCAAACTGGCTTTTCACTTTTGTGGAAATATCTCTGCAATAGGAATCGTTAATGAAGTTTTTGACCGGAAGAACAATGCCACTCTCCCCTGCATCCGCATGAAAACTGTCATAATGGTCTGTCAGCGCAATAAAACGCACAGAAAGAGCCGGGAAGATTTTTTGTATATATCTCCCGGATTCAATATAGTCACGTCCAAAACGAGAAAGGTCTTTTACAATGACACAGTTCACCTTTCCTGCTTCGATGTCGCTTATCATTCTTTTAAATTCTGGTCTGTCGAAATTACTGCCCGAAAACCCATCATCAACATAAATATCATACAATTCAATATCCTGCTGTTCATGGATAAAGGCTCTGATCAGCTCTCTCTGATTTCCGATACTGTTACTCTCGGATTTCAGTCTACCATCCTTGTCTGTCACATCTCCGACATCGCTGTCATCCCTTGAAAGACGGAGGTACATGGCTGCTAGAAAATATTTTTTATTCATTTGATCACTCCTGACTTTTAAGTTATTAAGCTGTAATAAACCTAAAATTCAAGAGTTTCCTTGATTTGTCCTGATTTTAGGTTAACATAACTTTTAGATTCTTTCAAGGCTTTTTCGATTTTTATCAAAAATGTACTATATGTGAATTTCTGCTAAATGCCGCAGGTATTCCTCCATCTTATCGTCTATACTGGCTCCCTCCTTTTGAAATCTGACCTTAACCACATAGTCTCCCATACGATGGACATAGATATTATTTGTCTGTCTTGCAAAGGAAACCAGTTTTTCTTCTACGGGCAGTTTTGTGTCAATTTTGATATCCCGAATATCTGTCAGCGTGTTTATATCCACAGTCCGAATATCCACAGCCGCCATTGCATCAAGTTTTTCCTCTGATATATCTAACACTTTAGCTCTCCTATCTTCTGCTTGTTTCATTCTATTCAATTCGCAGATTGTCCTATGACATACAAACCTCTGTATGTAAAAGCCGGACAAACTGCCCGGCTCTAATACGTCGTATCTTTTATCTTTTATCTGTTATACTTATCAAACACCCCCACCTGTACCTGCACCGCCTCGGTGATCCTTGCGAGGGTTTCCTCATCAACCTTTCCCATGTTCTCAATAATCCTGCCATAATCAAGGGCAGTCACCTGTTCACAGAGGGCTATGCTGTGCTGTTCTAATCCCTCTGCTCGGTATGCCGATACGAATACATGAGTTGGAAGGTTTTTCTTTTTAAAGATTTTGGTGGAGAGAGGGACTACCGTAATTACGGTACTGTGCTTGTTTGCCATGTTATTGCTGACAACAACCACAGGTCGCATACCTCCCTGCATACTTCCCTGATACTGACCACCCAAATCCGCATAAAGTATGTCTCCTCGTCTGATTTTCATCAGCAGTCTGTACCTCCGTCCCATATCGGAATAATATTGTCAGGGGCAGACTTTACATCCTTGTATTCGTAATAGTCCATTGTGGATAATTCAAGGAAGCCGACACCAATCTTAGCAGCATCCTTCATAAGTTCCTCCATATCGGATACATCTTCCGTTAAATCTGTCAGCTTGTCCACCGCCACCATATCATACTGTCCGGTCATCAAAAAGGAAATCAAGAGATTGACTGCATCACGGTCAACATCCCTGTCCGGTCCTTTGCAAATGACCACATCATGTCCTAAGATAATTCCATGCGAGAGACACTTCTCTCTGGTCTTGGCAACCTTTTTACGGATGTTCTTCTCCGATTTGTTGGAGTTCATAAATAAAATAGCCGAAGGAAGATTCTCCCCGGCTGTACCTAACATAATGCCTATCTTGCACATATTCTCTTTACCTGCTCTTTCTTAGATTATTACAGAAAGATATGCCGGCTGTTATCTCCTGAGATAAGAATGCGGTGCACCCGCCCCCTTATCTCAAAAGATAACTTCTTAAATAATCTATCCTTCAAGCAGCACAAACTTCTTTATTTCAGAGAACAGCGGCACAAGACCGCCATTCTCCAAAATCTGCCTCTTAGCAGAATCCCCGAACCGGGTAACATACACTGGGACGGCTTCATCCCGCACTGCACCTCCGTCATGCCCAACCAGACGAAATCCACAGGCAGCCACTCCCGAAAAATGCTTTTTGCTGAAATTCCGGTGCCGTTTTACCTCATTATCTCTGACTGCCATGCCAGTAGGCACAATCCTCTGCTCCATACCTTCACGGGCAACAATGAAATCCTTGCAGGTACATCTTCGCACGAAATGGGACTCTGCCACCCCTTTATCCCTGCAATAAGCATAGACAGATAAAAAGGCGAAAATAAAATCAGGTGTATGCGTGTCCTATTTAGTTTTTCATAGTTCAAGGCTCATGTGAGCCTGTAACTATGATAGGACAAAACACCTGATTTTTTTACGACACAGATTGGCGAGTAGGACGATGTAATCTGGTAATTTTATGTAAAGCCCAGTTCATGTACGATATATCATTGATAGATAAAATGAAAACAAAGGAGATTCCACTATGAGCGATTTACAGATACTTATTGATAACTACTTAGAGTATTGTTATATTCAGAAAATATTGGGGCATAGTTTTATAAATATCACAGAAATCTATACCTATGTTGCCATGTCAAAATGAAAAGACATTCTTACAGCAAAATATATCAGAAAAGATTTTATTATTCGATAAAAGGCAAGCAAGATAAATGACTACATTATTTATCTTGCCTATTTTACACTCTTTTTATTGATTGATAATCGCTTATTA
>DLZQ01000080.1:0-3041 GCA_003447295.1 Lachnospiraceae bacterium
ATCAGAGAGATTCTGAAGGAGGAAGAGACATGTCAATCTTAAGTCAGTTAAACAGTGTACCGATGTACCTGATCTGTGGAGGGATCATTGCTTTTGTGGCGGTGGTCTGTGTGATTTTTCTGGTGAGGGCATACCGCGCCGGGCAGGCACTCGGTATGGATACCACGAAAATGAAGCGTACGATCATCTCCAGTGCGACCTTTTCCCTGTTGCCCAGTGTGGGGATCCTGCTGGGTGTCATCGCCCTGTCGGGAAGTCTGGGAACACCCTGGCCGTGGCTTCGATTGTCCGTGATCGGTGCCCTGCATTATGAGACCCAGGTGGCGCAGGCTGCAGCGGAGCAGGTGGGAATGAGCACATTGTCTGCTGCGGAAATGACACCGCAGGCATTTTCCACGATCGCACTGCTCATGAGCATCTGCATTATCTGGGGCATGGCATTGTCCATTTTCCTGAATAAAAAATATACACAAAAGCTGACCTCGAATAAAAAATCCGGCAAGCAGGGCTTCGGAGATATGGCAATGACTGCCATGTTCATCGGACTGGTCAGCACCTACATCGGAAGATATCTCGGCGGTTTTATATCGGAGAACGGATTGTTTACGTTAAACGGCGATTACATTCCGTTAGTGGTAATGGCGGTATCGGCACTGGTGATGGCAGGGTTTGTATACCTCATTGAGAAAAAAGGAAAAGCCTGGGTAGACAGCTTTTCCATTGCCGGAAGCATGATCATCGGTATGACGGCAGCCGTACTGGTGGGATTGCTGTAAAGTACTCTTCTGAAAAAGTTTTAAGTATCTATGAAATGTCGGAAAGCAAATGAAATAGTTGAAATAGAGACATTGTGTGGAAAACAGAAAAGCTGAAATCTGAAACAGATATTCAGGACTGAGAGTCCGAAGCTGAAAGCTGAATCCTTAGGAAGAGCAATAGCTTCCAAGCTGAAAGGAATAAAAATTATGGAAAATAATGTAGAATTAAATAATACCGAACGAGATCATACAGGTGTAAATACCCCTGGCACAGTCGGTGTCGATGCAAATACACAGCAAACACAGGGTGACAAGTCTGCCTGGGATATTTATACGAAGAAAACACATGTCATCGGGCGGACTGTGAGTATCATTACGCTGGTGATGTTAGTTGGAGCACCGTTTCTCATCGGTAAGCTTTTAGGTGCGTATCCGGATTTGGGGGCTGTCGGCAAGGGGTTCCTCTCTGTGGGAATCGTATGGCTGGTCAGCAGCATCGCAGAGTTTTTGATCTACACACCGATGTTGGGAGCCGGCGGCGGATACCTGGCATTTATCACCGGTAACCTGATCAATATGAAGATCCCCTGCGCGGTCAATGCGAGAGACATGGTAGGAGCGAAGACCGGAACCCCGGAAAATGAGATCATCTCCACGATCTCTATCGCCACATCTTCCCTGGTGACAATTCTCGTCCTGGCGCTGGGCGTGTTATTGATGGTGCCGCTGCAGCCCGTGCTGCAGAGTGAAGTATTGCAGCCGGCTTTTGAAAATGTGGTTCCGGCGCTGTTCGGTGCCATGGCGTACAAATATTACCGGAAAAATATGAAGATCGCTGCATTGCCGCTGATCCTCATGAGCCTGTTGTTCATTCTGGTACCGTCCCTGATCGGCTCTACCAGCTTTATGATCGTTCCTTCCGGCGCCATTGCTATCGGTGTGGCATATCTACTGTTCCGGAAGAAGAATACACAGAGTCCGGAATAGACAAAATGCCCCCAATAGTGTAAATACCGGGGCTGAATAATCAGAAGGCTATACGGACAGAAAACAGATGAATGGAAAAGGGGCCAAACCTGTCGGGTTATGTGAGTAATAGAAGGTAGCGCCCGGAAAAGAGGAAAATATGAAATATATAGGTTTCATTTTACTTGCAGTGGTTGCGGTTATTATAGTACTGCTGTTGATCGCGGTGCTCCGTACCCTGCTGATGCCGTCGAAGACTTCGACTTATGTGGCAGACGAACCGGAAGAGGAAGCGCTGGCACTGGCAGAGAAGCTGTCGAAAATGATCCAATATGACACCACCTCCTATGCCAACGTGGCAGAGGTGGAGAAATTCTTAGGCTTCCATAAGGTGCTGGAGGAACTGTTCCCTCTGGTACATGAGAAGCTGGAGAAGACAGAGATTGATGGGAATCTGTTATTTTACTGGAAAGGAAAAAGCACTGAAAAACCGATCCTGCTCATGAGCCACCAGGATGTGGTGCCGGCGGAAGGTGAATGGATTCATGCACCCTTTTCCGGAGATATCGCAGAAGGAAAAGTATGGGGCAGAGGCGCATCCGATACCAAGGCCTCTGTAATGGCATTTTTCCAGGCGGTGGAGGAACTCCTGTCGGAAGGGTTCGTCCCACCCACCGATGTCTATCTGGCAAGCTCCTGCACGGAAGAGTGGGGCGGTGACGGTGCACCGAAGATTGTGGCAGAATTGCAGCGCAGAGGGATCGAGCTGTTCCTGGTATGCGATGAGGGTGGTGCGATCATCACCGAACCCATCGGCGGTATTCACGGCAACTTTGCCATGGTAGGCGTATTTGAAAAGGGCAAGGCAGATGTGAAGTTCACCGCACGGAGCAACGGCGGTCATGCCAGCGCACCGTCGAAGGGAACTCCCATTGCCAGATTATCCGCTTTTGTCAATGAGGTGGAGACGCATTCCCCGTTCCGGAAAAAGCTGCTGCCGGAGGTATCGGCGATGTTCACAGAACTGGCGCCCTACGCCGGATTTGGAATGAAGCTGGTATTCGGTAATGTGTGGCTGTTCGGACCGGTATTAAAAGCGGTCATGCCTGCGATCAGTGCCCAGGCAGGTGCAATGCTGAAGACGACGATCGCTTTCACGGTGCAGAAGGGATCCGATGCCTATAATGTGTTGCCTCAGGAAGCCTATGTGGGTGCCAATATGCGTTTTATTCCTCATCAGGGGGAAAAAGAGAGCCTGGAGATCATCAAAAAAGTAGCAGGTAAATACGGTCTGGAGACCGAAGTGCTGCATGCCAA
>DLZQ01000080.1:3387-3718 GCA_003447295.1 Lachnospiraceae bacterium
ATCTGCAGGAACTGTATCCGTTTTGCACCGGTAGTCTACGGACCGGAACAGATGAAGGGAATGCATGGACTGAATGAAAATATTGAGTATAACTGCCTGCCCGGTGCGGTTCGGTTCTATAAGAATCTGATCCGTGCGGAGAAGTAAGGCGGTAAAGAATAGTAATGCGGAAATAGTTTTTTATCTAAGAAATGACTTGCAATGAAATTTTGAAACAGAAGTAACGCTAACAGAACGGAGAAAACACAATGAACACCATGACAACGTATTCCGGCAGAAAATTCGATCCCATGCAGATGACGCCTGAGGATGTATATATAGAAGACATTGC
>DLZQ01000007.1:0-1485 GCA_003447295.1 Lachnospiraceae bacterium
CATTGTATACTGAACAGGTCGGTTGCGAGAGCAACGAAATGGAATCTTAGCTCAGCTGGGAGAGCATCTGCCTTACAAGCAGAGGGTCATAGGTTCGAGCCCTATAGGTTCCATTCCAACTTCGGTTGGTCATATGGCGAGATAGCTCAGTTGGCTAGAGCATGCGGTTCATACCCGCAGTGTCGAGGGTTCGAATCCCCCTCTCGCTATTAGGTTAAAAGGGTCGGAAATGCTGATAAATACAGCGTTTCCGATTTTTTTGATTTCTCAAAGTATCAAATAATATGTTTACTTTTGTTTACTTCTGGATTTCTGACGGTGATAATGGTTAAACCAGAGTTTAAAATGCGCCGGTTTTCTCCTCTTAAAACCAGGGTTAAGAAGCCTAAAACAAAAGGTACGAAAGCTGACTCCGTGGAAAAAGTTACGGTTGCCGAACTTCTTCCCTCTTTGGAAAATACGGTTTTAAATAAAAATTAAACTTTAGCATCACCGCTTTCAGCATTCTGATAGACAAAGGAATTAGTGGTCATGGTGATTTCATCTAATATAGCCAGATTTCCGCTTTTCTTTATGCACATTGTTATTTAATAATTTGGACTTGCACACCGCCAAACCCGTTACTGTTCCAAAACAAACTGCTCTGTCTCAGGGTTCCACTTTAATACTGCTACGATTTCTTCAGAACTTATCAATTTATCCTCAGATGCCACAATAATCAAATCATCTACTATATCCATATAATAAAAAGATTCATCTCCAATGATCTTTAGCGCATCTATCGGAATTTCTACCCATTGACTGCCTTCGACAGCTAAAAGCTGAATTTCCTGTGTTGATATTCCTTGATATGTTGTGGTTTTTGATACCAATATTCTGCTTTGTCCGTCACTCGCTTGAATACAGTTTATAACTACTTTATCAGCCGCAAACTCCTTATATGCTACCATTTCTAATGAATCAGCATCTAAAAGGATACCCACCGTTTTATCCAATCCTGCAACATGAGGGGTATTCAAAATCTTGCATAACACGAATATTTCACTGGCATTATCTTGCGAGAAAGAACCAAAATCAATCCGAACTATAACAATATCTAATGCACTGATGTTACCTTCTTCGTAATTCTCTGCTACCTTTTCTATAATCCTGTTATTAAGCTCTGAGACCATATCAGCACTATCCCTGGATTTCGATATTCCACACGCATTGATGCACATCAGCATAAACAACACAAGAACAGAGACCGGCAAAACCTTATTTTTCATCTTACCCATACTCGTCTTAATCTCTTTCTGGCACATTTTCTATTTTAATGTGCAGGATATGATCCTGCAATCAGTGTAATAATACAACAAAATATTCGATGCGGAATCACCATTTTTTGCACGCAATGCGGCACCCATTTGACATAGCCCGTAACGATGTCCTCCCGCACCAGTTGCAATATCTGTGCAACTTACAGCTTTCAAAGCAGGCTGCGTA
>DLZQ01000007.1:1726-21533 GCA_003447295.1 Lachnospiraceae bacterium
AAAAACTCGCAATATACTTTTTCATTGCTTCCTCTTTTCTCTTCATAAAATACCTCTCTTTCTCGTCTGAACTTGTTTAATCTGCCTTCTGGTTAGAAATAAACAAATAACCATCATCCGTCTTTTGTAAAATGACCACCCATTGCCCCCCCTCATACTCTTTTTCGTATTTCAGTATGAGTTTGTTATTTGACTCCCAAGTTCCGGAAGTAACCATACACCAATCAAAATTCGAGTCTCCCATAATCAGATAGTAACTGTCATATTGCTCCAAATAATAGAAACTGTCCAAGCCTGTCTTTTTTGTCTCCGCCAGACTTATTCCCATTTTTTCCTGCAAAAAAGCATCCATTTCATTTGCTGTGATTTTTATGATATCCAAATACGGGGCATCACTACATAACTCTGTCAGCATTGACAGTTCATCCTCCGATACTTCGCCAAACGCTCCTCCAACGCCATTATAAAATAACTCAAACAAGTTAATTTCATCTGGTTGACTATACTCGCTGGATAACAGCATATTGTTCATGTTCGTTATATCACCATTGAAAAATTCTGTGTTAAACACAGTAATTTCCTTTTCGGAAAGAGTACCGGAAGCCATCTGGCATCCTGAAAACATCAAAATCATAAAAGACAAGATAACCGATAATGCAAGTAAATCCATAACTTTTGTCAATATTTTCATTCAAAATCTCCTCCGTTTCACTTCTCAAATTTCTCGCCATTATAGACTCTTCATGGGCACCACTCCCATCCATAGTTGCAAAGCAGATTTCCCCACCTGCAATACACATTACATTTTTCTACAAACTGATAATTCTTTTCTGCCGATGTTGCCGTTTTAATTTCTCCATTAACACTACACGTCATTGTAACTCGATATGTACCTCTGGAAACCAGATATATTTCCAAGCCAGATGCTGTTATGGTATTGCTCGAATCTTCCCATGATTCCACATTGACCCAGCTACCAGAGACCTTTTCCTGGAACATAGCTTTTACATACATTTTTCAAATGATTTCTGCATTTCCCTATCAGCATTGTGATTACAACTATTAAAAATATTATATTTAGCTCCAAGAAGTAGCTATCCTTTTCAAATATAGTGCAAACTATTCCGATAAAAAAATCCAAGCATAAATATTTCATCAGCTTTATTTTAAAACACTTGTTCTCTTCTTCGTTTATCTCCCTGTTTCTGTTCTCAACTGGATATAACACATACACAAATACTTCCAGGGCGAATAATACAATAAGTGAAACAAATTCATGTAAACAGAGATTCTTAACTACAAGCAGAGTAGTAATATATGTTAAGCATGACAAAACAAAGCATATCCAGAATTTTTCCAAATGCAAACCACCTGCATAGGAACGCAATGGTGAGAAAATCACAAAGAAAAATATCCCTTCTAAGACCATATCGAGTTTCAGTGCGATGAACAAGCTTGCAACCAAAAATAACCCAACTTCCAAGGTTATGACAAATCCATATTCATAGACTTCCCGATCTGCTTCATCAACCATGCTCTTTTTGATAACATAATCTGTCAACAACTTTGCTACTTTTCTCATTTATTTGTTTTTCCTGAATTTCCTCACTTCTTCCGGCTGTTTAGGCTGATGGTATATGAGTGCACATCTGCTGTTTGCAGCTTTTGATAACATTCCATCAGCAACGGATGTTAATGCTTTTGCTAATACAGTTTTCTTTTCATTTTTCTTCATTATGTATACCCACTTAATGAACTATTTTTGTAATCATATCATATTCCCCGCAAGATAATCACTAATATGTCAAAAATACGGCAATAGCTGTCAATTTTCCAGTAGATTCATGACAACGGTCATCCGTCTTTAGGATATCTTTAATTTTATCCATGAGTTCCGAGTTGTAAAATATCAGACCGAAAGTATATCAACCTTGCACGGGGTTCTAAATTTATAAAAGAATTTTCAGCACTTATCGGCCTGCCGTTAAGTTCCTACTTTTTAAACGACGGAGACATCAGAAAAAATGCTAAGCCACAGGTTTTAATCCGTGGCTTAGCACCATATTTTAAGATTCAACTCCCAAAGTCAGGTATCATATTCCCCTCAAAATAATCCCTAATATGTCAAAAATACGGCAATAGCTGTCAATTTTCCGGCAAATTCATAACAACGGTCAGGCAAAATACAGAATCCTGTGCTTCCACTAGAATTTCGCCCTGGTACTTTTCTGCAATTCTTGCTATGGAATTTAATCCATATCCATGTCTGCCGCTTTCTGTTTTTGTGGATTGATATTTTCCGCTTCTGTCGTTTTTTAAGACATGCTCATATGGATTCTTTATCAGCATGACCAGCGCCTGCTTTTTCACTCCCATGGATATTTCTATCACCTTTTGGTGCTGCCTGCAGTCCCGGACAGCTTCTATTGCATTATCCAGTGCATTTCCCAGTGCTATGCCAATATCACATGGTTCCATGGAAAGCTCCTCTGGAATAAATATTTTTAACTGAAATGTAATCCCGTATTCCTTAGCAACGGCATATTTGAAATTAATCAGACAATCAATGGTACTGTTGCCGGTATTGGAAATGTTTTCGGAAATATTGCTGTTTTTGATAATCTGATTCAGGTTTCTGATTACAGACTCTTTATCACTGTTTTCAACGCTGTTTTTTAAAACAATAAGTTTATTCAGCAGATTGTGCCTGTCCTCATAAAATTCCTCCAACATCTTTTTTTGCGATACCGTAATTTTTTCGATCATATCAAATTGCTGGGCATAAACTGTATGTTCTTTTTCATAAGCAAAAACTTTATTTATTTTTACATACAATTCAAAAATAATGACATTAAATAAGATAAGAATGCTGATAGTGATAACAGCAAAAAAGGACTTTCCTTCTGAGCAAAATTCATTGATTGCAATGACTATGCTTCCCACTGGCACCAACAGGAGAAAAAAATAATATTTTCCCGGTACCGGACTCTCCTTTCTTTTTTCTGCCACCATCGACAGTGCATATACAGAAAGGATCATCAGGATGTTCGATAATACCAACCCAATAATATCCCTTTGCTGGCTTTCCCCTATGTCAAAGCTATTGATTAGGGAAAAGACAAAGACCTCAATCAACGACCAGCCTGCATAGAATGTAGCCAATAAAAAGTATTTTTCCTTTCCACGGCTTTGGTAGGCAACCATCGCTATGGACAGAATCAGTAAAATGTTCAGAATGGTTGCAAAAATTTGCAGGCGCCCATTATGATAACCAAAGAAAAATTGGAATATGCAATAAACAATCCACAGAGAAACAGAAAGTATACTATTCTGCTTTTCTTCAAAAAAGCTTCCCCAAAATCTTTTTACAATCCATACGGTTGCGATAACAATAGAAATATTTAATAGAATATCTTCTATTTGATTATACATTGATTTCCCCTCCCAGAAGATGGCTATATTGTTGGTTAAAGTATTTCTGCCGTTCTTCGCTTATAGGCAGTTTCTTCCCATTTACCAACGTTATTTCTATTTTTGTCCTTGATCTAATCAAATAATAATTTACCAGATAAGACTGATGTACTCTCAAAAAAGGTATTTTTCCATCTGACATTTTTTGTTCTATCTCTGACAGTTTCCCGTTAAATGTGTAATGCTCCCCGTTTTGCGTATATATTGTAACTTTCCTGGCACTGCTTTCAAAGTATAAAATCTCTTTACATAGAATTTTATATTCTTCATGCTTATAAGAAAAGGTAAAATAGACCATTTTACTGCAGACTCTCTGATAAGTTTCCAGAAATGTCTTTGTCAATATCTCCTCATCGATTGGTTTCTTTATAAATCCAAATACATCCAACCGGAACAATTCCATCATATATTTATCATAGCCTGATACATAAATCAGAAGTACATTATCATCCACCTTCCGTATATTTTCAGCCGCAGTGATGCCATCGCCACCCTTCATCTGAATATCCAAAAAGATGATGTCATACTTTGTTCCTGATGTAACCTGCCTTTTGAGTTCCCTACCACTGTAAAAAACATCAATATTCACGGGAATGCTTTCCCGCTTGCATACTTCAGAAATTATATGCTCTATCTGATTCACAATTACATTTTCATCATCACAAACAGCAATTCTTATCATGTGTACTACCTGCATTATACTTATAAAAGTGGACACATTGGTTAAATAGACTTACTATTAACATAGACACCAAAAGGAGGTATCTTTTATGTCCACAAAACAACATTACGATGAGGATTTCAAACGAACCCTCGTTGAGCTTTACCACAATGGTAAAACTCAGGCCTCTCTTATCAAAGAGTACGGCGTATCTCAAACTGCTCTTTCCAGATGGGTCAAACAGTATTCAACTGTTGAAACTGATGACGGTGAAGTTCTTACTGCAAAGCAGGTGAAAGAGCTTCAAAAACGTATGGCTCAGCTGGAAGAAGAAAACCAAATACTAAAAAAAGCGATTGCCATATTCACGCCACACTCAAGCAACGATTAAATGCCGTGCATAAGCTGCGTCATCAATACGATATCAAAACTCTTTGTCGAGTTCTTCGCATAAATCGCAGTACTTATTACAAGCACTTTTATTCAGATTTAGCACCTCGTACAAAAGAAAATCCGTTGATTCGTAAGCACCTTTTACAAATCTATACTGATTACGATAACTCTCTTGGTGCTTACAAGATCCGTCGTGTATTAGAACGTGATTATGGCATAAACATCAGTCTCGGCAGAGTGGACCGCCTGATGAACACTATGAATCTACCAAAACGTTCCACAGAAAAACCAAAATGGAAAGGTGCCTGGAAAGACAATGGTCCTTGTGAGTAACACTCCCTTTTGAAATCGAGACAGATTCACGTCCCCTCTCGCTTTTAAAATTTCTTACCGCACTTTGGGCAATACTCAAAATTTTCTGCTGTCTCATACCCACAGTAATTGCAATGTTTATAGTTATACCCATAGGTCACTTTTGAAATTCTCTGCAAATGCTCCGGGCGAATCAGTACCTGCTCTCCCCGGGCAATGGCCTTTCCCATCTCCGGATCCAGTTCATACAGCGTATTACAGCAGCTTGTCCGCACATAATAGTGCTTATTCCACTTAATACACGGTATGAAAAACATAGCCCGTCTCCTATCTCACCAGTCCCATGTTGCTTCTGTATTCCTCATTCAGCTGCCGCAGTTCCTTCTCCCCGTTAATGTACGGTTCATAAAATGTATCCACGGAACCACCGCCCAGATTATCACAACCGTTGCAGAAGTCACAGGCTCCACCGCACTGGTTCAAACCCTCCTGTATAATGCGGATCCGCTCTTCTCTCGTTGTATCTTTGATCAGTATACTTTTGATCTCCATATGCCATCACCTTTCCTGATTTATCAATACTATATATCAATAATAATGAAACTGCCTGATATGCGATAACTTTATTTTACCACACATCAGGCAGTCTGTTATCATTTTATTTCTTTACCCCGGCAATATCATCCGGATCCCGGCCTTGATAATTCCGATCCCTACCGGTATTAAAATGATTGTACAGCAGAAGATCACTCCCACGCCCGACAGGATGAGGCCGATGGGCAACAGGATCAGCAGCCACACACAGGCCTTTAAAATTGCCCCGGTAATCTTATATGCGATTCCGAATAAAATGGTTAACAGCAACAGACACAATATAAATGAAATCATAATTTTTCTCCTTTCCATAATGTAGGCCACATGCTTCACAGAAAAAACTCCTGTCTTTGTAGCTATTATATCCGGTTGTCCCACCATTTTCAGTACGTAATGTTGCACGATAAGTCATCCTAATATAGGAAAAGGACAGAGGATATCCTCTGCCCTTTTCTAGGCTGTTTCTATGCTGTTTCTTCAGGAATGGTCCCGGAACATAATGCATTCCTTCACTGTTTCCAACAGCTTCTTTTCATCCATCGGCTGTTGATAATGTCTTCCGCAAAGGCATTGGCGCTCATGGCAATGATGGGGACATTTCCGGCATCCGACCGTTTCATGGACCGGATCCTGCGGGTGGCATCCCAGCCATTTAGCTTCGGCATCATAATGTCCATGAAGATCACATCGTAATATCCCAGCTCAGATTTTTGAACTTTTGTACCGCCTCTTCTCCGTCTGCAGCGCACTCTACGTGGATCCCGTAATCCTCCAGCATGAATTTTGTGATCTCCATGTTGAGTTCATTGTCCTCTGCTAACAGCGCCCGCAGACCTTCCACCGGGATTTCCTCATAGTTTACGTTCTTCTCCTTCTCCACCGGTTCCCCGATTTTGAACGGAAGTGTCATGGTCACAGTAGTTCCGACGCCTTTTTTACTCTCTATGGCAATGTCTCCATCCAGCCTGTCCACGATTTTCTTTGCAATGGCAAGTCCCAGTCCTGTGCCTTCGTACCTGGATCTGCTGGTCTCATTCTCCTGCGTGAACGGTTCAAAAGCATGTTCCAGAAAGGTTTCACTCATGCCGATACCAGTATCGGCACAGCCGAATTCATAGACTACCCGCTCCTCGTCCGCATATTTTTCTGCACACCAGACACGCACACTGCCGCCCGGTCCGGTAAATTTAACCGCATTATCAGAAATATTGGTCAGCAGTCTCTCCACATAGATCGGATTCCCTGCCAGATCCATATGGCGGATATCACTCTGTTCCCAGTCAACAATATATTCCACATTCTTTTCTGCCGCCTGCTTCTGCTTGCCGAGGTTAACCCGGTTCAGCAGTTCTGCCAGATTAAACGGAATCTCCTGTTCCACTACACCTCCCGACTCCAGTTTGTTCATATCCAGAATATCATTCACGATAGAGACCAGATACTTCGATGAAGTCATGATCTGTTCCCGGCACTTTCTCTGTACCTCCAGATCATCCGGATAACGGTTTGCCAGATTCAGCGTGCCGATAATGCCATTCATGGGTGTCCGGATATCATGACTCATATTTGACAGGAAACGGGCCTTCAAAGCTGCTGCCTTCCTGGCTTCCTCCACCTGATACATCAGTTCATGTTCCCACTTCTTGGTATCGCTGATGCTGCGGATCAGGCAGAGCACATGGGTCAGTACACCGTTTTCGTCTCTCTTTTTTTCCACAAAACGGAGTCTGTGCCAGTCGCCATCCTTCATCCGGTATTCTAGGACTAACGTCTCTTCATTCTTCATGCGTTCCGGCAGGGTCTTCAGATCCACAAATTTGAAAAATGCCTCCTGATACTCCTCCGCCACGTATTGTCTGCATACCTTTTCATTGCTTTCCGACAGCTTTCCCGATTTCGTGAACTTCAGATGCTCGGTATCCCGGTTATTGATCTCTTCGAAATAATCTGCCTGAATATCGATCCGTGAAATATACTGGTAAGTTCTGGCGATGGAGGAAATGATCTCGTTACTCAGCTTCACTTTCTCCAATGTGTCCTGTAACTGCTTCTGGATTGCTTTTTCTTTGTACAGAATGCTGTCTATATTCCGGCAATAATTTATTCAGGATGTCATTTTCGTTCTGCTCATAGTTTAAAGACATCGTTTTCCCCTTCTACGGCACAATAAAAGCCGTCTGCCAAAAATGTGCACTGACAGACGGCTCACGATAAACATACTCCCCTACACTCAGGAATCTGCTGCAACCGGCTGTCATAGTCTGATTTTTCTCTATGTTCAGACCTTAGACCCATCTGGCTTTGTGTCCCCGTTTTTCAGCGGGTTTACTAAATAGATATTATTTTTATTACATTTTCTCCGGAGCTTCGAATCCCAGCATATCAATACAGGTCTCCAGGATATCTCTGGTCAGCACTAAAAGTGCTACCAGTCCCTGCTTACGCTCCTCATTCTCTTCACCTAAGATCTTGGTCTCATGGTAGAAGTGGTTGAACGCATTGGCAAGATCGTAAATATAGGCACATACCTTATGGGGTGCCAGTTCTTCTCCAGCGGTAGCGATCATGGTATTGAACTGTGCCAGTTCCATGGCAAGCTCTTTCTCGGACGCATTACCGGGCTGCTGTAATTTTACAGCGGTCAGGTCTCCGCCCTGCTCCTTGTATTTATTCAAAATAGACTTGATTCGCACAATGGTATACAGGATGTAGGGGCCGGTATCTCCCTCGAAGGAGGTGAAACGGTCGATATCAAAAACATAATCCTTGGATGCCTGATTGGACAGATCACCGTATTTTAACGCGGAGATAGCTACCACGTCCGCTACCTTTCTCGCCTCGGCATCTTCCATATCGCGGCCTTCCTTGATCTTTTTGTACATCTCATCCTGGGTATCCTTGATCAGGTTCTCGAGACGCATAACACCGCCCTGTCTGGTCTTGAAGGGTTTGCCATCCTTGCCGTTCATGGTACCGAAGCCCAAGAACTTCAGCTCGGTCTCGGGTTCTACCAATTTCGTCTTGCGGGCACAGCGGAATACCTGCTCGAAGTACAATTCCTGACGCTTGTCCACCACGTAGATCAGCTCGTCGGGATGATACAGCTTCATACGCTCCATAATGGTAGCCAGATCTGTGGTATTGTACAGGGAGGCTCCGTCGGATTTTAAGATCATGCAGGGAGGGATCTCCTTGGTGTCGGTGTCTTCCTTGACATCCACTACCAGTGCACCCTCGCTTAAGTGTGCATAGCCGTTGTCCTTCATATAGGCGACCATCTCCGGGATGATGTCATGGACATCGCTTTCTCCCTTCCACAGATCGAATTCTACGTTTAATTTGGAATAATTCTTCTTCAGGTCGTTCACAGACACATTGATAATGTGCTTCCACAGGGCACGATATCCTCTGACACCGCTCTGCAATTTGAAAGTCGCTTCCATCGCCTTTGCCTTGTACTCGGGATCTTCCTTGGACCTGGCGCTGGCTGCGGGATAGATCTCCTCCAGTTCACTGATGGTAAACGGTGCCTCTTCGGGGTATTCCCCGGTGTAGTTTTCATCAAAATATACCAGCTCCGGCTGTCTCTCCTGTAAACCGGTGATCACCAGACCCATCTGTAATCCCCAGTCACCCAGATGCACATCACCGATAACCTCATGTCCCACATAGCGGCTGATGCGTTTTACGCTCTCACCGATCACTGCGGAACGTAAATGTCCCACATGCAGAGGTTTTGCCACGTTGGGGCCGCCGTAGTCGATAATGATCTTCTTGGGATGTTCGGGCTTCTCCAGACCGAATTTTTCATTTGCCTCCATGCCCTGTAAATAGGTGAGCAAAAATGCCTCACTGACCTTCAGGTTCAAAAATCCGGGGGCTACTGCCACCACTTCGGAAAATACTTTGCTGTCTGCAAGCTTTTCTGCCACGTCATTTGCGATCATGATGGGGGCTTTTTTATACAGCTTGGCTCCCGCCATGGCGCCGTTACACTGATATTCACACAGGTCGGGACGGTTGGAAAGCATTACTTTTCCAAGATTTCCGTCATAACCGGCTGCGGTAAATGCCTGCTGCATTTCCTCTGTCAGCATTTCTAAAAATTTCTTCATGTCAGTTAATCCTCATACCTTTCAGTAATCTGCCGGTATTCCGTTACTTCCTGTAATGTACCGGAATATCTTGTGCAGTCACAATTCTATCTCTCACGCTGCTACGCTGTTTTCAGTATTCTACTATATCCTAAAATCCATTATCCCGCAAGACGCAATTACGCATTTATAATCTGTGCTGCCCGCTCCGCTTTGGAAAAGGCACAGCCGCAGTAATTCTGCCGGTACAGCTCATATTCTGCGGACAATTCGATGGATCTCTTATACCCGTTCTTTTTCTTGAAATCCGAGGGCAGCCAGGGGATACCATATTCCCCGGAAAGTGCCTGCCCGATCTCGTTGATCTTCGCCGCATTTTTCAGAGGGCTGATGGTCAGGGTCGTGGCAAAATAGTCATAGCCACCACCTGCTGCCAGCTCCGCGGTCCTGCGCAGCCGCAGGTCGAAGCAGCGGAAGCACCTCTCTCCCCCTTCGGGACAGTTCTCGTAGCCCTTTGCCATCTCATAAAAACGCTCCGGTTCATAATCTCCCTCCACGATATCAATGGGCCATCCCTTTTCTTCTTTATTATAAGCGTCGATCAGACGCTTCTGCTCCGCCACGCGCTTTCGGTATTCTTCCGAAAAAGAAATGTTGGGATTGTAATAAAATACCGTGATCAAAAAATAACGGCACAGATATTCCAGACAATAACTGCTGCAGGGTGCACAGCAGCTATGCAGAAACAGGCGGGGCGGTCGGTAATCCGACGCTGCCTCGCCCTTCTCCTGTAAGGTATTTAAAATTTTCTCTAATTCTTTCTGATAATTTACCTGATTCATACGGTTCTCTTTTCGTATATCTATACTCTATCTATACTCCACACATCTTACCCAATATCTCCTGCAAACAGTCATATCGTGCAAGGCATGCATGCGACGCTGTTCATGATCTGCGTTCATTATAGCATATTTTTTTGGAGATACCGCAATCATTTTTTCAAAAGCTCCTCCTCTACGCCAGACTGATCATCCACTTCTTTTAAAATATATTCCACCACCTACAACAGATAAAATCCGGCGCTGCCTCCGGGCACAGTAACCTTTCCGCCTGCAAATGCAGCTTCTCCGCCGAAGGTATACAAAACTTCCTTTACCGCATAGTCTCCGCCGAAGCTGACCTCTCTGTCCGCCGGATTGATGATGACCAGAATCTTCTCCTTGTCGTCACTGCGCAGATACGCCAGAGGATATTGTTTTTCCTCGGCATAGACGAACTCGATCTCTCCACGGCTCTGCAATGCGCTGTGAGCCTGACGAATGCCTATCAATTTCTGAATCTCATGATACAGGGAATCCGGATCTGCCATCTGCGCCTCCACCGTGGGACGGTCAGCGGCTTCGTCCTGTTTTACATAAAGTTTTTCCTTCGGTGCCGCGCTGAAACCGGCGTTGGTGGTATGATTCCACTGCATGGGGGAACGGGAACCGGTACGTCCGTAACCGCCCTCTACGGAGTGCAGATCTTCCACATAGCGCATACCAATCTCATCACCGTAATACAGGAAAGGTGCACCGGGCATGGACAGAAGGAATGCAAATGCCACCTTTAACTCCTCCCCATGAATGCTTCTCGCCAGACGATCCATATCATGGTTACCGGAAGGAATGCAGATTAGACCCTTGCGCTGTGCCTTTTCATAATTTTCCTTGTATTTCTCCACGAAGGCTGCCACATCCCCCTTACCTCTTCCGGAGAAGAAAGGCTCCTCGCAGCGGAACAGATCGTTATAATGAGACGGTCCGAAATGAAGTAAAAAGTCCATATGGAAGCCGCCCTGCAGGGACTTGTCCGGTTCTCCCCACTCGGATACCAGCACTGCCTCGGGGAACTCTGCATCCAGGAACGCTCTTACCTTTCTCCACAGAGCAATGTTTCCCTTGCCGTCCTCATCGTTTTTCACCAGAGAACCTGCCATATCCACACGGAAGCCGTCACAGCCCATGCCGATCCAGAACCGCATGACATTTTCCATCTCTGCAAGCGTTGCCTTAGGGCCCGGATCATCGGGATCCTGCTGCCAGTCCTGCGTCTTTTTATAAAATCCGTAATTGAGTGCCGGCTGGTGTGCGAAAAAGTTCACGATCACTGAGCCCTCTCTCTCTGAGATACCGCACAGGCTTCCCATGTTCTCCAGCTGTCCCCAGGTGCTGTCGGTCCAGATATAACGATCGGTAAATTCATTACGATCTGCCTTACAGGACTCCTTAAACCAGGGATGTGCCACAGATGTATGTCCCGGCACCAGGTCTAACAGGATATGCATATCCCGCTTGTGTACTTCGTTAAACAGACGCTTCAGATCCGCATTGGTGCCGTATCTGGGCGCTGCCTGATAGTAGTCCGCCACATCATAGCCAGCGTCTCCGAAGGGTGATGCAAAACAGGGATTCATCCAGATCGCATTGCATCCCAGTTCCTTAATATAATCCAGTTTTTCTATGATACCCTGAAAATCACCGATACCGTCACCATTGGTATCCAGAAAAGACTGGGGATAAATTTCATAAAAGATTGCATTATCAAGCCATTTTGCCATAGTGTACTCCTTCCTGTGTGCTTTATTTTTATTATAAAAACGTTTTCCGTATTTTTTCTTTTACCATACCACAGAATGGCTACTTGTACAACTGAGAAAAACCATCTATAATAAAATGGCTTGATGCCCCGGTAAGCTTCACGATATGCGAATAGCACAAAACAATCCGTAGGCATCCAACTAGGATAAAATAAGAACGAGGTCTATCATGTTAACACAAAAAGTAAGCACCATCGATGAACTCCTGCAGTTCGTCAGCACGTTACGCCAAAAGCACGGCGTCCGCCTCTGGTTCCGCGGGGAAGAGAATGCGGATCTGACTCTGATCCCTTCCATCCAACGAAGCCAGAAAAGACTGGACTCCGAACGCTATATTGCCAATGATTTCTATATCCGGGCGAGACAGATCCTGGACAATCCTCCCGACAAACACAATTACGCCGGCTGGGTCTCCCTGATGCAGCACTACGGTCTGCCCACGAGAATGTTAGACTGGACCCAGTCTCCCCTGATCGCCGTATTTTTCGCCACGGAGACTTACCGAGAGACTCCGGACACCGATGCCTGCGTCTGGGTACTGACACCGGGTCTGTTGAACGAGAAAGAAGGCTTCGGCAACTGCATCTATCCCATTGATGCGGACACCACACAGGAAATGCTGCTGCCTGCCTTCAAACACAACCACCACAATCCGGAATTGAAAAACAAGATCCTGGCTTGCAGCTCCACAGAGAATAACCTCCGCATGTACTCCCAGTACTCCAACTTCACCGTACATAACTCTCTGGAACGTCTGGAAGACATCTGTGATGAAAATATGCTGTATAAGATCATTATTCCCTCCGGGCGGAAACAATACTTTATAGAAAGCCTGCGGGTATTCGGCATCTCCGAGAGCTTCGTATACCCCGATCTGGATCATATATCCAACGATTTGAAGGACTCCTATGGGATTTAGGTTCATTTGCTACAAATCGCTGTAGGATTTTGAAAGATTCCTATGGGATTTAGCGCAACAGTTCAGTCATGAATATATCCGAGAACATAAATCATGCTCGCATGATTTTGTGAACGAATATATTCATGCACAGAGCGCCAATTTATGAGCAAAGGCAGTCACGAAGTGACGTAAAAGCGTGATAACGCGGCTTTGCGAATGGCGCGGACTGAACTGGTCAGCCATTTTGAATTCATTAGATTCATTATAAGAAAGGAAATATACACATGAAAATCGTATTACAGCATCTGACCAAGAAATTCCCCGCACGCGGTCCTGTCCGCGGCAGGAAGAACCGCGAAGATGTCATTGCCGTGAATGACTTCGACTTCGAGATTCCTGACGGCAAGCTGATCGGACTCTTAGGTCCCTCCGGCTGTGGCAAAAGTACTGCCTTGAATCTGATCTGCGGTCTGCTGAAACCCACCGATGGCAAGATCTTTTTCGGCGAAGATGATGTCACCGGACTTCCGCCCGAGAACCGTGGTGTCGGCATGGTGTTCCAGAACTATGCCCTCTACCCCCACCTCACTGTGGAAAAAAACATTCAGTTCCCCCTGGAGAATCTGAAGGGTGCTAACAAGCTTTCCAAAGAAGAGATGAATAAGCGCGTGCTGGAGGCAGCAAAGCTGGTACAGATCGATCACCTGTTAGAGCGTAAACCCAATGAGCTCTCCGGCGGTCAGCAGCAGCGTGTTGCCATCGCCAGAGCCTTAGTTAAGCTGCCAAAAGTTCTTCTTTTGGACGAGCCTCTCTCCAATCTGGATGCCAGACTCCGTCTCCAGACCAGAGAAGAGATCCGCCGGATCCAGCAAGAGACACAGATCACCACCATCTTCGTTACCCACGATCAGGACGAAGCCATGAGCATCTCCGATATGATCGTCGTGATGAAGGACGGTATCGTACAGCAGATCGGCAAGCCCCAGAACGTATACGATGATCCCGTGAATCTGTTCGTTGCAAAGTTCCTCGGCACACCTCCCATCAATGTATTTTCCGGTGAGGTAAAAAATGAACAGTTATACATTGGCTCCGAGGCTGTCCTGTCCACTCCCGGAGTAGCGGATCAGCCCGTGCATGTCGGCATTCGCCCGGAAGGCTTCGTCTTAAAAGAGGACGGACCACTCTCCTGCGATCTGGTGCGTCTAGAGGTCATGGGCCGGGATGTGAGCATTGTTTCCACCCATGAGAAGTCCCAGAACGTTACCATCCGTTCCATCATTGATGCGGACGAAGGCAGATCTCTTCCCACCGGAAAAGTGCATTTTGCCTTAAAGCCCGCAAAAGTATTCCTCTTTTGCACCGACACCGAAGAACGTATCCGTTTCTAATATTTTATCCGCTTTTGCAGTCCGGCGATATTCATGGACTGCAGAAAGAATTGAGGTTTCTTATGGAAAAACAAAATCTGAAAGCCTGGCTCTATCTATTGCCGGCATTCCTGTTTCTGGGTGCTTTTATGATCTATCCTCTTATCGACGTATTCGTGTACTCCTTTGAAGAGGGTTACAATTCCGCATCCCAGACCTTTTACGGCGTAGGCATGTACAATTACTCCTATGTACTCCACGATCCGTACTTTTTACAGGCATTGAAAAATACCTTCATTCTGGTCATCATCACCGTTCCGGTCTCCACCGGACTGGCTCTTTTGATCTCCGCTGCCTTAAGCTCCATCAAACCGCTGCGGGATCTGTTCCAGACCATATTTTTCCTGCCCTACGTAACCAATACGCTGGCGGTCGGTCTGGTCTTCATGATTCTTTTCAAAAAGACTCCTTACTCCGACGGTCTGATCAATCTGCTGATCCAGTTTTTCGGCGGCAGCTCCGTAGATTTCATCGATGGACCCTACTGGGCGAAAATGTTCGTGCTGTGCTTTTACACCATCTGGATCGTTATGCCTTTTAAGATCCTGATCCTGACCAGCGCTCTCGCCAGTGTGAACCCCATGTACTACAATGCGGCAAGAGTGGACGGCACTTCCCGTTTCCGGATGTTCACCAAAATCACACTACCCATGATCTCTCCCATGGTGTTCTACCTGATCATCACCGGCTTTATCGGCGCATTCAAGGCATACAGTGATGCCGTGGCGCTCTTCGGCACGAACTTAAATGCTGCAGAGATGAATACCATTGTCGGTTACGTCTACGACATGCTCTACGGCGACAGCGGCGGATATCCTTCCTATGCTTCCGCCGCGGCGATCCTGCTGTTTGCCATCGTCCTGACCATCACCTGCATCAATCTGCTGGTCAGCAAAAAGCATGTCCACTATGTATAGGAAAGGAGGTCTTTGTGATGTCTGATGTTACATCTGATTATAAAAAACAAGAAAAGCGCACCCGGATCTGCGGCAATATCCGTAATGGGATCGTCTACTTTTTTCTGTGTCTGTGGGCGCTGATCGTGCTGTTCCCTTTTTACTGGATGGTACTGACCTCCGTAAAAAGCTACGGCTCCTATAATGCGGAATATATTCCGAAGTTTTTCACTCTGTCTCCCACTCTGCAGAACTACGTGGACGCTTTTACCACTGTTTCTCTGGGAAGATACCTGTGGAACACTTTGTTTTTCACTGTGGTCACCACTGCCATCATGTTGGTGGTCATCACCCTGGCGGCCTTCGCGTTTGCAAGGTTGAAATTTGCCGGAAAAGATCTGATCTTTACGTTATTTTTATCCCTGATGATGATTCCGAACGAGCTGGTGGTCATTACGAATTTCACCACTATCACGAACCTGGATCTGCGTAATACCTTCACCGGCCTGATCCTGCCTTCCGTGACCAGCGTATTTTATATCTATCTGCTGCGAGAGAATTTCGCACAGATTCCGGACGAGCTGTATTATGCCGCCAAGGTGGACGGTACTTCCGATCTGCGGTATCTGCGCAAGGTCATGGTGCCCATCTGCAAGCCCACGCTGATCACCATCGTGATCCTGAAGGTTATTGAATGCTGGAACTCCTATGTGTGGCCCAGACTGATCACCGATGATCCGGATTACTATCTGGTATCCAATGGTATCCAGGAGATCCGTGAGAATGGTTTCGGCAGAGAGAATATCCCCGCCATGATGGCTGCGGTGGTCGTGATCTCCGTTCCTCTGGTGGTGTTGTTCCTCGTATTCCGTAAAAAAGTCATGGCAGGCGTTGCCAGAGGAGGTACCAAAGGATGAGTCGATTTAGCAAAAAGCTGGCACTCTTATGTGCCCTGGGCGGGCTGTCCCTATCTCTGACCGGCTGCCATGGTTCCAAGGGGCTGCCGGAATTCACTGTTCCGGAGGAATTCGATACTTCCAGAAACTATGAGATTACCTTCTGGGCGAAAAATGATACCAACAAGACCCAGACGGAAATCTACAAAAAAGCCATTGCGGATTTTGAAGCCCTGTATCCCAATATCACGGTGAACCTGAATCTATACACGGATTACGGCAAAATTTACAACGATGTCATTACCAATATTTCCACCAATACGACACCCAATGTCTGCATCACCTACCCGGATCACATTGCCACCTACCTCACCGGACAGAACACCGTAGTTCCTCTGGATGACCTGTTTGCCGATGAAAAATACGGTCTGGGCGGCACACAGCTTGCCTATGACGGTCCTACCAGAGAAGAAGTCATTCCGCAGTTTTTGAATGAATGCTCCATCGACGGTCATTACTATGCCGTACCCTACATGCGTTCCACCGAAGCCTGCTACGTGAATAAGACCTACGTGGAAAATCTTGGATATACTCTGCCGGATGTACTGACCTGGGATTTCATCTGGGAGGTCTCCGAGGCTGCCATCGCCAAAAATGCGGACGGCACCTATGTAGTCAACGGGCAGAATGTACTGATCCCGTTTATCTACAAGTCCACCGACAACATGATGATCCAGATGTTAAAGCAAAAGAACGCGGGATATTCCACAGCTGACGGCAGCATTGAACTATTCAACGATACCACCACGGATCTCCTGTATGGTATTGCCGGACATGTAAAGAGCGGTGCCTTTTCCACCTTCAAGATCTCCGGTTATCCTGCGAACTTTCTGAATGCAGGACAATGTATTTTCGCCATTGATTCTACTGCCGGAGCCACCTGGATGGGTACGGATGCCCCACTGTCGGATATCAGCGAAGACTCTCTGGTGCAGTTTGAGACCGCCGTGCGGATGATTCCCCAGTTTGACCCGGAGCATCCCGAAATGATCTCCCAGGGTCCTTCCGTCTGCGTCTTCAATAAATCAGACTCTCAGGAAGTACTGGCATCCTGGCTGTTTGCCCAGTATCTGCTCACCAACGATGTGCAGATCGCTTATTCCGAGACAGAAGGCTATGTACCTGTAACCTCTAAGGCACAAAGCTCCGCAGAATATCAGGATTATCTATCCAAGAGCGGTGCAGATAACGGTACACATTATGCAGTGAAGATTGAGGCTTCCAAACTGTTGCTTGATAACGTAGACAGCACCTTCGTTACACCGGTCTTCAACGGTTCCGCATCCTTACGCGACGCTTCCGGACAGTTGATTGAAAATGTAGTGAAGTCAACCCGCAGAAAAGAAACTGTAGACGATGCCTACATCCAAAAGCTTTACAGCGATGTGGAGAGCCTGTACCGTCTCGGTCAGGGAAGTGATGCCTCCTTCGGCAAAAAGGAACTGGGTGCCATGCCCCGGGCTTCCGTGATCCTGTTAAGCATACTGGCTGTCACCTGGGTTCTGATCCTGCTGTATGTAGGTCGGGAATATTTAAAAAACAGAAAGAAGTAATTTTTCAGCCCCATTCGTAAGATAGCCTCTGATGGTATTTTCCTGCGGATGGGGCCTCTTTTTGCAAAAAGCCTTGATTTATCTTGTGTTTCAGGTATAATGGAACTGTTCGGTGTCTGAGCGCACCGGATAAATTGAGGAGATGTCTGTGTATCTGCACAGACCCATATGCGCCACAAAGCGCAGGAATGGAGGATTATTATGAAAAAGAAGACACTTGCATTAACCATGGCTATGGCTCTGGTTCTGTCTCTCGCTGCATGTGGAAACAGCAATGCAGACGTTGCTGCTGAATCTACCGCTGCTGCCACCACTGAGGCTACTACCGAAGTTGCTACTACCGAAGCTGCTACCGAGGCTACTGAGGCTGTTGCTGATGAGAAGTCCGAGGGTGTTATGACCTATGAAGAGTACATGGCTGCTGATCTCGATTCCGAAGTTGTGATCGAGGCTTATGTTCAGGCAAAACAGTCCTGGTGGGAAGACAAGGCTACCCTGTACACCCAGGATCAGGACGGCGCTTACTTCATTTATAATGCCGTATGTTCCGAAGAGGATTATGCAAAGCTGGTACCCGGTACCAAGATCAAAGTAACCGGTTATAAGACCGAGTGGTCCGGTGAAGTTGAGATCGCTGAAGGTGCTACCTTCGAGATCGAAGAGGGCAGCTACATCGCTCCCGTTACCGATGTGACTGATCTGTTAGGTACCGATGATCTGATCAACTACCAGAACCAGTTCGTAGCTTTCAAGGGCATGACCGTAGAAGCTGCTGGTCAGGATGCTGACGGTAACGACGTTGCTTTCCTGTACAACTGGGACGGTTCCGGCGAAGACGGTAACGACCTGTACTTCAACGTATCTCTGAATGGTCAGACCTATACCTTCACCGTTGAGTCTTATCTGTGCGACAACACCACCGATGTTTACAACGCAGTAAAGAACTTAAAGATCGGTGACACCGTTGATATGGAAGGCTTCCTGTACTGGTACGAAGGTGTGAACCCTCACATCACTTCCGTAACTGTGAAGTAATTTAATGGCATCGTCAATAAATCGCCAATAAGAAGATTGCAATATAAAAGAGCTGTCCTCGTAAGAGGGCGGCTCTTTTTACTCTGCCTATCTGTCTACTGCATTCTTTTATACTTTAGCATTTTCATACATTGTCCAAGCTTCACTTCCGCTTGCTGCAAAAGCAAATTCCAATACTTCCATGTGCTGCAATCCTTATCTTCTGCTCTCCCACCATCGTTTAGCAATCCGAAAGCCCTCCATGGGAACGCAGAACCTTCGGTCTCTGGGCGGCTGCAATGCAGTATTGAGTTCCTCCATATCGAACCACTCCACGCACTCCACTTCCTCTTTTTGCAGGGTAAGCTTTTTAGCATCTACATGCTTGGTGTACATGTAGACGAATGCCACTTCATTGTCCCGGAACATTTTTCCATAGAATTCTTTTTCGTATTGAATATCAAAACATCCGGCGAATGTAAGATCCTCTTTTGCGGCCCGGATTCCCAGTTCTTCGTGAAGCTCCCGGATTGCGGACTCTTCCGGTTCATCCCCAGCCTGAATATGTCCGGCGGAAGAGGTGTCGAACCGCCCCGGAAAACTGTCTTTCTCCGCAGAGCGCTTCTGTAATAACAGTTGGGCTTTTCCGTCCTGTTCCCTCACGATCCAGATATGGGCGGTTCTGTGGCGGACACCCTTTTCATGCGCCTGTGTGCGTTCTATGGTCTCCCCTGTGGGAATGCCTTTTTCATCTACGATGTCAAATATTTCCATGGTGTTATGGCTCCTTGTGTTTCTTTCTAGTCCTCTGGGTTTCCTTGCAGTCCTCTGGGGTTCTTTGCAGTCCTCTGGGGTTCTTTGCAGTCCTCTAGGGTTCTTTGCAGTCCTCTGGGG
>DLZQ01000007.1:21839-24184 GCA_003447295.1 Lachnospiraceae bacterium
TTGCAGTCCTCTGGGGTTCTTTGTTAATTCATCTGTACCGCGATCATGCTGAGTTCTGCTCCGATATTGCCGCCTGCCCCTTCAATGACCTTTGCGTTGATGACTGCGGCAATATCGATAGCTACTATCTTTGCCTTCTAAGGTCTAATACCATTAGATCGAAATCATAATATGTTCCGTCCATCTTATAATACGCCGGTGAGGTCCCGATTTTTCGGAATCCATATTTCTCATAGACATGAATAGCCCGTATATTATCGCTTCGGACTTCCAGATTGATCAGTTCTATCGTATGTTCTTTTGCATACATAATGCATTTCTGTAACAGTGCACTACCAATTCCCTTCCCCCATTCCGACTTTACCACGGAGAGTCCAAATTCGGCGCGGTGGCTCATCCTTCTAGGGAATCCGCTTAAGCTGGCATCTCCGACGATCTTTCCATTTTTCCATACTACATAGAGAACGGAATGTTCCTCCTTATTTATATTCTGTATGAATTTCTCTTCCTCTTCTGTCGAAATAGGAAGCCCTTCTTTTCCAAAGGACAGATAATCTGTCTCTCCACCTACCTGCGCTAAATATGTGATAATCTTCTCCGCGTCTTTCGGTGTAGCTTCTCTGATATCAAATTCTTCCATAACTGCCTCCAGCCCTTCTGTCATCTGTTAATTGATCTGACCTGCAATCGTATTAAGACCTGCACCAATACTTCCACCCAGATGCTCCAGCGCATTTGCGATCAATATTCCCGCAATCACAATAGCTGCCGCAATGATTATCCTGCCGATCTGATTCTGGTATTCTTTCATTCTGGTTTTCCTTCATTCTCGTTTCCCTTCATTCTCGTTTCCCTTTATTCTCGTTTCCCTTCATTCTTGTTTTCCTTCATTCTGGTTTTCCTTCATTCTGGTTTTCCTTCATTCTGGTTTTCTTCTTTTCATCAAATTATATACTTTATTCGTAATCAAAAATGGTCTTAGTCTGAATATACTCCCCGTACTTTGCCTTCCATTCCTGATGAGCTGCGGAATCATCGTATACAGACAGTGCCTCCGGATCCATCTCCATCTCGATCATCAAGTCATGCCGGTTCGGTCTCGGCGTCACATTTTCATAAATATTCACTGTATGGACACCTTCGATCTGCTTCGTCCGATCAAAGATCCCCCGGATATCCGCAAGCATTTCTCTGCTCGCCTCGGTCTCCCTGTCCCATACATTTTCTTTAAACTTTACAATGATCAGGTGCTTCATTTTGCACATCCCCCTTATCTTACTATTACTGATATGTTTTATCCTATCACGGCATTGCCTCTGCTACAACCAAAATATTCCTGCAAAATCATTTCTACTTTGTCTGCACTCAATGGATACTGTTTTGTTTCATATGTAAGAATCAGGTTTACGGATGGAATGATACCATGTTGACAATATAATTTTATTTTGTCGCAGGCATGTTTGCAATAATCCGGATTATCCATCATTCCAAAATGCTCCCAGTAAAAATATTGTCCTGTGATTGGATGTCGTATCACAAAATCAGGATATAAAATAATTCCATCTAAAACTAATTTTTCCTCATAGTGAAATGGTATTTTATTTTGAAACAGCATTCTGTCAATAATTGCTTCTGATTTAGACCGTAGCATTTTCCCATGGGTTCCCTGTACCAATAGATCTTCCTGATGTTTTGTACTTTTTTCATATGGTTCCTCCTGCCACCGCTCTAATTCCCTGTTCAATGGTCTAAAATTCTTAGCCAGCAATCTTCCATACTCTGGATGATTTAATAAATATTCTGAACTTATTTTAATCTTTTCTGTTTTTCTCAAATAAGCTTTCCATCCAGCGGCTTCGCTCTCCAATTCTTTTTTCCTACATTCATAATATTTTTTTAATGCCAATATTTCTGCCTGATTTCTTTCGGTTTTTGGAAGATAGCGTAGTCCATTCTCTTCCTTTATTTTCCATTTATAACGGTTTTCATTTTTGAAGCATTGCAGTTCTCCCTGTGGAAACTTTTTCTCCACTTTTCTTATTTTTTCCAGTTCCTTATTAATTTCCTCTATTCTGCTTTCTATGTTTTTGTCTGTAATCTTCACTTTTCCTCCTTCTGCTCCGATCCTATAGCTACCGTCGGGCATATTCTTATTTTTTCTTTTATTGCGCCCCGCCACTGCGGCTTCCCCGAGGCTTATCCTGGCTTTTCCTTCTGTCACGCCCCGGCTTTGCAACTTCCCTGGGGCTTATCCTGGCTTTTCCTTCTGTCACGCCCCGGCTAACCTTTTCCTTGACGAATTAAAAACTGCCATGTTACAATGGCACTCACCAGGGGGTATAAGG
>DLZQ01000063.1 GCA_003447295.1 Lachnospiraceae bacterium
GCGCAAGCGCCCATCGCTGTCCTCACTATGCCTATGCGCGGCTCATTGCTCGCGTAAACTCTCAAGTTACAGAACAACTGAAATTATCCATAAACATTTATCGACACTTTATTCCGTTGTGAAAATGCACAAAAACAATGTTGCAGATTTGATGACAATATACAAACTTCCGATAAATTACAGGAAATCTCTTGCAACTGATTCGTGAATGTGCTATCTTCTAATTACAGCAACGGAAACGTTACCGGTAACAATACCGATACCGATTCCGAAACACTCACGGGAACATGAAAAAATTATGAAATGACCCGTACAAACATAAAGGAGAGGTAAGATTATGAAGAAGAAACTGGCAAGCGTATTACTTTGTGCAGTAATGGCAGCTTCCATGCTGACCGGTTGTGGAAACTCCGGTGATGCAGCAGCTACCACCCCTGCTACCGAAAGCAAGACAGATGCAGCAACCACCGAAGTTGCCGACACGACAGCAGCTGCAGACGGATCTGTATACTACCTGAACTTCAAGCCTGAAGTTGACGAAGTATGGCAGAAACTGGCTAAGGAATATACCGAGGAGACCGGTGTTCCTGTAAAGGTTGTTACCGCAGCAAGCGGTACCTATGAGCAGACCCTGATGTCTGAGATCGCTAACAAGGAAGCACCTACCCTGTTCCAGATCAACGGACCTATCGGTTATCAGAACTGGAAAGACTACTGTGCAGACTTAAAGGATACAGACCTGTACAGCTGGTTAATGGATAAGAGCCTGGCAATCACCGGCGAAGACGGTGGTGTATACGGAATCCCTTACGTAGTAGAGGGTTACGGTATCATTTACAACGACGCTATCATGCAGAAGTACTTCGCACTGGATGGCGCTAAGGCAGCAAGCATGGATGAGATCAACAACTTCGCTAAGTTAAAAGAGGTTGTAGAAGATATGCAGGCTAAGAAAGATGAGCTGGGTATTGAAGGCGTATTCGCTTCCACATCCCTGACTCCCGGTGAAGACTGGAGATGGCAGACTCATCTGGCTAACATCCCTGTATACTATGAGTTCAAAGACAAGGGTATCACCGATACCGATAACCTGGAGTTCACTTACTCCGATAACTTCAAGAACATTTTCGATCTGTACATCAACAATTCCTGCACAGCACCCGGCCTGCTGGGAAGCAAGTCTGTAGACGACTCCATGGCTGAGTTCGCTCTGGGTCAGGCAGCAATGGTACAGAACGGTAACTGGGGTTGGAGCCAGATCAATGGCGTAGACGGTAACACCGTTAAAGCTGAGGATGTTAAGTTCCTTCCTATCTATACAGGAGTTGAAGGTGAAGAGAACCAGGGACTGTGCACCGGTACTGAGAACTTCTTCTGCATCAACAAGGAAGCTTCTGCTGAGGATCAGGCAGCATCTATCGCATTCGTTGAATGGCTGTTCTCTTCTGAGACCGGTAAGGCAGCAGTAACCAACGACCTTGGATTCATCGCTCCTTTCGATACCTTTAGCGATGACGAAAAGCCCACCGATCCTCTGGCACAGGAAGTTCTTCGTTACATGGCAGATAGCTCCAAGACATCTGTAGCATGGAACTTCACTTCCTTCCCTAGCCAGCAGTTCAAGGATGACTTCGGCGCAGCTCTTCTGGAGTACGCTTCCGGTTCCATCGACTGGGATGCTGTAAAGACAACCGTAGTTGAAAGATGGGCAGCTGAAAAGGCCGCAACCGCAGCTAACTAAGCTCCATCGACAAAAAGACAATAACTTAATCCATCTTATATAACTTCAGACACAGGGGGCGGTGGTGGTACCACGGCCCCTGTGTTTGTAAAAAAGGAGACAGGCTTATGCAAAAGACATTAAAAAGATATTTTCCCATTTTTGTACTGCCTACCCTGATCGCGTTTTCCTTTGCTTTTATCATACCGTTTGTCATGGGCGTATATCTGTCCTTTTGCAAATTTAAGACAATTACAAACGCGCAATTTGTAGGCTTAGATAATTACATTAAAATTTTTGCAGACAAAGATTTTGTCAACGCATTTGGATTTACTCTAAAATTCTCCGTAGTGTCCATTGTCACCATTAATGTGTTTGCCTTCATTCTGGCACTGGCATTGACGAGAAAGATCAAAGGAACCAACCTGTTCCGTACAGTATTTTTCATGCCGAACCTGATCGGCGGTATCATTTTGGGATATATCTGGCAGCAGATGATCAACGCAGTATTGTTAAAATACGAGACAACACTGGTGGCGAATCCGACCTATGGATTCTGGGGTCTGATCATTCTGATGAACTGGCAGATGATCGGTTATATGATGATCATTTATGTAGCCGGACTGCAGAATGTACCTACGGATCTGATCGAAGCAGCAGAGATCGATGGAGCTACTTCGTTACAGACATTATTCAAAGTGAAAATTCCGATGGTTATGCCATCTATTACCATATGTTTGTTCCTCACCGTGTCCAACAGCTTTAAGCTGTTCGACCAGAACCTTGCATTGACGGCTGGAGCACCCAGCAAAAAGACAGCTATGCTGGCTCTGGATATCTACAATACCTTCTATGGCAGAAGCGGATTTGAAGGTGTTGGTCAGGCCAAAGCAGTACTGTTCTTCATTGTAGTGGCAGTCATTGCCCTGGGACAGCTGGTACTTACCAGACGTAAGGAGGTAGAGCAATAATGACTAAGAAAAAAACTTCCAATGTAATCATTTTTTGTATCCTGTGTGTGCTGGTAGTTGCATTTTTGACACCTATTTTCTTCGTACTGATCAACTCCTTTAAGGGAAAACTGTTCATCAGTAACAATCCCTTCGCACTGCCTACCGCAGAGACTTTTGCAGGACTTACCAACTATGTGAACGGTATTGAAAAAACAGGTTTCTTCACAGCCTTTGGATGGTCTGCTTTTATCACGGTATTTTCCGTGGCAGCGATCATTCTGTTTACTTCCATGACCGCTTACTACCTGACCAGAGTAAAAACCGGTGTGACCAACATATTGTACTATATGTTTGTATTTTCCATGATCGTACCTTTCCAGATGGTTATGTTCACGATGTCTAAGCTGGCGAATATGACTCACTTAAACAACCCTCCCGGAATGGTGCTTCTGTACCTGGGCTTCGGATCCGGTCTGTCCGTATTTATGTTCTGCGGATTTATCAAATCTATTCCGTTAGACATCGAAGAGGCAGCCATGATCGACGGCTGTAACCCGTTGCAGACTTTCTTTGGCGTCGTAATGCCGATCCTGAAGCCGACAGCTATCACAGTAGCGATTCTGAACGCTATGTGGATCTGGAACGACTATTTGCTACCTTATCTGGTAATTGGTCTGAGTACCAACTACAAAACTATCCCGGTTGTGGTACAATACCTGGTAGGCTCTTATGGTGCAAAGGATCTGGGTGCAATGATGGCACTGTTGGTACTGTCGGTTATCCCTATTATCGTCTTCTATCTGACCTGTCAGAAGTACATCATCGAAGGCGTGGTAGCCGGCGCAGTTAAGGGTTAAACGAAAAAGTTACAACGGGAGATTTATGTTATGAGAAAAAGTGGAATCTTGCTGCCGGTGAGCAGTCTGCCTTCCAAATACGGAATCGGCTGCTTTTCCAAAGAAGCATACAAATTCATTGACAGATTAAAAGAAGCAGGTCAGGCATACTGGCAGATCCTGCCGTTAGGCCCGACCAGCTATGGAGATTCTCCGTACCAGTCCTTCTCCACCTTTGCAGGGAATCCTTATTTCATCGATCCTGATGATCTGGTGGCGAGAGGCTATGTGACCGCAGAGCAGTGCAATGCTTACGATTTCGGTACCGACATTCATTCCGTGGATTACGGCAAAATCTACAAGAGCCGTTTCCGCCTGTTAAAAGAAGCGTTTGACAACAGTCATATCGAAGAGGATCCGGGATTTCAGGAGTTTGTACAGAAGAATGCGTACTGGCTGGAGGATTATGCATTATACATGGCAGTCAAGGACGGCTTCCGCGGTATCTGTTGGGCAGCCTGGGAGGATGATATCAAACTGAGAACTCCTGCGGCTATGGACAAATATCGCAGAAAATATGCGAAAGAGATCACATTTTACCAGTTCCAGCAGTATCTGTTCCAGGTACAGTGGGAGAAACTAAAGACCTATGCCAACGATAACGGCATCAAGATTATCGGGGATATTCCCATTTATGTGGCATTTGACAGCTCAGATGCCTGGGCAAATCCGGAGCTGTTCCAGTTTGACGAGAATTGTGAGCCGGTAGCAGTGGCGGGATGTCCTCCCGATGCATTTTCTGCCACCGGACAGCTGTGGGGCAATCCTCTGTATAACTGGGAACATCACAAAGAGACCGGTTATGCCTGGTGGATGCAGCGGCTGGCAGCTTGCTTTGAGCGCTATGATGTGGTACGTATTGATCATTTTCGTGGATTCGACGCTTATTATGCGATTCCTTACGGGGAACCCACGGCGGAGCACGGTCACTGGGAACAGGGCCCTGGATACGATATTTTCCGTACCATGAAGGAAAAATTGGGAGAAAAAGAAGTTATTGCAGAAGATCTTGGCTTTTTGACACCATCGGTGATAGAATTGGTAAAGAAATCCGGTTATCCAGGTATGAAAATTTTGCAGTTTGCTTTTGATTCCCGTGAGGAAAGTGATTATTTGCCGCATAATTATACACATAATTGCGTGGTATATACGGGAACTCATGATAATGATACTGTGATGGGGTGGTATGACACCTTGAAGGGAGCTGATAAAAAGCTCTGTGACGACTATCTGCGTCTGAAAAATGCGGACGGAGAGCCGATTCCCAGAGAGCAGATTCCCTGGGAATTTGTGCGTGCCGCAATGTCCAGCGTAGCGGATATGGCGATCATTCCCATGCAGGATTATCTCGGACTGGGATCGGAGGCCCGCATCAACATTCCTTCCACACTTGGCATCAACTGGATGTGGAGAATGGGGAACGGAGATTTTACAAAGGAGCTTGCAGGGCGGATCCGCAGCATGACGAAGCTGTACGGCAGATAAGTCTGTAGGCTTAGAAAGGGTTGCACTCCATGGAGGAAATCACGATCAGAGACATTGCCAGAATCTGCGGTGTCGGCGTCAGCACGGTATCCCGTGCCATAAATAACCACCCGGACATCAATCCCGAGACCAAGGAAACGATCATGCGGGTGATCAAAGAGAATAACTACGTACCCAACAACAGCGCAAGAAACCTGAAACGTCAGGATGCCAAGGCAATTGCAGTACTGGTCAAAGGTATTAACAACTCTTTCTTCAGCCAGATGATCAAGGTATTGGAAGAAGAGATCAAGGAAAAGTCCTACTCCATGGTTTTGCAGCATGTCGATTACGACGAGGACGAAGTGGAGGTGGCGCTGAAGCTGGTGAAGGAAAAAAGGCTTCGGGGCATTATCTTCCTTGGCGGTTATCTGGTCCACAGCGAGGAAAAACTGGCACAGCTTCATGTACCGTTTATCTTGAGCACTACCGGAATGCTGCCAAAGGGATTCAGTCGTAATACCTATTCTTCCGTGACCGTGGATGATACCAAGGAAAGCTACAAGATGGTGGACTATCTGTGCAAGAACGGACATAAGGATATTGCAATCCTCTGTGCCCGCAAAACGGATGCTTCCATCGGTAAGCTGCGTCTGGAGGGCTATAAAAAGGCGTTGAAGGATAACGGAATAGAAGTAAGAGAAGAATTGATCCTGCCTATGAGGAGTGATTTGGAAGATTACTCCCTGGAGAATGGCTATATGGTGACGAAGGAATTCCTGGAGAAGCAGATTCCGTGCACGGCGATCTTCGCGATCTCCGATATGTTGGCAATCGGTGCAGGAAAAGCATTGTCTGATGCCGGATACAAGGTACCGGAAGATATTTCCCTGACAGGCTTTGATGGTGTGGAAATCGGGAAATATGTTATCCCATCCTTGACCACTTTAAAGCAGCCGGTAGACAGTATGGCGAGAGAGACCGCCCGGATTCTGTTTGACATTATCGGGAAAAAAGCGAAGCATCAGCACTGTGTATTCGACGGAGAACTGGTGGTACGGGATTCTGCCATGCCGAGGGCGTAAGAAAGAGTCATACAGTCCCTGTGGGGACGAAGGGAATACTGTATGGAAATACATGGTTTTAACAAGACAACTTTATTAGATTATCCGGAACATATTGCAGCCACTGTTTTTACAGGAGGCTGCAATTTTCGCTGTCCGTTCTGCCACAATGGGGAACTGGTACTGGATCCTGCGGGTCAGCCCTCCGTCTCAGAAGAGGAAGTGCTGTCCTACCTGAAGAAAAGGCAGGGAATCCTCCAGGGCGTCTGCGTCACCGGCGGAGAGCCGACTCTGCAGTGGGACCTTCGCAAGTTCCTGCAAAAGATCAAGGAGCTGGAGTATCCCATTAAGCTGGATACCAACGGGTATATGCCGGGGGTATTGTGGGAATTGTTACAGGAGCACCTGATCGATTATGTGGCGATGGATATTAAGGCTTCCAGAGATAATTATGCCTGGGCGGCGGGACTGCCACATATGGATATCTCTCGCATTGAGGAGAGTATCGGTATCCTGAAAAGCAGCGGAATTCCCTATGAATTCCGAACTACTGTGGTAAAGGGAATCCATACCGTGGGAGAATTTGAGGAGATCGGCAGATGGATCGAAGGGTGTCCTGCATACTACTTGCAGAGTTATCAGGAGAATGATAACTGCCTGTACCGGATGATACAGACAGCAGAAAGCAATGCTGTTAAGCCGGGCGGTGCGGAAGCGTTCGGTGCTTTCTCGCGGGAGGAACTGGAACAGATGGCGGAACTCGTCCGGAAATATGTGGGGAAAGTTGTGTTGCGGGGCGTGGAATAATAGAGAGATGGTTATAGGTTGCCTGAAAAGACAACCTATTTTAATGCTTTCATATATAACTCTATATAACTTTTGCCAAGTCAAAGATACAGAATTTAATCCATTTCACATGAAAGCGTTTACTTTATAAAAATAGAAACAAAATAACGAAACTGTGCATTTTTGTGAAAATCAGAAACCTGCGCAAAAATAGTGACTAAAAATTGCTCAAAAATTCTATGAATAACTTCCAAAAATATCCAACATGTACAAAAAATAGTTTACTAATGTAAAGCGGTAGTGATAATATATAGTGCATAGCGTTGTAAGCGGTTACAAAACAGCAAATGGAGGGGTTACCATTTGTGTATTGCACGCAAAGCAGATGGAGGTATGGAAATGTTGGGTAACAGACAGGGTAAGAAGAGAAAGCGCTGGTTAGCATTACTGCTGGCAGGTGCCATGATATTATCGGGAATGGGTACACCTTCCGTGGTAGTACAGGCAGAGGAGACTGACACGGTTGCTGTGGAAGCGGAAGCAACCACAGTGTCCGGAAATGAGAATGCCGAAACGACAGAAATGCAGGCAGCGGATACACAAGACGATACACAGAGTGTGCCCGAAGAGGCACAGATCGCATTATTGTCGGAAGATGTTGCCGTAAGTGCACAGGATGCTGCCGGCGATGCAGAACAGTATGTACTAGATGCCGCGGATCTGGCACAGTTTACAAACGGAGCCAAGAAGGACGGAGAAGAGCAGAGCGCCGGGACCGATGATTATTTTACGATTTTATGGAGCTCAAAATCTAAGGTAGATGGCAGTAAGAAGAGCTTTGAAGATGGAACGGCATTCACCCAGAGAATCAATCTGGGAGGAAAACTGGATGTTACCAATAATAAAAACGGAGTAAGCTTCAAGACCACCGGAGCTGCAGAAGTTAAAGTGTACTGGGTGGAAGGCGGAGACGACAACCGCCAGATGGCACTGCTTACCGGAAGCGGAACCGTGGTAGCGAAGACAGAAGAGACACTGGCGAAAAATGCAGCCTGCATTTCTGTATTGAAAGTAACAGATGCTGGAACTTATTACCTGGGAGGTCTGGAGAATAATAACTACATTTTTAAAGTAATCGTAACAGAGACCACAGGCGGCACAGAGAAGCCTGCCCGCGCAGACTGGTCTACTGTAGAGAACCCTGAGATTATCAGCGCGGTACAGAATGCCGGTAAAGTGGATGTGACCGTAAAGACCAACATAGGTTACGACGGCGCGGACAAGATCGAAGTCGCTATGAGCGATGCAGAAGGAAGCGTTATCGGAACTGCGAAGTCTTCCAAGGAAGGCAACAAGGCAGTCGTAAGCTTTACCCCCGCAGCATCCGGAACTTATACTTTTACGGTAAAAGCAATCCGTGACGGAGAAGAGGACAAGGCGGGCAACAGCATGAACGCAGATTTCGTACTTCCACTGACCGCACCGAAGATCTCCAGCGCTACGAATGTAGGAAAAGGTGCCGTGGCACTGGAATGGAGCGAAGTAAAAGAAGCTGAGAAATACGTAGTGACTGTAGAAGGAACGGATAATAAAACAGAGAGTACCACTACTGCAGCAACCATAAGTGGTCTTACAGTGGGCAATATGTATACCATATCCGTAGTAGCAGTCAGAGGAGAGGACGTCTCCGGAAAAGGTACCACAGAGGTGACAGTAGTGGCTGAGGCACAGCGAGTATGGAGCAAATCCACATACGGTTCCAGTACGGATTCTAAGAATAATGGTGTTATCGGAAATGCAAATGACGGTAAGGTAACGGTATACAGTGAAGGTGGCAAAGGTAAGATTGTACCCGGATCTACAGATGGACTGACTTTCTATTATACGGCAATTGATCCTGAGACTGAGAACTTTACTTTGACAGCAGATATTCATGTAGACAGTTGGACACTTTCCAATGGACAGGAAGGCTTCGGTATGATGGCTGCGGATGCAGTTGGTTCGAATGGTGATGGAACTGCATTCTGGAACAATGCTTATCAGGCGATTGCTACCAAGGTTGAGTATTACTGGGATGGCGAGGATGTAACTACTGATATCTCTGCCAACAAGATATCTATGAAGCTTGGTCTGGGTGCGATTTCCAGACTTGGTGTAACAGCAGATGATGTTGCTGCAATTAAAAATGGAACCATTAAGATGCCTGCAGGTTATGTCAGTGAGACCACAACACTGGAGACCGGTGCGGCGACTAAGGGTCCTGGCACTTATAATCTTGTGGGTAACTGGAATAAAAAGGCAGAGCCTACCGGAAACCTGGAGAATCCGTTGACTGACTTCCGTCTGCAGATTCAGAGAAACAACACAGGTTACTATCTGAGATATTTAGATAAGGATAACAAAGTAATCAAAGAAGTACGTTACTATGATCTGGAAAGAAATTCTTTGACCCAGATTGATAAAGACAATATTTATGTTGGATTCTTTGCTTCCAGAAATGCGAGAATTACGGTAAGCAATATTGATCTGAAGACGATTACCCCTGCGGATGATGAAAAAGCAGAGGAAAGAGAGATTGAATATGTATATCCGATCAATACGATAGAAGCTCCTGCGTTCTCCAATTCTGCGGATTATAATCTGGTATACTATGGCAATGCTGACGGTACTCTGGTCGTGAAGGATCAGAACGGAAAAGAAGTCCTGAACAAGGAATTCAAAGCATTGACCAAGGAAACGGTAGCTTTGAAGTTGAACAGTGGCAAAAACACATTTACGATCAACTTTATCCCGGATAAGGAATACAAACCCGGCGAATTTAAGTTAATGACTTCCTATGATCCGGTGACTATTAACCACACTGTAGAATATAAGACAGTAGAGAACAACAATATTTATGTGAGTCCGAATGGTAAATCGAATGCAGCAGGCACCAAGGATGATCCTATGGATATCTACACCGCAGTGAAGATCGCGGCACCCGGACAGAAGATTCTGATCAAGGAAGGAACTTACGATCTGTCCAGTACTGTAAAAGTAGAACGTGGAATCAATGGTACTGCAGATGCTATGATCTATATGATCGCTGATCCTGAGGCGGGCTCAAGACCTGTATTTGACTTTGGCGGAAAATGCGCAGGTATGATACTGGCAGGCGATTACTGGTATTTCCAGGGATTCGATGTGACCAGATCGGCAGATGCCCAGAAGGGTATTCAGGTATCCGGTAACCATAATATACTGGATCGGATCAAAGCATATAAAAATGGTAACACAGGTATACAGATCAGCCGTTATCTTGGCACTGATCAATTTAATCAGTGGCCAGCTCATAACACAATTTTGAACTGTAGTTCCTATCTGAATGCAGATAAGGGTTATGAGGATGCGGATGGATTCGCTGCAAAACTGACTGTAGGTCAGGGCAACGTATTCGACGGATGTATCGCAGCATACAATGCCGATGATGGATGGGATCTGTTCGCTAAAGTGCAGAGTGGTTCCATTGGAGTGGTAACGATTCAGAACTGTGTGGCATTCAAAAATGGCTATATTTTAGATGAGAATGGCAGAGAGATCAATGCCGGCAATGGTAATGGTTTCAAAATGGGTGGCGACAGTATGCCGGGAGCTCATGTACTGAAGAATTCTGTTGCTTTTGCCAATAAGGCAAAGGGTATTGACTCTAACAGCTGTCCTGATATTAAGGTATACAGTAGCACAACATTCGATAATGAAAGTTACAATGTAGCATTTTACACCAACACCGCTGTAAATACAGCATTTGCAGCAGACGGTATTTTATCCTACAAGGTGTCCAACAAGGTGGCTGAGCAGTTTAAGCTGTTAGGAACACAGAATGCTGCAGATGTCAAAGGTGTTACGAATTACTATTTTGATGGCAGTAAGACTGTCAATAATAATGGTAAGGAGGCAGCTGCTTCCTGGTTCAAGAGTCTGGATACAGCATCTGCGCTGAAGGATGGTGGTATTACCAGAAATGCAGACGGTACCATCAATATGAATGGCTTCCTTGAATTGACCGATGAGGTACCGGAAGGTGCAGGTGCAAGAATGTCCGGAAGAACCTCCGGGGATATTACTGTAACACCCGATGAACCGAAGCAGGATGACAGTAAGCCTGAAAATAATAATAATAACAATAACAACAATAGCAATGATAATGGCGCTGGAAGTGCAGCCACTTCTTCCGCTCCGGAGACAGTGAACTGGAATGAAGTAAGCAGTTCTGTACAGGATAAGGTTACAGAAATCACACAGAATCCCGCCATTGCAACGGTTAACATGAACATGGTATGCACCGGTGAGGTACAGGTTCCGCAGAAGGTGCTAAATACCATTAAGGGTACCAACGTAACGGTTGCATTCCATAGTGGAAATGGTATAGCGATGAGTATCAGTGGTCAGGATCTGAAAAACAAAGATCTGTCTAAGATTCAGAACATTGACCTGACAGTGGATCAGGCGAGCAATAATATTCCTGCAAATGTTGTAGCTGCTAAGACATCCGCACCTACAAGACAACTGGCGATTAAGGACACCGGCAGCTTTGGCGTGAATGTGAATATTCATGTAAATGTAGGTAAGGAAAATGCAGGCAAGACTGCAAACATGTACCGCTACAATGCAGAAAAGGGCCGCCTGGAGTACTGCGGATCCTTTACCGTAACTTCTAATGGACAGTCCATGTTCGCGTTAAAGCGAGGTGGTAATTATCTGGTAACAGTAACGGAGCGCAGACCGTCCGAAAGCGTATGGTTTGCAGAAGATAATTACATAGTTAAGGCAGGAGATACGCTTTCCAAGATCGCACAGAGGAATCATATGACCCTGACAGAGTTGCTTCGCAGAAACGCGCAGATCATGAACCGGAATGTGATCAAGGTGGGTCAGAGAATGAATCTGAACTAAGACGTGGGCACAATAAAAAGAGAAAAAGTATAAGACGGGAAATTGAAAACGAAAATAAAAACGAATGGTTTGGGAGGACCATTCGTTTTTATTTTTCTGCTGACTTGATTTTTTAAATTCCAGTGTACAGGTAAATTCCACCGTGTCTTTAAAAGTTGCCTGAAATCGAATGATTTTAGAGAAAAAATAATGGATTTCTGTTATAATCATAGTAATTCGTGGCGAAATTCTCTGTTTTTCTGTATAGTAAACAAGCCACTGGAATGTAGTATGTCAGACTAAATTCCACTGTTCGAATATGATGCAGTTATGATGCAGAGACGGTATATATTGACGTTGGGAGGAAAATAGTGTCGCAGAATCAAATTTAAAATTTGATTTGCGATTCCTCCGACGGAAGGAATTGTCTACGGAAGGGAGATTAATATGAAGAAGAAATTATTGGCAACAATACTTACAGGACTGCTGCTTGCGCTTACGGCATGCGGAAGTCCGGAATCTCCGGTGATCTCGGAGGTGACCGGCACCCCGATTGAGAACGTGGAGGAAAGCGTGCAGGAAAATGCAGAGGCGGAGACTGCATCGCAGCAGGAGACGCAGACCGAGACTACTGCAACCGGTAAAGTGGAGATTACCACAGAGGATTTTGAAGGCAGCAGTGATCCGGAAAATGCGGAAAGAGAATACACCTATACCTATCAGGTGCCGACGATCACGATAGAAGGTAATGAAGAAGCGCAGGACAAGATCCAAAAGGATCTGAATGCGTATGTGGAAACTTTTTTGGATAGTATCAACAATAGTGATTTCGGTACAGTTTATGAGGGCGAGATGTCGGGAGTGACAAGCTATGAAGAGCTTTCATTTCAGGTGATCCGTGCAGATGACAAGGTGATCAGTGTGGTATGGGGCAATGAGGGATATGATCAGGGAGCGCATGGCTGGTACATACAGGATTACAGAAACTATTATACGCAGACAGGAGAAAAAATCACCTTTGACAGTCTCGGAAACAGCTTCCGTGACAAAGCACTGGAACTGGTGACGAAAAAAGCTGCCGAAATGCAGGCGACGGATGACTGCTTCTTCCCTGATTATGAGAAGAGTATTAAACTGGTAGTGTTAGATGGTACGGAAAATATGGATACTATCTATCAGGAAATCTATGGAGCGGACATTGCAGGTACCGGCAATGGACCGGCAAGCCCGACCTTCAGCATTACGGGAGATGGATTCGTCTTTGAATCCGGACAGTATGTACTGCAGCCGTATGCAGTGGGAATTGTTGATTTCGAGATTCCAGCAGAGGATTTCGGGGATGCGTTGACGGCGGATATTTTCTAGTATATAATAAAAACATCGGGAATGAGGTTCTCCCGGAAACTTAGGTTTCGAACCGCCGAAATAGGATTTTATTTGGCTGATGACTTCTGCAGAATATGCAGGAGACACCAGCCTTTTTGCTGGAATCCAAAACGTCCTGCTGCGAGAAAATGGAGGAAATTTTTATGCTTACATCACTGGGACTGATTTTTTTGCTGGGACTTCTTATGGCAGCAATCTGTCAGAAGATTCACCTGCCACGCATTATTGGAATGTTGTTTACCGGAATTATTCTGGGACCATATGTGCTGAACCTGTTGGATGTATCGATTCTGAATATTTCATCACAGCTGCGACAGATCGCGCTGATCATTATACTTCTCAAGGCCGGATTATCTCTGGATCTGAAGGATTTGAAAAAAGTAGGACGTTCCGCAGTCATGCTGTCCTGCGTTCCCGCTACTTGTGAATTGCTTGCTTTTGTAATATTTGCCCCCATGATCCTGAATATCAGTAGAGTGGATGCGGCGGTCATGGGTGCGGTACTGGCAGCGGTGTCACCTGCTGTGGTGGTGCCGAGGATGGTGCACCTCATGGAGAATGGCTATGGCACAGAGAAAAGTATTCCACAGATGATCCTGGCAGGAGCTTCCTGCGATGACATTTATGTCATAGTACTGTTTTCCACCTTTGTCGGAATGGCGCAGGGCGGGCATGTAAATGCACTGGATTTTGTAAATATTCCGGTGTCAATTCTGACCGGTGTGCTGTTCGGCGCATTGGTGGGATGGCTGCTGGGACACCTTTTTGAACTGTTGTACCGGAAGGGCAGTTATGTGCGCAACAGCATGAAAGTCATTATTATTATGGGATTAGCTTTCCTGCTAATGGCACTGGAGACGATGTTAAAGGAAATGGTTGCATTTTCCGGATTATTAGCAGTGGTGAGCATGGCCTGTGTACTGAAGATGTGGACACCTCAGGAAGTCGCGGGCAGGTTGTCTGCCAAGTTTGGCAAGCTGTGGCTGGCAGCGGAGGTGGTGCTGTTTGTGCTGGTAGGCGCAGCGGTGGACATCCGCTATACCATGGAAGCCGGTCTTGCAGCGGTAGGCATGATCCTGTTGGCACTGGTGTTCCGCTCTGTCGGTGTGGCATTGTGCCTGCTGGGAACGGAACTGGGTAAAAAGGAGCGCCTGTTTTGCATGATCGCTTATCTGCCGAAAGCTACCGTACAGGCAGCCATCGGTTCCGTGCCGTTAGCGATGGGATTATCCTGTGGTAAGATCGTCCTTTCGGTGGCGGTGCTGGCGATCCTCATTACAGCGCCGCTTGGAGCATTGGGAATGGATGCCACGTACCGGAAGCTGCTTCAGAAAAATGGAGAAAATACTATCATTTGACAGTCATTCGGTATGTGATCAAGTCCTGGATGGAAGCAATAAAAATATTTACAACATCTACACCATAAGAACCGCAGGCACGCTCTCGCTCTGGCGCAGAACGTAGCGGTACATAATTGACCCCGATACGGTCAATAAGTACCGACGTCTGCTTACGGCCTGCTTGGCCTTATGGTGTAGATGTTACAGCGAAAACTACGAATATCCAATGCAAAACCCCGACAGTTATCATAACTGCCGGGGTTTTAAGGAGGATAGAAATCGTTTTGAAAGGAATTAGCCCATCGTAATAACTACGTTGTACTCTTCCTTGCCCTTTTCGTAAGGGATGATGTGTCCGTCAACAGCCTTGCCGTCAACGGTCATGGATGCCACACCCTTCTCCACGTTCTGAGGGTTCTTCACCTGAATGTGATAGGTGCCCTCACGGAACTTACGGGTGATGGAGAAATCGCCGAAGCCCTTAGGAATACAAGGATCTACGGATAATCCCTGATGAGTAGGATATACACCCAGGATGTACTGGGAGATATTTACGAAAGTCCATGCTGCGGTACCGGTCAGCCAGCTGTTTTTCGCTTCGCCGTGGAATTTTGCATCCTTACCGGCTACCATCTGGGAGTATACATAAGGCTCGGTACGATGGATCTCACTGATATCCTCGATGTATGCGGGACAGGTCTTGCGGTAGATCTCGAAAGCTCTGTCACCTCTGCCCAGAACTGTCTCTGCGATGGACACCCAAGGATTGTTGTGGCAGAAGATACCGGCATTCTCCTTGTATCCGGGGGGATAAGAGGACACTTCACCAAGCTCAAGGTGATACTCTGTGTATGCAGGTTGTAAGATCATGACACCGTACTTGGTATCCAGTCTTTCTTTTACGGAATTCAGTGCCTTCTCGGCCAGCCCTTCCTTTACACCGACACCGGCGAGTACACAGAAGCCCTGAGGCTCGATGTAGATCTGACCTTCACGGCATTCCTTGGAACCTACCTTGTGACTGTAAGCATCGTAAGCACGAACGAACCAGTCGCCGTCCCAGCCATCCTTCAGGATCGCATCGTACATTGCCTGTACTTCCTTGCGTGCGCGGGCAGCTTCATCGGCATCGCCCATCAGCTCACACAGCTGAGCATATTCTTCACCGTATTTTACGAACATACCGGCAATGAATACGGATTCTGCCACAGGTCCTTCGCTGGGACCGAAGGTCTGGAAGGATTCTCCGGGATGAGCAGAGAAGCAGTTCAGGTTCAGACAGTCATTCCAGTCGGCGCGGCCGATCAGAGGCAGATTGTGAGGACCCTTGTGGTTGATGATATAGTCTAAGGAGCGTTTTAAGTGATCCATCAGAGGAGCAGCCACGCTCATATCGTTGTCAAAAGGAACCATCTGGGTCAGGATGGAGGTATCACCGGTCTCTCTTACGTAAGCACTGGTACCTGCAATGAGCCATAGAGGATCATCGTTGAAGCCGCTGCCGATATCGGAGTTGCCCTTCTTGGTCAGAGGCTGGTACTGATGGTAAGCACTGCCGTCCTGGAACTGGGTGGAAGCGATATCGATGATACGCTCTCTTGCACGATCCGGGATCAGATGTACGAAGCCGAGCAGATCCTGGCAGGAATCACGGAAGCCCATACCACGACCGATTCCGGACTCATAATAAGAAGCGGAACGGGACATGTTGAAGGTTACCATGCACTGATACTGGTTCCAGGTGTTGACCATACGGTTTACTTTTTCGTCAGCAGAATCTACCGTGTAACGGGCAAGTAACTGTTTCCAGTAAGCCTGCAGCGCTGCGAAAGCTTCTTCTACCTGGGCGTCGGTCTGGTATTTTGCCAGCATTTCTTTCGCGCGGGTCTTGTTGATCACGCCATAGGACTCCCACTTCTCGTCTTCGGGATTCTCGATATAACCCAGTACGAAGATGAAAGTCTTACTCTCACCGGCTGCCAGATCTACATTGATCTGATGAGAAGCAATGGGAGACCAGCCACTTGCCATGGAATTCGTGCACTTGCCGTTCTCAATCGCTTCGGGAGAATCCGCACCTCTGTATGCACCCAGAAAAGCATCTCTGCTGGTATCGAAACCGTCAATCTTCGTGTTTACAGAATAGATTGCGTAATGATTACGGCGTTCGCGGTACTCGGTCTTATGGTAAATAGTGGAATCCTGTACTTCTACCTCGCCGGTACTTAAGTTACGCTGGAAGTTCTTCATATCATCGTCAGCATTCCACAGACACCATTCTACATAAGAGAATACGGACAGCTTCTTGTCCTCGGAGCTTCCGTTGGTCAGAGTCAGCTGGGAGATCTCACAGTTATCATTCAGAGGAACGAAGGAGAGCACGGAAGCCTTAACACCGTTCTTGGAAGAGGTGAAACGGCTGTAACCGATACCGTGACGGCACTCGTAAGAATCCAACTCAGTCTTCGTAGGCTGCCAGCCGGGATTCCATACGGTATCTCCATCCTTAATATACAGATATTTGCCGTTGATGTCTGCCGGTACATTGTTGTAACGATAACGGGTCAGACGCAGCAGCTTTGCATCCTTATAGAAGGTATAACCGCCGCAGGTATTGGATATCAGACTGAAAAACTCGTTGCAGCCCAGGTAGTTGATCCAGGGAAGCGGAGTCTTGGGAGTAGTGATGACATATTCCTGATGCACATCATCAAAATGACCATACTTCATAAGAAAATCTCCTTCTTTCATGTTGTTGTATGTTGAGTGTTTGTTTTTTCGTTGCGGATTGCTTAATGTTCAGCAAACGATTAAGTAATCCGAAATTCTGATTTGTATTATACAGAAGCAATGCTGAAAATGCAATACGAATCTTGAAAAAGCCTGCAAAATGCGCAATATATACAAATACGCAAGAAAAACATGGACAGAAGATACAAAACAAAACGGACTCCGAAAAAAAGGATTTACGAAACGAAATAATAGCAAACGTTATCGCATACTTTGCCATTATATAGAAGAAATACAATTGCTGTACAAGCCAAATGTACAAAAACTCCTATTTGAAATTGTTGATTATAGACAAAGTGGACACTTTTTAGAAAAAAACTGCAAAAAAGTATTGCAAAATGCTCAAAGGTGGTATATATTAAAACTACGAAAACGATTAAGTTACAAAACAGGTCGGATGAAATGACGAAGACATGGAACAGGAGAACGCTATGGCATCATTGAAAGACATTTCCAAGATTTGTGGAGTCTCCGTTGCAACTGTCAGTAAGGCACTGAACGACCACAAGGACATTGGAGAAGAAACCAAAGCAAATATCAGACGGGTAGCCAAGGAGATGGGATATTCCCCGAACCTTTCCGCCAGAGCATTGAAGACGAACAGAACCTACGGAATCGGAGTCCTCTTCGTAGATGAAGCACAAAGCGGCCTGACTCATGATTACTTTTCCAGTGTACTGGACAGCTTCAAGAGGACAGCAGAGAAGAGCGGTTACGACATTACATTTATTAACAGCTGCAAGAACCGTCCGGATCGGATGTCCTACCTGGAACACAGCAGGTACAGAGGCTTTGATGGAGTGGTACTCGCTTGTATCGATTTTGCAGATCCCGAAGTCATCGAATTAGTACAGAGTTCCATCCCGGTGGTCACCATTGACTATCTGTTTAATAATCGTATCGCGATCATGTCGGACAATGTGACAGGTATGAAAGAACTGCTGGAATACATATATAGCAGAGGACATAGGAAAATTGCCTATATCCACGGCGCAATGTCAGCAGTTACCTCGGGGCGGTTATCCAGCTTCTACCGGACGGCAGAACGGCTGGGATTACAGATTCCCGATGAGTACATCAGAGAAGCAGCTTACAGAGATACTGCCACGACCTATCGTGTGACTAACGAATTACTGGATCTTCCGGATCCACCGACATGTATCATTTATCCGGATGACTTCGCTTCTTTCGGAGGCATCAATGCTATCAGGGAGAGGGGGTTACAGATTCCCGAAGATATCTCGGTGGCAGGATATGATGGGATTCAGTCCGCAAGACAGCTGGAGCCCAGGCTGACCACAGTCCAGCAGGATACCGAACAGATCGGTTGCCTGGCAGCCAGAGAACTGATCAGCCTCATAGAGAGACCTAAGACCACCATTATCGAACAGGTCATAGTACCCGGTAAGGTAGTGGAAGGCAAGTCGGTAGCACAGATTCCGACAGACAAATAATCAGGCATTTATATGGAAGCGCCGCAACCGCAACCATATGAAGATAAATGCAACAAGCACTTACAACAAACATTCAACAAAAAATGGGAGGAAACAAACATGAAGAAAAAAGTACTTAGTGCTTTACTTACAACCGCTATGCTTGCCAGCATGCTGGTAGGCTGTGGCAACAGCAACGATGCTCCTGCAGCAGCTTCTAGTGAGGCAGCACCCGCAGCATCCACCGAAGCAGCAGCTTCTACCGAGGTAGCTGAGCCTGCAGCTGAGGAAGGAAAAGTCCTCAACATCTATGCTTGGAACGAAGAGTTCAAGAGCCGTCTGATCGCTCACTATCCCGGATATGAAGAGGTTGACGGTACCACCGGTAAAATCGGTGATGTAACTGTTAAGTGGAACATTACCCCCAGTAATGACAACGCTTACCAGAACAATCTGGATGCCAACCTGTTAAAGCAGGCTGACGCAGCAACTGATGACAAGATCGATATGTTCCTGATCGAGGCTGACTACGCTCTGAAATACGTAGATACCGATTACACCATGCCTATCGCTGATCTGGGTATCACCGATGCAGATCTGGCTAATCAGTATCAGTACACCAAGGATATCGTTACAGATTCCAAGGGCGTTCTGAAGGGCGTTTCATGGCAGGGCTGCCCCGGTGTCCTGATTTACAGCCGTGACGTAGCTAAGGAAGTACTTGGATCTGATGATCCTGCAGAGGTTCAGAAGGCAGTAGCTGACTGGGATACCTTTACCGCAACCGCTGAGACTATGAAGAAAGCCGGTTACTTCATGACTTCTTCTGCTAACGATACCTATCGTGTATACTCCAACAACGTATCCGGTAAGTGGGTACAGGATGGCAAGATCGTAGTAGATGACAACATCATGAAGTGGGTTGAGGACTCCAAGAAGATGGTTGATGCTAAGGAAACCAATACTTACGATCTGTGGTCTGATGACTGGAGCAAAGGCTTCTATCCCGATGGTAAGGTATTCTGCTACTTTGGACCCGCTTGGTTCGTAGACTTCTCTATGGCAGCAGATACTGACGGATCTATCGCTAACGCCGGTAAGTGGGGCGCTACCGAAGGACCTCAGGGCTTCTTCTGGGGCGGTACTTGGGTATGTGCAGCACAGGGCACTGACAATGCGAGCCTTGTTAAGGACATCATCCTGAAGATGACCACCGATACCGATATCATGACCGACATCGTTAAAGATGATAATGATTTCGTAAACAACGTACCTGCAATGGAAGCTATGGCAGCAGATACCTCTTACTCCAGCAAAGTACTGGGCGGTCAGAACCCTCTGGCTATGTACTGCGCAGGTGCTGAGAAGATCGATCTGAGCAATCTGTCCGCTTACGATCAGGGATGTAACGAGAGCTTCCAGAATGCTATGAAGAACTACTTCGAAGGCAAGACTGATCTGGATGGTGCGCTGGATCTGTTCTACAAAGCAGTAGAAGAGAAGTATCCTGAGCTTACTCACTAATCTGAATTAGATAAGCAGTTGGCTGAAAATAAGTAATTGAGAGCCGTACCTGCCTGGTTGGTCAGGTGGGTACGGTTTTTCTCTCAAAAAAATGGAAAAAGCAAGAAAAATAAGAAAAAGAGAAGGCTGGCAGAAGCTTTTTTATAAGTAAAAAATGCAAGTAAGAGATCTGCTGCGAGCCTTATCGGAAATTATGGCACGACAATCTATGCAGAAGGTATGCATGGCAACTAAAGGGAGGAATGATTTATGGCAAAGGTAAAACGCGGAAAGGTGGTAAGCTACAATAAATGGGGTTATATTTTCCTGATTCCTTTCATTGTAGTATATCTGATATTCCAGTTAGTTCCACTTTTCAGAACATTCTATTACAGCTTTTTTGAGAACTATCGTTCCGGACTGACACAGATCGGTCCCAACTTTGTCGGATTACAGAACTTTATTACAATTTTCAAAAATCCGGATATCTGGATTTATACCGAGAACACATTGATCATGTGGATCATGGGATTTATTCCGCAGATCATTGTATCTCTGGTACTGGGCGCATGGTTCTCGGATCCCAGCCTCAGATTAAAAGGACAGAGATTTTTTAAGACAGTGATCTATCTGCCGAACCTGATCATGGCAGCAGCATTTGCAATGTTGTTCTTCACATTGTTCTCTGAAGGCGGACCGATCAATGAGATCCTGATGCAGTTTGGATGGATCAGCGAACCCTATAAGTTCCTCTCCAACGAATGGAGTACCAGATCCCTGGTAGCATTTATGAACTTCCTGATGTGGTTCGGTAATACCACCATCCTTCTGATGGCTGGTATGATGGGTATTGATACATCCCTTTTCGAGGCAGCAGAAGTAGACGGTGCCACTTCTACACAGGTATTCTTTAAGATTACATTACCTCTGCTTCGACCGATCCTGATCTACGTAATGATCACATCCCTGATCGGTGGCTTACAGATGTTTGATGTACCTCAGATCCTGACCAATGGTACCGGTGATCCTATGAGATCTACCATGACTCTGATCATGTATCTGAACAAGCATCTGTTCAGTAAGAACTATGGTATGGGCGGTGCACTCTCCGTGATCCTGTTTATTATCACAGGTCTTCTGAGTCTCGTTGTATTCAAGTTCTCCAACAAGAAAGATTGATAGGGGGTGGCAGACATGTTAAGTATCGAAACAAACGAAACAAAAAAAGGTATGGGTATCCATGCCAGAAGAATTCTTGCATATGTAGTATTGATACTGGTAAGCTTCCTGTGTCTGTTCTGGTTCTATGTGCTGTTTGTAAACGCAACCAGATCCCACGGAGAACTGACCAAAGGTTTTACCCCGATTCCCAGCACGTACCTGCTGAAAAACTGGCAGGGAGTTATGGCAGGAACATTACCCATCGTAAGAGGCATGTTCAACAGCTTGTTCGTAGCATTGTGCAGCGCAGCACTCTGTACCTACTTCTCCACCATGACCGCTTATGCGATTCATGTATATGACTTTAAGATCAAAAAGTTTATGTTCACTTTCATCATGGCAGTCATGACGATTCCTACACAGGTTACCGCACTTGGTTTCCTGCAGTTAGTATCAGACATGAAACTGGAAGATAACTTTATTCCTTTGATCGTTCCTGCAATCGCAGCTCCGGTTACTTTCTTCTATATGAAGCAGTACATGGAGAGCGCATTGCCCCTGTCGCTGGTAGAGGCAGCGAGAATCGACGGTTCCGGTGAGTTCCGTACTTTCAATACTATCGTGCTTCCTCTGATGAAACCCGCCATCGCGGTACAGGCGATCTTCACATTTGTAAGCAGCTGGAACAATTACTTCACACCGGCACTGATCCTGCATAACGATAAGATGAAGACATTACCTATCCTGATCGCCCAGCTGCGTTCCGCAGACTTCCTGAAGTTCGATATGGGGCAGGTGTATGTGACTATCGCATTCTCCATCTTCCCCGTTATCGTGGTATACCTGATCCTTTCCAAGTTCATTGTCCAGGGCGTGGCAATGGGAAGTGTCAAGGGTTAATATTTCGCCAGCAACATTCAATACATAAATCTCTCCTGAAAAGCGGCACTCTTCCCCGGAGTGGCGCTTTTCGCTTGCAAAAAAACAGGGAAACGGGTATAAAATAAAGAGAAGGGTGAATATGTATTTTGACTGAAAATGTTGGATACAGCGGTAAAAGACATTCGTATAGAAACGGAAGAAAGAGGTAATTGCCATGCAGATGTATGAGGTGACGGCACTGGCGCCGGAGGGACCTGAGGAGGTCTATCGGGAAATGGTGTTCGCAGAAGACGAGGATGACGCCCTGAACCAGCTGGAGGAACAGTTGAAAGAGCAGGGGATTGCCCATGGAATGTGCATGGCGGAAGAAGTGTAGTGTGAAGTGTGAAAAGAACTTCTGATCACTCAGAGCAAGGGCTCTTTCGTGAAGAAGTTCTATGTTTCACACGCAAGTTTGCGCTTTGGCGCAAACCTTGCAGGTTATGGAAGGATGTAGGCATTGAAAATGGAAAATTCCTATCGCTTTTTTGAAAATAAAAACTGCAAATATTTCCCCTGCCACAAGGGACTGACGGACTTCAACTGCCTGTTCTGCTACTGTCCCATGTACCGTCTGGAGCACTGCCCCGGGAATCCCCGGTATTTCGAGAAGAACGGCAGACGGATCAAGGACTGCTCAGGCTGCACCTTCCCGCATGATCCGGAGCATTATGATACGATCATGCAGATCCTGCGGGAGACGTAACACATTTTTCTGGAAAATAAACACATATTTTGCACATTTTTCTAAAACGAAAAGCCGATAGTCTGTTTTCACAGATTATCGGCTTTTTATGCGCGGAGACGGTGGGATTTGAACCCACGTGCCCGAGAAGGGCTAACGCATTTCGAGTGCGCCCCGTTATGACCACTTCGATACGTCTCCAAAAGATTACAACGTAGATTATTTTATCTGAAAAATGCCGGTTTGGCAAGGGGAGAAACGAAAAAACCTTTTGTAATGAGATTGTTACTGCCTACGTGATAATAAGGTTGAAAGCGGTAGTTATAAAAAAAGATGTTGACAGAACAACATCTAAGTAGTATATTGCAAATAAATACTTTGATAATCAAAGTATTCGCAGGGCAATGCTGTACGATATAGCGAAGCCAAAGCAATTGTGCCGAAGAGAACAAAGCGGCAAAGACAGAATATTAAAAAGAATGCATAAGGAGAGTAAAAACATGTTAGAGAAAGTAGCAGCTATCATCAGAGAACAGTTAAACCAGGAGAATGTAGAGATCACGGAGGCGACCCGTTTCAAGGAGGATCTGGAAGTGGACTCCCTGGATCTGTTTGAACTGGTAATGGCATTTGAAGAGGAATATGGTGTGTCCATTCCTTCCGAGGAATTGGAAAATATGGCAACAGTAGGTGATGTTATCAGATATATTCAGGAGCAGGCGTAAGAACTGCATATCGTGGGATTATCATCCCACTTTTATGCTCATATCGGGGCGGGTCCTAAGGTCTTTCACCCACTTATGAGCAAACTCATGTGGGCTTAGACCTTTTGACCCTGGTATCATCAGAATATGTAATATAACGCAGAACGACGAGAAGGATCAGAAAGACAATGAAAACAAAGATCACGGAACTTCTACAAATCGAATATCCCGTTTTCCAGGGCGGCATGGCATGGGTGGCGGAACATAAGCTGGCGGCAGCGGTATCGAATGCCGGAGGCTTAGGCATCATCGGTGCCGCTTCCGCTCCGCCTGAGGTCGTCCGGGAGGAAATCCGCAAATGTAAAGAGCTGACCGACAAGCCCTTCGGCGTGAATATCATGCTGCTCAATCCCAACGCAGAGGAAGTAGCGAAGATCGTTGTAGAAGAAGGAGTACAAGCGGTAACGACAGGTGCGGGAAATCCCGGAAAATTCATGGAGCTGTGGAAAAGTGCCGGAGTGAAGGTCATCCCGGTGGTGGCAAGTGTAGCTATGGCGAAGATGATGGAGCGGGCCGGAGCAGACGCCGTAGTGGCGGAAGGCGTGGAAAGCGGCGGACATATCGGTTCCACCACAACCATGGCACTGGTGCCGCAGGTGGTGGATGCTGTGTCTATCCCGGTGATCGCAGCCGGAGGTATCGCCGATGGCAGAGGCATGGCGGCGGCATTTATGCTGGGGGCCGAGGGAATCCAGATGGGAACCCGGTTCGTAGCATCGAAGGAATCTATTGTCCATGAAAATTATAAGAATCAGATCATCAAGGCAAAGGATATCGATTCCGTGGTCACGGGAATGTCTACCGGACATCCGGTGCGTTCCCTGCGTAACCAGATGACCAGAGAGTATCTGAAGCTGGAAAAGGAAAATGCAGACTTCATGGAACTGGAAAAGCTGACGTTGGGATCTCTTAGGAAGGCAGTGCAGGACGGTGATACCGTAAATGGAACCCTGATGGCTGGGCAGATCGCAGGATTGATCCGCAGAGAACAGACCTGCCGTGAGATTATTGAAGAAACAGTGCAGCAGGCGCAGGAGTGCCTAGCGGCACAAGGACAGCATAAATAAAACATAGCGACAGCTAGCCGCTGACAACAGATTTCGAACAGCGGCAGGTGGCGTAGTGTATATGGAAAACGGTACGATAGAAACTGTGCTGTAATGAGGGGACAAATCGTATCACATAGTAATAGGAGATGACAAGAATGAGCAAGATCGCATATTTATTCCCGGGACAGGGATCCCAGTACATAGGAATGGGAAAAGAATTCCATGATACTTACCCGGAAGCACAGGCGGTATGGAAGCTGGCGGACAAGGTACTTCAGAATCTGTACTGGCAGGATAAGCGGGAAAAGCAGGCGGATAGCGGACATCCGTACTCTATGGAGCAGCTGACCTTTGAGGAAAATCCTTATATCAACGTTACAGAATATACGCAGATCGCTATGCTTACCATGGAAGTCGCAATCCTGAAGGTACTGGAAGCCAAGGGTCTGAAAGCGGAGATGGCAGCAGGCTTAAGCCTTGGAGAATATGGGGCGCTGGCTGCTGCTGGTGTGATGGAACTGCCGGACCTGTTCCGGATCATAAGGATGCGTGGTATCTATATGCAGGAGGCCTATCCGGAAGGAGGCGCCATGGCAGCGGTATTAGGACTGGACGGAGATATCGTGGCAAAAATCTGCGAACAGACAGCAAAAGAAACCGGCAAAGTCGTTTCGGTGGCAAATTATAACTGCCCGGGACAGATCGTGATCACCGGAGAGGCAGATGCAGTAGAGGCGGCGTCAGAAGCGCTGAAAGAAGCAGGTGCAAAACGCTGTATACCCTTAAAGGTCAGTGGACCGTTCCACTCAGCCCTGTTAAAAAATGCGGGAGAACAATTGGCAGAAGAACTGAAAAGCGTCAAGCTGTCAACCCCTTGGATTCCTTATGTGTCTAACGTAACAGCGGATTATGTGACAGATGCGTCACAGGTTGCGGAACTGCTGAAACAACAGGTATCCAGTCCCGTACAGTTCACCCAGAGCATAGAGCGCATGATCGCAGATGGCGTGGACACTTTCATAGAAATCGGTCCTGGGAAGACACTCAGCAGCTTCGTCCGTAAAATTAACAGAAATGTCAAAATATACAATATCGAGAAACCGGAGGATCTGGACCGGGTGATGGAGGAACTGGTATGTTGACAGGAAAAAGTCTGACAGGACAAGTTGCTATTGTCACAGGAGCATCACGGGGCATCGGAAAAGCAGTGGCACAAGCATTGGCAGCAGAAGGAGCCACGGTGATCATTAATTATAATGGCTCTGCAGAGGCGGCAGAAGCAGTGGCGACGGACATCCGAAGCCAAGGCGGCGTGGCGGAGGCTGTGAAGTGCAATGTTGCGGATTTTGCAGAGAGTGAAGCCTTTGTAAAGGCAGTAACAGAGAAATACGGCAGAGTTGACATCCTTGTCAATAACGCCGGGATCACGCGGGACAATCTGATCGTGCGGATGACGGAAGAAGAATTCAATGCAGTCCTGGATACAAATCTGAAAGGCGCATTTCACATGATCCGGCATTTGACGAAGACCTTTATGAAGCAGAGATATGGCAAGATCATCAATATCTCTTCTGTCAGTGGCATCGTCGGGAATGCCGGGCAGGCTAATTATTCCGCCTCCAAGGCGGGACTGATCGGTCTGACGAAAAGCGTAGCAAGAGAACTGGCATCCCGGAATATCTGTGTGAATGCCGTGGCACCGGGATTTATCCGGACAGATATGACAGACAAGCTGCCGGAGGCGGTACAGGATAATGCGGTCGGACAGATCCCGCTTAAGAAAATGGGAAGACCGGAGGATGTCGCACAGGCGGTTCTGTTCCTGGCAGGAAATGCCTCGGACTATATCACCGGACAGGTGCTGTGCGTGGACGGCGGTATGGCGATGTAAAAACAAGTCCTACAACAGGAATGCAGAATAGAAAAATATGTCCGCTAACGATACAGCAGGATAGAAAATAAGTCAGGACGCGAGGGAGTATATCACGTATGGGTAAAAATAGAAGAGTTGTAATAACAGGTATGGGAGCCATCACTCCTATTGGAAACAGCGTAGAGGAATTCTGGAATGGTATCAAAGAGGGCAAGACCGGATTTGGTCCTATAACCTATTTTGATACTGCGGATTACCGTTGTAAGCTGGCGGCGGAAGTGAAGGATTTTGATCCTACACAATATATGGACAAAAAATCCGCCCGTAGAATGGAGCAGTTCTGCCAGTTCGCAGTAGCAGCTGCAGGACAGGCGATCGCAGATGCAGGTCTTACTATGGAACAGGAAGATCCGTATATGGTGGGCTGCAGTGTGGGAAGCGGCATCGGAAGCTTACAGGCCATGGAGCGGGAATATGACCGCTTGAAGGAGAAAGGCCCCGGCAGGGTAGGCCCCATGCTGGTGCCTCTCATGATCTCCAACATGGCAGCAGGTAATGTCAGCATTGCCTATGGGCTGAAGGGCAAGAGTCTGAACGTTGTGACTGCCTGTGCAACCGGTACACATTCCATCGGAGAAGCATATCGTACGATCCAGTACGGTGATGCAGACGTGATGGTAGCCGGAGGAACGGAAAGTTCTATTACACCCATCGGCATTGCCGGATTTTCCGCACTGACAGCATTGTCGTTTAGTGAAGATCCTCAGAGAGCTTCTATTCCTTTCGATAAAGACCGCAATGGTTTCGTTATGGGAGAAGGCTCGGCGGTAGTGGTACTGGAAGAGCTGGAGCATGCAAAGAGACGCGGAGCAAAAATCTATGCGGAGCTGATCGGTTATGGCTGTTCTTCGGATGCTTACCATATTACATCCCCAGCGGAGGACGGCAGCGGAGCAGCCACCGCCATGCTGAATGCCTTAAAAGACGGCGGTGTGGCGCCGGAGGAGCTTACTTATATTAATGCACACGGAACCAGCACTCATCATAATGACCTGTTCGAGACCAGAGCTATCAAGCTCGCATTTGGAGAACATGCTTATGATCTGAAGATCAATTCCACCAAATCCATGGTAGGGCATCTTTTAGGAGCAGCGGGTGCAGTGGAATTCGTCGCCTGCGTAAAAGAAATTCAGGAAGGCTATATCCATCGTACCGTTGGACTGCGTGAGACGGAGGAGGAACTGGATCTGAATTACTGCAGAGACAGCTACGAAGAAGAGGTTCCTTATGCACTGACCAATTCGTTGGGCTTCGGCGGACATAATGCCAGTCTGTTGCTAAAGAAGTACATGGAATAATCGTAACGGAATGCGAAGGGGCATCTGCTGGCAAGATGCTATTTGCGGAACGGAGGAATAATGTCAGTATATAACACCCAGGAAATCATGGAGATTCTGCCCCACAGACATCCCTTTCTGCTGATCGATACTATCGAAGAGCTGGAGCCCGGTGTCAGAGCGGTGGGACGCAAAAACGTAACCTTCAATGAACCGTATTTTGCCGGACATTTTCCGGGAAATCCGGTGATGCCCGGAGTACTGATCCTGGAGGCACTGGCCCAGACCGGGGCGGTGGCAATCCTGTCTCTGCCGGAGAACCGAGGCAAGACAGCTTATTTTGCAGGGATTGACAAGGCAAAATTCAAACAGATGGTGCGTCCCGGAGACACCTTGGAACTGGAGACCACCATTATCCGCAGTAAGGGACCGATAGGTGTCGGGGAAGCGATCGCCACGGTGAATGGAAAACTGGCGGCGAAAGCAGAGCTTACCTTTGCGGTAAAGTGATACAACAGCCTGCATATCCGGCAGACAGGGAGACTTGTCAGGGCAAGAGGATGAATATTGCAGGATAAGAGGTGCAAGTATGGGAAATGTAACGATAGAAACAGAGATCAAATGCCCGAAATGTAAGAAAATGATAAACAGAGACCGGGCAGCGAAAAATAAATATGTCTGCTATGAGTGTGGTTATTATTTCCGGGTAAAGACCCACAACCGGATCCGCATGGTGGCAGACCGGAAAAGCTTTCAGCCTTGGTTCGAGGAGATAGAAGAGAGCAATCCACTGAACTATGAGGGTTATGAAGAAAAGCTGTCGGAGGCCAGGGAAAAATCCGGCGTGAAAGAAGCGGTGACCGTAGGTGAATGCGAGATCTATGGGGAAAAGGCTGTGATCGGCATCTGCGAATCTAAATTTATGATGGGCAGTATGGGACATGTGGTCGGCGAGAAAGTCACCCGGGCAATTGAAAAGGCGACAGAATTGCGGCTGCCCGTATTTTTGTTCTGTTGTTCCGGTGGTGCGAGAATGCAGGAGGGAATTGTGTCGCTGATGCAGATGGCAAAGACCGCAGCAGCGATCAAACGCCATGGAGAAGCAGGACTTCTCTACGCGACTATTTTGACGGATCCCACCACAGGTGGTGTAACGGCCAGTTTTGCCATGCTGGGAGATGTGATCATGGCGGAACCGGGAGCCTTGATCGGCTTCGCAGGACCGAGAGTCATTAAACAGACTCTGGGACAGCGTCTCCCTGACGGCTTCCAGACAGCGGAATTTTTACAGGAGCATGGTTTTGTGGACGGTATCGTCCGCCGGGAGAATCTGAAGAAGACCTTATATTTCCTGATCACGACGCATCGGTGCAGTGAGGGGAATTATGCGGATTTTAAGAAAAATATTGACTTCCATTTTGAACCTACGGAGATTGTGAAGGAACGGTCATTCCTGACACTTCCCAGAACAGCATGGGAAAAGGTCAAGACCGTCCGGAGAGTGGACAGACCGGCAGCAACCGATTATATTCCCTATATTTTCGATTATGTAGTGGAAGCTCACGGAGACCGTTATTATGGGGATGATAAAGCGCTGGTAGGTGCGGTGGCATTCCTGGACGGGCAGCCGGTCACGGTGCTGGCAGATGTGAAGGGCAAGGATTTTGCGGAGTGTGCCAGACGCAATTACGGAATGCCCATGCCGGAGGGGTATCGTAAGGCACTGCGCCTGATGAAACAGGCGGAGAAATTCCACCGCCCCATTATCAGCTTTGTAAACACGCCGGGAGCCTTCTGCGGTGTGGAGGCGGAGGAGAGAGGTCAGGGCGAGGCCATTGCCCGGAATCTGCTGGAGATGTCAGCCTTAAAAGTACCGGTATTGTGCATCCTTATCGGAGAAGGCGGCAGTGGCGGAGCATTGGCTACGGCGGTAGGCAATGAGGTGTGGATGATGGAAAATGCCACCTACTCGATCCTGTCTCCCGAAGGCTTTGCTTCTATATTATGGAAGGATGCTGACCGTGCCAGAGAAGCCAGTGAAGTCATGAATATTACTTCGGAAGATCTGAAACGGCTTGGTGTTATTGAGCGGATCGTACCGGAATACGGCGGGGCAGACCAAAGTACCGTGGAGGCCATCGGTGGGTATCTCAAGGAACATATCAAGGAATTTCTGCAAAAATATACCGGCATGACCGGTGAACAGATCGCAGAGGAACGTTATGAAAGGTTTCGCAAGTATTAAAGCGGTAACGAGAGGTGATGTGGGATGAAGCACGGAAAAATGATCCTGGGGGAATTACATGCAGATATTCCCGTGATCCAGGGAGGCATGGGTGTGGGAATCAGCCTGTCCGGTCTGGCGGGAGCAGTGGCTGCGGCAGGTGGGATCGGCATCATTTCTACTGCCCAGATCGGTTTCCGGGAGTCGGATTTTGACAGAGATTCCATCGCCTGTAATCTGCGTACTATCGGAAAAGAAATAGAAAAAGCAAGGCAGATCGCAAGAGGCGGTATCGTCGGTGTTAACATCATGGTGGCAACACAACGCTACGAGGATTATGTCAGGGCAGCAGTGCTGGCAGGTACTGACTGTATTATCTCCGGAGCCGGACTGCCGTTAGATCTGCCCGGAATCGTGGCAGAGACGGAGGATAGGATGGCCGGGCGCAGCCACCGGACGATGTTAGCGCCGATCGTGTCGAGCCCCCGTGCCCTGTCGGTCGTCACGAAATACTGGATGAAAAAATACGACAGAAAGCCGGACTTTATCGTGGCGGAGGGACCACTGGCGGGAGGACATCTGGGATTTAAGCGGGAAGAACTGGATGCGTATACACCGCAGACATATGAGAAGGAACTTACGGCAATGATCCGGCAGGCGGCAGAACTGGGGATTCCTCTGATTGCTGCGGGCGGTATTTATGACCGGAGGGATCTGGAGCACTGCCTGTCCCTCGGGGCTGCGGGGGTACAGATGGGTACCCGGTTCGTGACCACACGGGAATGTGATGCGGCGGATGCATATAAGCAGGCATATCTCGGCGCACGGAAAGAAGACATTGTCATTGTGAAAAGCCCTGTGGGAATGCCGGGGAGAGCCATACGGAATGCTTTTCTGGAAAAAGTGGCATCCGGGGAACGGTTTATGACCGGATGTAGACATTGCATTAAGACCTGCGACCCGAAGACGGCGCCTTATTGCATCACCAGAGCGTTGATCAATGCAGCAACGGGAGATGTGGATAATGGACTGCTGTTCTGTGGCAGCAATGCCTGGAGGGCACAGAAAATAGAAAGAACAGTGGATATCATGGAGGAAATGGCGTGAGGACCATAAGAATCACCGGAACCGGAAGTGCACTTCCGGGAAGGATTGTTACAAATAAAGAATTGGAGCAGATGGTGGAAACCTCGGATGAATGGATCCGCGAGAGAACCGGTATCGGTGAGCGTCATGTGTCTGTGGGTGAGACAGTTGTGACACTTGCGTCAGAAGCAGCCCGTAAAGCGCTGGAACAGGCAGGAAAAAGAGCGGAAGAGATTGACCTGATCCTGGTGGCAACCTGTTCTCCGGAGCAGTATCTGCCCTGCTGTGCCTGCCAGGTGCAGGCGGACATCGGCGCAGTGAATGCACTGGCTTTTGATGTGAATGCGGCCTGTTCCGGATTTTTATTTGCCCTGAATACTGCGGATGCTTATCTGCGGATGGGACTTGCAGAAAATGCACTGATCATCGGCAGTGAGGTGCTGTCCAAGCTGGTGGACTGGACGGACCGGAGCAGCTGTATTCTGTTCGGAGACGGTGCCGGAGCGGTAGTCGTAGAACGATGCAAGGCAGAGTCCCGAGCGGTGGAATACGGTAACGCTTTGGCGGAGACAGAGGAGAAACGGATACCTGCAGCAGGCATTCTGGGACGGGCGCTTCATTCCGACGGCACCGGCGGTGGAGTACTGCAATGTGGAGCGAGAGAACTGACAACCCCCTATGCAAGGACTTCAGCGGCAAAAACAGACCAAAACCAGCCGGCGAACGACAGAGAACATTATATTCAAATGGATGGACAGGAAGTATATCGTTTCGCTACCAGACGGGTACCGCAGTGCATCGAGGAAGCGCTGTCAGATGCCGGACTTGCTGTGCCGGATATTGATATGTTCGTATTACATCAGGCCAACGCACGTATTATTGATGCAGTGGCGAAACGCCTTCATGCGGATCGCAAAAAATTTCCCACAAATCTGGAGCGGGTAGGCAATCTGTCCTCCGCTTCCATTCCGGTGCTTCTGGATGAACTGCACAGGCAGGGAAAGCTGCACCGCGGTGACCGCATCGTTCTGGCGGGATTCGGCGCCGGACTTACGATTGGGGCTTGCGTGATGACCTGGTAGACGATATACTGAAAATGATTCGGAGCGCCGTACACGATGGATATCTGTCGGAGAAGGCAGCTTCGAAAAATCTCGGACATACGACAGAGATATTTCAGATATCGTAGAGGACACTATGGAGAAGAGCAACAACCGGGTGCTGAATGAACTGCTGGTGAACCTGTTCCATAACGTGATGGATGCAGAGGCAAAGGCGGTCATAACAGAAGAATTCAAGGATATTACGAATAATGATATGCACATTCTGGAGGCTATCGGCATCGAGGAACCAAAGAGTATGTCCCGGATCGCGGGGGAACTCCACGTCACCGTGGGAACCCTGACCACGAATATGAACAGCCTGGAGAAAAAAGGCTACCTGGAGCGTAACCGCAGCACACAGGACAAACGGGTGGTGCTGGTGACCCTGACAGAGAAGGGGCGGAAAGCCTTTTTCCATCACAGAGATTTCCACAGGAAAATGATCCATACGATCATTCGGGATCTGGACGAGGAAGAAATGCAGACATTGATCAAATGTTTGGGAAAACTGGATACATTTTTCAGAGAAGGAAAAGAAGAGTAACCGTGAGGACGGCTGCTCTTTTTTGAGTATACGAAGTATACAAACCGGGTAGGAGACAGCCTGCTCGATTGGAAAAGCGTACGAAATCACAATAAACTATTTTCAGATGAAAACAAATGTATTAAAATAGAAATAACGATTCAAAGTGTTGGATAGATATAGCAGACGCAAGAGAAAATAATGAAATATAGAAACGGAGGATCCTACGATGAAGAGAATCGGAATGTTAACGAGCGGTGGTGACTGTCAGGCCCTGAACGCAGCTATGAGAGGCGTGGTGAAAACCCTGGCGAACGGTAAGGAAGAGGTGGAGATCTATGGCTTCCTGGATGGTTACAGAGGACTGATCTACGGTAATTTCCGAATGCTGACGGACAAGGATTTCTCCGGTATTCTTACCAAGGGCGGAACAATCCTGGGAACCTCCCGTACTCCCTTCAAGACAATTCAGGATCCGGACCCTAACGGACTGAATAAAGTCGAAGCTATGAAGCAGAATTATTACAAGCTGCAGCTGGACTGCCTGGTGATCCTGGGTGGTAACGGTACGCACAAGACTGCAAACCTGCTGCGCAAGGAAGGACTGAATATCGTAACCCTGCCCAAGACCATCGATAATGACCTGTGGGGTACTGATATGACCTTCGGTTTCCAGAGCGCGGTGGACATCGCTACAGATGCCATCGACTGCATCCATACCACAGCAGCTTCTCACGGCAGAGTATTTATCGTGGAAGTTATGGGACATAAGGTAGGATGGCTTACCCTGAATGCAGGTATGGCCGGCGGCGCGGATATCATTTTGATTCCTGAGATTCCTTATGATATCGATAAGGTGATCGAGAAGATCGAAGACAGAGACAAAAAGGGCTGCCGTTTTACCATCATCGCGGTAGCCGAGGGCGCTATTTCCAAGGAAGACGCTGCCCTTCCGAAAAAAGATTACAAGAAAAAGATGGAAAAATATCCGTTCCCTTCCGTATCCTATGAAGTGGCTGCGCAGATCCAGGAGAAGACCGGCAGAGAAGTACGTGTCACCGTACCCGGTCATATGCAGAGAGGCGGAAGCCCCTGCCCTTACGACAGAGTATTCGCCAGCCGCCTGGGCTCCGAGGCAGGCAAGCTGATCCTGGACAACCAGTACGGCTTCATGGTAGGCTATAAGAACCGTGAGATCGTAAGAGTTCCGTTAGAGGATGTAGCGGGGAAGCTTAAGACCGTGGACCCTGATGCCACCATCGTACAGGAGGCTAAGATGCTGGGTATCTGTTTTGGCGATTAAGAAAGTCTTCACGGCAGAACAAAGTTAGGAAGAGAGAAAACACATGTCATATACAGCGCTATACCGGAAGTTTCGCCCGGATGCTTTTTCCGATGTCAAAGGTCAGGATCATATCGTGACCACACTGAAGAATCAGCTGCGAGCGAACCGGATCGGCCATGCGTATCTGTTCACCGGAACGAGAGGTACCGGTAAGACTACGGTGGCGAAGATTTTTGCGAAAACAGTGAACTGCGAACACCCCACAGAGGACGGCCCCTGTGGGGAATGCCGTATTTGTAAGGCGATTGCGGCGGGAGCCAGCATGAATGTCATCGAGATCGATGCGGCTTCCAACAACGGTGTGGACAATATCCGCGAGATCATTGATGAGGTATCCTATTCTCCGGCAGAGGGAAAATACAAGGTCTACATCATCGACGAGGTGCATATGCTCTCCCCCGGAGCTTTCAACGCATTGTTAAAAACTCTGGAAGAGCCGCCCTCTTATGTTATTTTTATTCTGGCGACCACAGAGGTGCACAAGATCCCCATTACGATCCTGTCCCGGTGCCAGAGATATGATTTTAAACGAATCTCCATTGATACCATCACGGATCGCATGAAGGAACTGATGGACACGGAGCAGGTACAGGTGGAGGACAGAGCTCTGCGCTACATTGCGAAAGTAGCGGACGGTTCCATGCGTGATGCGCTAAGCCTTCTGGATCAGTGTATTGCATTCCATCTGGGCAAGGAGCTGACCTACGACATGACCCTGGATGTGTTGGGGGCAGTGGATACGGAAGTGTTCAGCAGATTGCTGCGCTTCGTCATGGACCGGAATGTGTTAGGCTGCATTGAGCTGTTGGAAGAGATTGTCATGCAGGGTAGAGAACTGGTACAGTTCGTCACGGACTTTACCTGGTATCTGCGGAATCTGATGCTGGTACAGACAGCGGATAATCTGGAGGATGTCATAGACATGTCCACGGATAATCTGGCGAATCTGAAGGAAGAAGCTTCCATGCTTTCCATGGATCAGATCATCCGCTATATTCATATTTTCTCCGAACTGTCCGGACAGATCCGCTATGCGGCGCAGAAGCGTATCCTGGTAGAGATCGCGCTGATCAAGCTGTGCAAGCCGGAGATGGAGACAGATCAGGAAGCTGTCCTGGATCGAATCCGTCAGGTAGAGGAAAAAGTGGAAAACGGTATTGTCGTTACAGCACAAATGCCTGCCGGAGCTCCCGGAGTACAGGGGGGACCGCAGGGTGGCGCGGCGAGACCTAAACCGGAGCTGCCCAAGGCTATCCCTGAGGATGTACAGGAGATCGTGCGGAAATGGCCGGCCATTGTGGGTAATGCAGAGAATCCCATGAAGATGTATCTGAAAAATGCCAGATTAAGCCTGGGCGGAGACAATAAGCTCATGGTGGTGCTGGAGGATGGACTGGCTTCCGATTATTTCAAGGGAGAAGCCCACGAGCAGAATAAGCAGCAGCTGGAGGCTTTATTGTCCGACTTCTCCGGCAAGAAGATCGAAGTGACGATCCAGACGGTGGAAAGTAACCGCCAGTTCGAGGACAACTACGTAGATCTTAGCAAAGTCATCAACATGGAGATCGATGAAGAGGAGTGATCCTGCATGAATTTAGGATTGCGACAGGCTTGCGGATAAGGTAAGATATAATAATAACTCACCCATAGAAAGGCAGCGTGACTGCTTGCAGGCAAAGCGGACTTCCTATGAGGGGAGTAAACATATATGTTATGATTTCTAGAGTGCGTAGCACGGAGAAATCAATTATAAATCATATGGAGGAAGTAATAACATGGCAAAAAGAGGTGGATTCCCCGGAGGCGCAATGCCCGGTAATATGAACAATCTGATGAAGCAGGCACAGAGAATGCAGCGTCAGATGGAAGAGGGACAGAAGGAATTAGAGACTAAGGAGTTCTCTGCATCCGCAGGCGGCGGAGCTGTGGAAGTGACCATCAACGGTAAAAAAGAGATCACAGCCATCAAACTGGCAGAGGAGATCGTGGACCCTGAGGATATTGAGACATTACAGGATGCAATCGTGGCAGCAGCCAACGAGGCACTGCGCAAGGCTGACGAAGCCAATGCCGAACTCATGGGCAAAATGACCGGAGGCTTAGGAGGATTTCCTTTCTAATGGAACTTTACAGCGGACAGATCAATAAATTAATAGATGAACTGGCAGCCCTGCCCGGGATTGGCAGTAAGTCCGCACAACGATTGGCTTTTCACCTGATCAATATGCCGAAGGAGCGTGTGGACAGACTGGCGAATGTCATGATCGAGGCCAGAGCCAATGTCCGGTACTGTAAGGAGTGTTATACCCTGACAGATAAGGAAATCTGCCCGGTGTGCGCAAATCCCAGAAGAGATCATCATACGATCATGGTGGTGGAGAATACCAGAGACCTGGCAGCCTATGAGAAGACCGGCAAATACGAAGGTGTGTACCATGTCCTGCATGGTGCCATCTCGCCCATGCTGGGCGTGGGACCCGGTGATATCAAGCTGAAGGAACTGATGGAACGCCTGCAGGGAGATGTGCAGGAAGTGATCATTGCGACCAATTCCAGCCTGGAGGGCGAGACTACGGCAATGTATATCAGTAAATTGATCAAACCGACCGGGATCAAGGTGACCAGAATTGCCAGCGGAGTGCCCGTGGGTGGTGATCTGGAATATATCGATGAGGTAACATTGCTCCGTGCCTTAGAAGGCAGAGTGGAGTTATAAGCAGCAGAGAAAATGAATAAATGTGGGAGGAGAAGACAATGGCAGTAACAAAAAGTGTATTTGGGAAAAGCCCCGAAGGGAGAGAGATCTCTCTGTATACCCTGAGCAACAGCAAGGGAATGCAGGCGAAGGTAACAGATTTCGGTGCGAATCTGGTAGGAATCCTGGTGCCGGATGCGCAGGGTGTAACAGCTGATGTGACACTGGGCTTTGACAGCGTGGATCGTTATTATAAAAATTACAGCTTCTTCGGTGCAGTGGTTGGACCCTGTGCGAACCGTACCGCAGGGGCAGCATATACATTAGACGGTGTGGATTATCGGATGGATCAAAATGACGGACCCAACAACCTACACACACATATTGAACTGGGCTTCCATAAGAGAATCTGGGATGCGGTTCCGGGAGATAACAGTGTCACCTTTTCTCTGGAGGACGAGGATGGATATCTGGGATTCCCCGGACATAAAAAGGTGTCCGTAACCTATTCCCTGGACGAGGAGAATGCCTTAAGACTGCATTATCATGCGTCCAGTGACAAACGGACTATTTTTAATCTGACCAATCATTCCTATTTTAATCTGGACGGACAAGGCACCGGCAGAATTGAAGACCATGAATTATGGCTGGGAGCTTCCCATTTCACACCGGTGGTACCGGGATCCATTCCTACCGGTGAGATCTGCGCAGTGGCAGGTACACCCATGGATTTCACACAGCCGAAGAAGATCGGAAGAGATATCGAAGCAGACTTTGAACAGTTAAAGCTGACGGGTGGCTATGACCATAATTTCTGCATTGATGACTGGGATGGCAGTCTGAAGCATATTGCGACTGCAAAAGGACCGAAGAGTGGCAGAGTGATGAAGGTATATACCACATTGCCCGGCGTACAGTTCTATGCAGGCAACTTTATCGCACCGGAGGAGGGAAAAGCAGGCGCAGCCTATGATAATAGAAGCGGATTCGCCCTGGAGACCCAGTATTATCCGGATACCATTCATCATGAGAATTTCCCTTCTTATATCTTTGGTGGGGAAAATGGTGATTATGATTCTGTGACCGTATATAAATTCGAGTAAATAAATAGTTATGCAAACTTTGTCGAAGTGTTTTTTTAAGGACGCGACAAAGAACGCTAAAATACCTCCTGTGCGGATGATATAGTTAGTGATAACTGATAGAAACGGCATGGGAGGTGTTTTTTGTATGGAATTACCGAAAAATATAACGCAGATCGGAGAGGCGGACAAGCACTGCAGAGTCTATGTGGAAGATTATGTGGTATCTTACATAAAACAAATGAACGGAATGGCACAGAACAAAGACATTGCCATTGCGCTGTATGGCAGACGGACGATGGAGAATGGTGTGGCTTATCTGTTCGCCTATGGTTCGGCGAAACTGAATTTTCTGCAAAAACCGATACGGCACTTGTCCCAGGCACAGGAGCAGGAGATCGAGAAGCTGCGGAAAAAGTATTTTCCGGAAATGACATTTTTAGGATATCAGATTTTGAACGGAGAGATGGTGGAAGGCTTCCGGATCTGTGAGCAGGAGATCTGCCGGTATGTGGCAGGCTATGCACAATTTTATGAAAAAAATGACAGCATGCTGGCGTACATGCTGGAGAATCGGGGAGAGGAAGCGGAACCGGAGAAGGTAGATCAGGAAAAATATGAGGTCGTAAAGAAGCGGCAGGAAGAACGCAGACAGAGACAGGAAAACGTACATGCCGGGCATGCCGAATATGCCGGACGAATGGAACGTAGAGATAACATCATTCCCATGCCTACGGTGGGACTGCGCCGGATGAAGATGGCAGCCACGGGAGTGTTCGTACTGCTGTGCGTTATGGCACTGGCACTGATGCGGCAGGAAAACACCGGGGAATCCCTGGGGGAGACGGCCAGGCAGGCGATGAGCAGTCTCATGGAGCAGAAATTACCGGATGCGGTGGAGGAGCAGAACCAGGTCAGCACACTCGTGGCGGAGGACAAGCTGGAAGATGCACTGCGGCAGGAAAACAATGCCATGGCAGAGAATACGACAACTAAAGAGGAGACCGCTGCGCCGGAGACGATGGTGACCGAAGCTGCTGTGGAAGACGCAACAGAGGTAACAGAAGAACCGCAGCCGGAAGTGACACCGACACCGGAACCGACACCTGAAGTGACAGTGGAATCGGAAACACCACAGACACAGGCAGCTGTGGCACAGCCGACGGCTTATACGATCAAGAAAGGTGACACATTGATCGGTATCTCTTTACGCAATTACGGAAGCAATACAAAAGTGCCGGAAATCTGTGCATTGAACGGAATCACAGATCCGGATGATATCAAAATCGGACAGGAAATCCTTCTGCCGTAAAAAACTTATTTTCAAAAGGTAAGATTATGGTATACTGTAAATGTTACACAATAGTAGGATATAAGGATACATAAGGAAATAAATGCATGGCAGCAGATATTAAAAATTATCTGAAAGAAAAAGAAAAACGGCAAAAGAATCAGGATGACTATAAGAAAAAGATCCGTAAACATAAACTGACCATTGTATACCGGGTGCTTCTGGCGGCGGCGGCACTGGGAGCGGCGCTGGCACTGGTAGTGGTGCAGGCAAAACGGCATATTTACACAGGATATGATACCTTGTCCTCTGTAAACAGGGAGACCTCGTCAGATGCCATAGATGTCCGCCTGAAAAACGGAATTCTTACATATAGTAAGGATGGCGCACATTGTACGGATGCAAAGGGAAATGTGAAATGGAATCAGACTTATGTTATCCAGGATGTGAAACTTGCTACCTGCGGAAGTGTGGCAGCTATCGGTAGTTACAATGGTCGTGAGATTTATGTACAGAATACGGAGAAACAGCTGGGAACCATTACCACGACCATGCCAATCCGTAATATTACGGTAGCAGACACCGGCAGAGTAACGGCAACACTGGCGGACACAGATGCAACCTGGATCATGACCTACGAAGCGGACGGAAGCAACAGTTACACCGGACAGGCACATATGAATGACGGAGGATATCCTATCTCCATCAGTCTGTCCCCGAGTGGAGAGCTGCTGGCGGTCAGCTACTTATATGTAGATGCAGGAGTGGTGAAATCCAACGTGGTGTTCTATAATTTCGGTCCGGTGGGTGCGAATCAGAGTGACTATATGGTCAGCGCCTATACCTATTCTGATCTGGTCGTTCCAAAAGTGCAGTTTATGAATAATGATACCGCCTTCGCAGCAGGTGATAGCCGTCTGATGATTTTTAGCGGATCACAGAAGCCGGTAACCATCGGAGAATATCTCTATGATGATGAGATCCAGTCAGTTTTTTACAGCGAGAAATACGTAGGACTGGTATTTTTATCGGATCAGGCGGAGACCAAATACCGTATGGATGTATATAATGCTTCGGCGGTAAAAGTGGGGAGCTATTATTTCGATGTGGATTATACAGATATATTTTTTGAAGAGGATGCCATGGTGATCTACAACGAGTCGGAATGTCAGATCTTCACAACAGAGGGTGTGGAAAAATACCGGGGGAACTTTGGCAAGAGCGTGCGACTTATGCTTTCGGCGGGAGGATCCTACAAATATTACCTGGTGACGGATAATACAATAGATACCATACAGTTAAAATAAAGGAGTATACGAATGAATCTGAATTTATTGCTTATTATTACAGCAGTGATCTTACTTTGCATGGTGATGGACGGTTATAAAAAGGGAATGGTGAGATCCCTGATCTCTTTGATCTCCCTGCTGATCACCTGCGTTGTACTGTTCCTGTTGGGAAATGCGCTGAGCAGTTACTTTGACGGAAGATTTTTCAATGTGATAATCACCCTGCTGTTGCTGGCAGCCATCGGACTGGTACACCATTTACTGAATGTGGTGTTCTTCTCTGCAAAGGTAATCTCAAAACTACCCATAGTACATAGTCTGGACAAATTACTAGGTATTGTGGTTGGAATATTGGAAACTGTCCTAATTGTTTGGACAATATATGCATTTAACATCTTCAGAGATCTGGGAACCTTGGGACAGGTCATCGTAGATTACACCAGAGACAGCAAGATCCTTACATGTCTGTATGAAAACAATTACCTGGCATACCTGATCGAACAGCTCGGACAAAAGCTTCCTTTCTTCGTAAAATAGAATAGAAAAGTGGTAAAAATCCCCTGCACATGCGGAATTTGCATGGCAGGGGATAATTTGTGTAAAAAATTCAAAAAATAATGTTGACAAGTGATATATGGGGTGATATACTCAGATTCGTTGTCAGGGCAGTACCGAGACAACACAACAACGAAAAAGAAATTCAAAAAGATTTCGAAAAAGTTGTTGACAGATGTCTGGCAGATATGGTAATATAAAAACCTGCCGCGAAAAACATAAGTTTTTCAAGACAAAAAAGTTTTTAAAAAAGTTGTTGACAAACGAAAGCGGTTGTGATAAGATATCAGAGTTGCCG
>DLZQ01000064.1 GCA_003447295.1 Lachnospiraceae bacterium
AGGCTAAAGCCCATAAAAAAAAGGCGCCCGGAATGACCCGGACGCCAATAAGAGGGAAAATGTATAAGTAGAAAAACTACGAGTAAAGCAAATTAAATTAATGATGCTCTGCCAGAGTGTGAAGGGCTTCCTTGATGGCTGTCTTCACGGTCTCATCCTGTTCTGCATTCAGTCTGTGCAGTAGATAGGTCTTGGCATATTCGGTGCCGATGCTGCCTAATGCTTTTGCTGCTTCGATACGGATCTTCGTATCCGGATTGTCGATCATGTGGGCAATGCTGTTAACACTGTCTTCATCCTTGATCCGGCTCAGAGCTTCCAGTGCGGCTACCACCACGGTGTCATCGGAAGAACTCAGATATTTGATAATCTTGTCGGATTTTCCTTTCTCCTGTAATTTCTGGATCTTACTTAAATCATGTTGTTCCATAAACACACGCCTCTTTCTTTCTGCCAGCGCGGGGGCGGTAAAATCGTCTCCGGGGCATCACTATATATCGCCTGTGGTGATTGGCTTCTCTTGATAATGTTATGATAACACCTTATTTGTCAGAAAACAATTATAACAAAATGAAGGATTTCTAAAAATTCTATAACCTGGATCTACTTGTCCCCCGGTAAATTTTATATTATACTGGTATCAATTCGAAATCATACAGAAACTGAAAGAAGGTACTCTCATGACAAAACAGGAAATCAGCGAGATCAAAAAGCTGTTCACCCCGAAAAACTGCTCCATCACAAGAATCTGCGGATGCTACGTGGATGGAGAGAAGAATAAAAAGACGGAATTAAAGCAAGCGTTTCTGGCACTGCCGGAGGAGGAAATGTTCAAGTATTTCGAGATTCTGCGGAAGAGTCTGTCCGGCACCATCGGCAAAAATCTGCTGAATCTGGAATTCCCGTTAAAGAGTGAAACGGAGGGCGGCACGCAGGAATTTCTCCTGCGTCTCAGAGACAGCCGTCTGAAGGACGATGCATTGCTTGAGCAGTTCTATGACCGTATCATCGAATCTTATGAATATGTGGGCAATTATCTGATCCTGCTGATCCACGATGCCTACGATGTGCCGGGACGCACCAGAGACGGTATCGAGATGGAGGATGCTTCCGATGAAGTCTATGACTATATCCTTACCTGCATCTGTCCTGTGGATCTGTCCAAGCCGGGACTAAGCTACAACGCAGTGGAAAACACCTTCCAGAACCGTATTCGCGACTGGGTGGTAGGTATGCCGGACGCTGCTTTCCTGTTCCCGGCTTTCAATGACCGGAGCACCGATCTGCACAGCACTCTGTACTATTCCAAGGATGCCGAGGAATTAAAGGAGAACTTCGTGGATCTGATGTTAGGCTGTCCTCTTCCTCTGTCCGCAGGCGGTCAGAAGGAAACCTTCCAGTCTCTGGTGGAGGAGACGTTAGGCGATACCTGTGATATCGAGACGGTGAAAAATATCCACGAGAAAATGAATGAGATTGCCCAGGAACATAAAGAAGATCCCGAACCTGTGGTATTGGATAAAAATGAAGTAAAGACCATTTTTGCCAGCAGCGGTGTAGCCAATGACCGCATGGAGGTATTCGACCAGTGTTTCGATGCCACTGCCGGTGAATCTACTTCCCTCATGATGACCAATGTCTACAATCCCCGCAGCTTTGAGGTCAAGACACCGGATGTGGTCATCAAGGTCAATCCCGAGCGCACGGATCTCGTCAACACGAAGCTGATCGACGGCAGACAGTGCCTCGTCATCGAACTGGACGGTAATATCGAGGTCAACGGCATTGCCGTACGGGCTGCCGGAAGCGAAGCATCTGATAATTCCATAGAAGATTAAAACATCTTTACTATATTCATGAAGTCAGGGGCAAAAACCCCTGACTTTGTTGCCTACGAATTGTTCCGTGCTGCGCACTCCCGCTTCTCCGCTCCGTTTCGGTCCGTGCTAAGCATGTGGGCTTAGACCTTTTGACCCTGGTATCATATACATTGCATTATGATACTCTCACACTTAGAATATCCGATCTGAGAGCTGTTCAGTGACAGCGTATAATTATCTGCCATTCCCCATTTCTGATCCGTATAAAAATTGTAGTTTGTTCTGCGCCGTTTATCTGTATCATTTATCATCTTTACTGCATCTGATTCACTGACATTGTATAGTTTACAGATGCGCTGTACCTTTTCCGGCATATTGCCGTGTATGAAAACATTCAGTACATCATCTCTGCTTTTTAAGATAAAATCCGCATTTCTTCCTATGATCACACAGCTTTCCTTTTCAGCAATTTCCATGATCACTTTTCTTTGTGTCTCATACACTACGTCCTCGATCGATTTCCCGGTAATGTCACGTCCTGTAAAGGCATAGGCAAACATACCTTTCTTAGGAGATAACTCTGCATTTTCTTGAATATATTTCGGTGACAGTCCCGACTGTTCTGCGATCTGGCCTATGATATCCTTATCATAATAAGCGATACCAAGTTTTTTGGCCACTTCTTCACCGATAAAACGGCCGCCGCTTCCAAACTCTCTGCTGATTGTAATGATCCTTTTTGTCATAGCTGCTTCCTCCTTAACCTAAGCTTTCTACTTTGTTCCTTTCGATTTTCCTTAAAAATACATATCCTGCCAGACATGCGATAAACTCCGTAATGAGAAATGACCACCAGATCAGAGAAACTCCCATCTGTCCGTTTCTTACAAAAATGGAGAATATCCCGGCAAGCGGTAATATAATGACAAGCTGTCTGAGCAGTGAAATCACAAGGGATTCCAAACCTCCGTCCAATGCCTGAAAAATTCCCTGATATGCTACATTGATCCCTGCAAAAATAAAGCTGATGGAAATAATTCTCATTGCTCCAATAAAATACTCTCTTGACTGTCCTGCATTAAATAAAGTTGCAAAAGCCCCCGGGAATATTTCTGTGATCGCCACTCCAATGACCATAAGTACGATCGTATATAGCAATCCATATCTGATGCCATCCCGGATTCTCTGTTTGCTATGCATTCCGTACGCAAAAGCGATGATCGGCGTGATCGCATCTCTAAGTCCGAAAGCAAGAAATAACACAAACTGCTGTACCTTATAGAACAATCCATATGCTGTCTGCGCCGAAGGACTGAATTTCAAAATCAGGTTCATCACATAAACCATGATAGACATAAGTGCCTGTGCAATAATGGCCGGCAGCCCGATCGCATAGATTTCCCTGATGATCCTGCCATCCGGCTTCATATATTTCACACCATGCTCAAATTCCTTATTGCATTTTATGTGGAAGACAAACAACAGTACCGCAGACGCAACCTGACCGATCACAGTGGCATAGGCAGCTCCCTTTACTCCCAATTCAGGGACAGGACCGATACCATAAATCATAATCGGATCCAGAATAATATTGACCACTGCCCCCACAACCTGGCCGATTGTGGAATACAGAGAACGTCCTGTTGCCTGCAGCAACTTTTCAAATAATGAAAAGAAAATAATGCCAAATGCAATCACGCAGCATATTCTTAAGTAGTCTGTTCCCATGGAAATCACTTCCGGATCAACTGTCTGTGATGAAATATAAGCTTTTACCCCAAATATTCCAAACAGCAGACATATTACATAGATGAGTACTCCGAGAAATAAACTGTTGCCTGCAACTTTCGATGCCTTTTTCCCATTTCCCTGTCCAAGTGTTCTTGCAAGCAGCGCATTTGTCCCTACTCCGGTTCCGATCGCAACTGCTACCATAAGCATCTGAACCGGGAACACCAGCGTAAGTGCATTAAGCGCAGACTCACTTCCCGATCTCATATTTCCAACAAAGGCGCTGTCTACAATGTTGTAAACCGCCTGCAATGCCATAGATAATATCATCGGTATCCCCATCTTTACCATGAGCTTATTTACCGGCATCTCCTTCATCTTGTTACTTTCTGCCATCTTCATTTCATCCTCCTTGTAACGTTTTTTGCACAAAAAAAATGTGTGCTCACCGCATAAGCTGGACTTACGCTGATAAGCTACACACTTTTTATTGCATTATATTTTTATTTTTTCAAAAAGTCAAACAAAAAAATTTCTTTATTATTAAAAAGTTTTCTATATCACATCTTGAAATACTGCATGCTCTCGGCCAGCTCATCTGCAATCTTCTTCAGCTGTCCGGCACTGTCATATACCTGCTTAAAGGTATCCAGAACCTCCTGTGTCTCGGTATAGGTCTGCTGCGTACTATCTACATTGTCATGCGCAATCTGCGAAAGCTGCTCCACAGCCTCCATGACTTCTCCACGGGACTCAGCCAGTCTGCCGGTACTCTCTCTGATCTGCAGGATACTCTGCATGGAAGCTTCAATCTCCTTCAATACCTCTGAGACATTGGCTCTGGTCTCCTGCATACTTCCACTCTGTTCGGTGATGATCTCCTGCATCCGCTGCATAATCTCCATTTCCCGGGCGGAATCTTCCATCAATGCTTTCGTAGTCTCTTCAATTTCGTGACCGGACTGGTTAGACTGCTCTGCCAGCTTTTTGATCTGGTCCGCTACGACTGCGAATCCTCTTCCGCTCTCTCCGGCTCTAGCCGCTTCGATGGAGGCATTCAGGCTCAGCAGGTTCGTCTCCTCGGCAATGGACGTAATGAATTCCATGGCGGTATTGATCTTCTGGATTGATACGTTGGTACGGTCGGTCTGCTCCTTGACCTCTCCGATGATCCGCTCCACTTCTTCATTGATATGGCACAGCTGTGCCAGCGTATCTGCGGTCTTCTTACTGGACTTCTGCATGGAAGCTGCATTCTGGTTCAACGTATCCACTTCTGTGGATGTCTCTGTGATATGTTCTCCCATGATCCGCATATTCTCGGAAGTACTCTCTGAATTCTTCGACTGCTCCGTAGAATTTGCCACCACCTGACTTACAGCGTTCTGTACTTCATTCATGGTACCGTTGGTAGTATCTGCTGCATTTCCCAGCGCCCTGGAAGCCTCCAGCAGACTCTCGGAATTCTGGGAGATTCCTTTCAGGATACCTTTCAGAGTATCCTTCAGTTTTACGGTAACCCTGGACAGATCTCCGATCTCATCCTTCCGCTTTAACATCTTGTCATCGACCCAGACGGTCAAATCACCCTCTGCGACCTTCCCCATGATACCGATACTCTTCTTGATATTCCGGCTGATGGAAGTGGCAAGCTTCAGCCCCACGCCGATGCACAGGATCATTGCCACGCATACTGCTGCACCAATGCCGAAAATGATTCCGTTTACTACCGCATCCTTGTTTTCTTTATCGGTACCGACAAATACCATACCAATAATCTCATCATCGGAGCCATTCTGATAGACCGGCATGAAATAGCCGTAATTCATAACTCCGTCCAGGGAGACCGCACTGCTGAAATACTCTTCTCCGTTCTGTAATACCTTCTCCACGATCCGCTCTCCTGCCGGAGAATTCAGAATACGATCCCCGTTACTATCCAGTGCGGAGGTCATGATTCTGCGGTCTCCGTAGAAAAATGTTACGTCCATTCCGGTATTGTCTTTGATTCGGTCCACCAGACTCTCGGAACGGGAGATATTATAGCTGCCTTTCCAGATGTCGCCATTACTGGATTCCATATAGTCACCGGTGTTCTGGTCATACGCTGCCAGCGTTGCCGCAGCCGTTCCCTTCAGTCCTTCTTCGATTTCCTCCATCATGGAACTGCGTACCGTCGTCAGCATAAAAAAGATAGATAACAGTCCCAGCAATACTACCGGTCCGATGGTCATTGACAGAATCTTTTTTTGTATACTCATGAAAATGCCCCCTATTCTACTACAGATACGGTCTTGAAATACCAGTTGATACCTCCGGTGATCGTTGCATCATCCAGCGTTGTTCCTTCTTTGCCCACAGTCTCTCCCGTATTGGTCTCGATCACACCGTCAAATACCCCGTTTTCTCCGGATAAAATCTGCTTCTTGGCTTCCTCTACTTTCTCTTTCGTTCCCTCCGCACAGAAGTCCGCCAGACTCGTAATGTTCACCAGATTTTCACTCATTCCGCCGTAATAGTTGCTGCCATCCCAACTGCCGTCAATGACGCTCTGCACTGCTGCCGTATAGTAAGCACTCCAGTTCCATACCACACTGCACAGGCAGGACTGCGGAGCATCCTTACTCATATCCGAATTATATCCGATACTGTACACACCCCTTTCCTGTGCCAGAGTCTGGGGATATACGGTATCACAATGCTGTGCGATCACATCACACCCCATGTCGAGAAGTGCCTGGGCTGCTGCTTTTTCCCCTTCCGGATCATACCAGCTGTTGGTCACCTTTACGTATACCTTTGCGTCCGGATTCACCGAATAGATTCCCAGGGCAAACGCATCAATACCGCCGGTCACCTCCGAGTTGGTGGAATCCATGGCTGCCACATAGCCGATCTTGTTGGAGGTGGTGTTCATTCCCGCCACGATGCCGCTCAAATATCTCGCCTGATAAATTCTTCCGAAATAATTATTAAAGTTCTTGCCGTTGCTCATATATCCCGTGCCGTGGGAAAAATACACATCCGGATATTCTTCCGCCATCTCTGCCGTAGTCTCCATATATCCCCAGCTGGTGGTGAAGATGATGTTGCATCCCTCGTCGATACATTCCTGAATGGCCTGTCTTGTCGCCTTGGCATCGCCGTCGTTGACATTGATCTTACGTACGATCTGATCATCGGACAGTCCCAAATTCTGCTGCATACCCTGAATACCCAGATCATGAGTATAAGTGTAGCCACTGCCCTCCACCGGATCCGACAAATGCAGTACTCCTACCTTGATCTCCTCCTTTGGAATCCCTGCAGTCTGTGTTGTTGCGCTGCTGCCGCTTTCCGACTGCACCACCTGCGTAGTCCCATTGCCACCTCTTGCCTCATATCCGATGTTTGTAGCATAATCGTCCACTTCTCCGGTACTACCACAGCCTGTCAGAAGTGCACACCCCAGCAGAATTGCCGCTGCCTTCCGAAAGTTTCCTTTTTTACCTCTTCCCATATACAAGTACCCCTTTCTCTTTTGTAGTCTATGTATATCTCTTATCTGTACCGTCTGATTTTTCAGAATCGGTTGATTCTACAAATATAAACTACAGCCTTCCCTTATCCCCTGCTTCTATGGCAGGTAAAATAAATCACCTGATACTCTTTTGCGATCTCTGCAAGGAATCGCATTGCTCCCTTGGTCCGGTTCTCATCCAGATTCACAAAAGGATCATCCAGAATCAAAAACGGCTTCTGTTCCTCATACATGGCTTCCACCAAAGCAAGTCTCATACAGATACCGATCAGGTCACGGTTGCCCAGACTCAGATATCCGATGTCTCGGGGCATATTGCCTTCAACGACCTGCAATCTGGTATTGGCATCCATCTGATAATTTTCGCATTCCGTTCCCGTGAGAATTCTGTAATATTTCCGGAACCCCTGCATGACAGGTTCTGTATATTTCGCAGTGAACGAACTCTTTGCCTGTTCCAACAGATTTTTTGTCATTCCAAGCAATTCATATTGTTTGATTCCTTCCTCTGTCTTCTCCTGCAACGCTTCCAGCTCTTCCTGCATATTTTCCACATTATCCCAGGATTCCTGTAAGTCGGAAAGTTGTTTCTGATAGCTGTCAATGGTCTGAAAACGTTCTTCCATACGCTCCGAAAGGACCTGCATTTCATCTGCCAGACTTTCCAGGGATTCCTCTCCCTCCGGGACCTTCAGTGCCAGAAGTGCCGGAATGTCCTCTTTCGCTTCAAACGCTTTTATCTCCTGCTCGATTCTCCTATATTCTTGTAACTCCTTCTCATAATCCTTTCTATGACTTTCCAGTTCGGCCAACTGTTCTTCCGGATGCTCCTCCGGAATCAGCTGCAACGACACAAAATAGTCTTTTACCTGTTCTTCCAGCGCTTCGTATTTCTGTTTTTGCTGTAAATATTTCTTTTGTTTTTCCAGTAAAAGCTGTCTTTGTCTGAACTTTCCCGCCAGTTCATGCAATGCCGCAAGATAATTTTGTGTTTCCGGTACTTCTCCGTATTCTGCAAAAAACTGCTGCAAATCTTTCTGCAATGCGGCAATTCTCGCAGTCTTTTCATCCGATCCGTCCTGCTTCTGCCGCTCCAAAAGTGCTTCGTAATCTTTTCTCTTATTCTGCAGTTCCACAAGCCATGAGGTCAGTTCCAGTCCTTCCCGAAGTCCCCAGCGAGTGCAGAAATCCTCAATCTGTCCTTCCGCTATGCAGACCTGTGTCTCAAGTTCTTCCATTTCCTGTTCCAAATAGGAAAGCTCTGTATTTTCTCCCGTTTGGACTTTGGATCTGCCTGCTGTAAACAACAGTGCCGCTGCCACAGCTGCAATTCCCAGTACGATCAGGACTCCTCCGATCACTCCCTGTCCCAATAGGATCACAGCACAACCGCCAAGCGCTAAAAGAATGCCAAAAAGCAATAGCATTTTTTTCCTTTTACCTGCTTCTTCCTGCTCCCGTAAGCATCTGGCATCTTCCTGTGCCTGTATGGATTGCAGGGTTTTCCTCTGTATTTCTTTCGCCTGCAGAAGACTTTTTCCTTCATTGCGGTTCGTCCAGGCATTTTTTACACTGTCGATCTCCGCCTCCTGCGGCATTCCTTCCGCAAAATATCCGGAAAGCTCCTCTAACCGTCTGCTCTCTTCCCCTGACAGGGCATTTTTTCTTGTCGCGCTTTCCAGGCTCTCAAGTTCTTGTGCCTCAGCATATTTTTCTTCCAGTCTGGCATTGTCCGCCATGGGAAAATTATCTTTACACTGCGCCTGTTCTTCCTCTGTCAGGCAATAGATTTCCATTGCTTTGCGGACAGAAATCCCCTGATTGCAGATGGCTGTTTTTTCGCGTAATTCCTCCCCTTTCGGTATCACGCCGTTAAAATAGCTTTCCGCTTCTTTTAAAGTCTGCTGTCTCTGTGCCATTTTTGCACGCAGATCCAGGTACTTCTCTTTTTTCGCCTGTTGATCCTTATAAATTCCCAGTTTCTTTTGTCTCTCCTGCAGTTCTGTCAGTTCCGCAGAAAGCTTTTCTCTCTCCTCGATCGCCGCCTTTTTCCGGGTATCAATACTTTCCATCGTATTCTGTATCTCCTGCCCGTTACGGATCTGCGTCTTCAGTTCCGTAATGCGGTCCCTGCTCTGACGGAGCGATCCGGTCTTACGAGAGGGTGACATGCTGTTTAACAGATCGTTCAACCGCTTGTCCGCTGTCTCAAAATTATTGATATCGTCCGTATTCTCCGCCAGATTCCCGATTTTGGCATTGATACCGTCCGTAACAAAGGTCTCGCAGTCATTCTGTGAGATGAAAATCGTTCGTTCAAAGGATCCTGCATCAATCCGGAACAACTCTTCTCCCAGATTTTGTGTAAAATCTCTGCATGGCAGATTTGTTTTCGTATCTGTCAGCTGAAATTCATCTTCTGCGCTTTTACTTCCGAAGGTTCTGCGGACAGAATATTGCTTTCCTTCACTTTCGAATTGCAGTTCTCCGCCGTAGACGCCCTTTTGCCAGGGACTGTATCTCTTCCTCTCATTTTCCAGCGGGTCCCTCTTCCCTTCATTCCGGAATCCGAAAAGCATAACGCGTAAGAATGCAGCCAGTGTGCTTTTTCCCCAGCCGTTTTCCTCACAGACGGTGTTGCAGCCATCTGTAAAATCATATGTAAAGTCACTTAGTTTTCCGAAATTCTCAATGTGACATTTGATCAGTTTCATGCGTCCAGGATCTCCTCTCCGGCCAGTGCCTGCAATCCGTAATGTATCACTGTCGCCTTGTCCTCTTCCGGCAGATCCGCTCTGCCCATGACAGTACGGATAAACTCTCCCTTTAAGGACTTATCCTTTGCAAAAGCAGCATAATCCACCAGATACGCAGAGTTGTCCTTAATCTTCACAAAATAAAAAAGGTGGCTGAACTGATGTAGCAGAAAATCAATATCCTTTTCACTTTCCACATCTATTTTCCCGACCAGTTCATACTTGATCAGACTTTTCTCCGGGTAACCTTTCCCGGTTGTCTCATCTCTCATCCGTTCCATGATTTCCGTCGTGGATTCACAACCGGTAATATCCACCGGAATGGTATAGAGCTTCCGGGATGCGAAAGGAATAAAAGTACTGTCAATTGTACCTGTCAGCTCATCAATGTCAAGCATCACAAATCCATGCTCTCCGCATTCGTCAAACCCTCTGCCCTCCAGACAGCCTGGATAGCAATAGACGCCTCTCGCATCCAGACGCTCTTTTTTATAGCTGTGGATGTGTCCCAGGGCAAGATAATCAATTCCCTTATTTTTCAATGCCGTCAGATGAATGATCTCCGCCTTATCTCTCGCACTGTATTCCGATTCCTGCCCATGCAGGACTACAATGTTGCATTGATCTGCGTCCAGAGACAATGTATGATAGATGCTTCCGCTGTTTTCCGGTGTCAGTTCCACCCCGGTAACTGCAACTCCCTTACCGGAGGTATTCTCCGTCCCTGAAAGTTCATAGCTTGTCCAGTTGTTCCCGAATAGATGAAGATTCTCCGGAAGTTCCGAAAGACTGGACGTAAAGCTTCCTTCGTCATGATTCCCCTGTAAGTAATAAAAAGCTATTTGGGGATGTCCCTGAATTAAGTCTTTTACCACATTCCGGGCGGTAGCAGATACGTTTTTCGTATCGAACAGATCCCCTGCAATAATGATCGCCGCCACGCCCTGCTCTGCCCCGTATGCAACCATATTCTGAAAGGTGGTCAGCAATTCCGTCTTACGTTCTCTCGCTTTTTCTTTGGTCAGATTTGCACTCATTTTGGAATCCAGATGGATATCCGCACAATGGATGATTTTCATATTGCTGCCTCCCGCATTAACCCTGTAGCACCTGTTTCAAAAGATTGGAACTATGCAGACATATTCATTATATACGAATCTTTGTTCGATTACAACAAAAACGTATCGGTAGTGAGACATTCGGTCTCGTTTTCCGATACGTTTTTTTAAGATGCTGAATCACCTATGTTTATGACTATACCTGCAGTCTGCCGGCTGTAATGAGTTTTCCGGATTTTCTGTCAAATAACAGAATATCTTCTCCACCGATCTCGAACTTCACTTCCTGACCGATCTTGTAAGCGGTATTGCCGAAGACTACGCCGGTCAGCAGGAAATCACCGATACGAAGCTTAATCGTGGATTCCATACCAGTAGGCATGGCACCGTAGATCACGCCGTCCAGTCCTGCAACATCGTGTAATTGCAGGGCTTCGGGACGTACACCGATGACAAAATCCTCGTTGGTGATCACGGGAGCTTCCTGCAGTGCGTAATCGTCCTCGTTCACTCTGGCAATATGATACTTGAAGACTTCATCCTTATTGGATTTCTCCACAGCTTTCTTATCCTGCATTTTCTCTTTGTGACGGGCTGCCTCATCGGCTTCGTTCTTATCTCTCTCTGCAAACCATCTTAGCAGATCCAGATGTTCTTTCGGAACAAACTTTGCCTTTCTACCGTCTAAAATCGTCACATCCAGGCTGCCGTTTTCATTCTGCACACCCTTAGCTTCGATAAAATTAATGGAAGGATTTCCTACGAAATCAGCCACAAACAGGTTGTTGGGTCTGCTGTACACAGTCAGCGGTGCTTCATACTGCTGCAATACACCGTTGTTGATCAGACAGATCTTCGTTGCCAGTGTCATAGCTTCCATCTGGTCATGGGTTACATATACGAAGGTGCTTCCGGTCTCTACATGCAGACGCTGCAGTTCATATCTCATTTCCAGACGGAGTTTCGCATCCAGGTTAGACAGCGGCTCATCCATGAACAGTACCTGGGGTTCCGGTGCCAGGGTTCTGGCAATGGCAACTCTCTGCTGCTGTCCACCGGACAGTTCTGCGGGATAACGGTTCATGAACATTCCGATCTTAACGATACGGGATACTCTGCGTACCGCCAGGTCTATCTCTTCCTTGGAATATTTTCTGACCTTGGTTACTACCTTGCCACCGGATACGACTTCGAATTTCTCGTTAAGCTCTTCCCCTTTTTCCTTATGACCTGCCAGGATGCTGTCCAGCTTGGCAGTCAGCTCCTGCTTCTTTTGTTTTGATGCACTTTCTTTGTCTGCCGCCTCGTGGAGTTTGTAATTATACAGCTCCTTTGCAGTATAGATAGAAATGATGTAATTATCGATCAGCTTCAGATAGACCATATCCAGGTCTAATTTTCCCTTTTTATCTCTGCATTCCTCAATGAGTTTTACCAGCTCTCCCGGATTCTCCAGTGCCTTGATCATGCTTTTTAAAGCTTTGGCTTCCTCATCGATCACGGGAAGTTCTTCCTTGATATTGCCCAGTCCGAAGGAGATGTTCTGGTATACCGTCATGTTCGGCCACAGTGCGTAGTTTTGGAACAGAAATCCGACTTTTCTCTTATTTGCGGGAACATTGATTCCCGCTTCACTGTCGAATACCACCCGGTCTCCGATCTTGATCTGCCCGCTGGTAGGGGTCTCCAGACCGGCGATCATACGTAAGGTAGTGGTCTTACCGCAACCGGAGGGACCAAGCAGAGTGATAAAGGAATTGTCCTCCATATCCAGACTCAGATCATCTACCGCATAGAATTTTCCCCAACGTTTTGTAACATGTGTTAATTTGATTTCCGGCATAGTTATTTACCTCCGATACCTTCATCCAGGCTGGACCCGGTCAGTTTATTTACTAAAGTATTAAAGATCAGGATCGTTACGATCAGGATCAGGTTGATGGCGCTGGAGAATGCATACAGTCCCATCTCATCGAAATAATCCAGTGTCGTGGAGAGGATAAAGCCCTGCGTACATAACAGTAAGAACAGGGACAGCTCTCGCAGACAGGTCATGAACGGAAGCATATATCCGTTGATAATGGAAGACTTCTGGATCGGAATGATGATCCGCAGCATCCGCTTGTACCAGGGAATATCCTGAATGATGGCCGCTTCCTCGATCTCTCCCGACAGCTGCAGCATGGAGTTCAGTGCACTTCTGCTGGCGAAGGGAATGTACTTGATCACACCTGCGATGATTAACAATGTGTAAGTGTTGAACAGGTTGATCTTGTCATTGGAGAACAGGATGAAGAACGCTGCGCCCACTGCCAGGGACGGCATCAGGTACGGCAGGAATGCCACACCGTTGACGTAATTCGCCCACTTACTTCTCCGGTTCTTGGATACTGCATAACCGATCAGAGTACCGATGGTACCTGCGATCAGAGCACAACATACAGCGACTAACATCGTTCCCTTGAATGCTCTCCAGATCAGCGGATTGTGGAGGATACCGGGCTGTCCGTACAGAGCACCGGCTCCGTTGTTATCCGTCAGCCACCACTTGGTGGTCAGCGCGTTAGAATCCATGGTATACAGGAAACTGTAATCTCCCGGATTCGGAAGGAAAGTCTCCAGTGCGAAGGACAAGATCGGGAAAATACTGGTGAAGAAGGTGATAACGATCAGAATGACCGCGATCAGGTATTTTCCAACCTTTCCTAAGTTGATCTTGGAGATCTGTCCGGATTTACCGGTAACCGTCGTATAATTCTTACGGCTCTTTAAGCTCATCTGGTTCATTAACAGGATCGCCACACCGAAGATCATCATGATGATGGCAAGAATACTGGCTTCCCCGGTATACTTGGAGTTCATGGAGATGTACTTGGTGGATAGAGTAGTCAGTCCCAGATAGTGAGGTACGGGATAACTTCCCATAGCGCTTCCGAATACCAACAGGATCGTGGAAAGAATCGCCGGCTTTACCATAGGTAAGGTAATGCGGAACATGGTCTTCCACTTCGGTGTATCCAAAATCGTCGCTGCTTCCTCCAGATTGGCATCCATGTTGCGGAAGATGCCGCCGATCAGTATGTAGGCAAAGGGGGCATAATGCAGTCCCAAAACTACTGCACTGGGGAACAGCCCCAGGCACCACCATTTAGGCATCGTAATGTGAAAGAGCGAAGCCAACAATCCGTTGGAGGTTCCGGTGACTGCATTACTGTTGAATACATTCTGCCATACCACTGCCAGTGTCCACTGGGGCATGATGTAGGGGAAAATAAAAATGGAGCTTAAATATTTTTTACATTTTAAATTGGTTCTCGTAATTAAGAATGCGAACAAACCGCCGAACAAAATAGAGATCAGGCAGGTAAAGACTGCCAAAAGAACAGTATTTAACAGCGGTGTCCACAGATTCGTTCTCGCCAGCTTACTGGTGAACAGATCCACATAATTGACAACGGAATATCCGCTTGCTTTTCCGGTAAGATGTGCATCGATGGTGCCCGGATGGATCTTGAAGGTATCCTCGACGATTGCCACGATCGGCGCCACTGTGGTAAAAGTAAGTACGATACCAAACAGAAGCAGAATGATATTTTGTGGCTTGGAGAAATACGTCTTGATCTTGTTCAGAACAATCACCATCTTGCTTGTTTTTTTTGTGGCACTCTGATTCATGGTTAACCTCTCTTCCCAATACAAGCTTTTGGTCCTGTAAACCATCCACCCCTGCGAATAAGAAAACTGCTACTTACATGCAGGCATGATGTAGCAGATTTTCTTATTCTGACAGGACGAATAGTCACTTTTTTATATCATATATCACTCATATCACTCAGCAGTATACTTCGGTAACAGTTCGATCCAGCTTCCTACCGTGAAGGATACGGATGCGCAGTACTCAGGATCTTCCAGCACCAGTTCGCCATCGGTAGACCACCAGTCGAAGCCTCTGTCATTCTTGCTCTCGTATACAACATTACCGTTCTCATCATTACCGCCGGTGCTGTGCTGATAGGTAGCTTCGATTGCCTTTGCCACTTCAGGGTTAGCGGAATAACCGCCCATGTCTTTGCCCCATGCGCTGAAGCCGTCTTCCGTACAGGTCATGTATGCGATGAAAGCACATGCAGTCCAAGGCAGCGGGCTGTTATCGGTAACAAACAGATAATGGCAGTAACCGTATCCGCCGATTCCCTTATAACCATCCTGATAAGCGGCAACCTTAATATTGTTCACAGATACACCTGCGGATTCTTCTACGGAACGCAGTTTACTGTATACTAACAGTCCACACTGATCGGTAGCGGAATCGGATACCAGCGTATTACAGATAGGTCCATCATCGGTCTGGGCATTGTAGCTGCCTACCCAGAGCTTGATCCATGCCAGGGCATATTTACCATCAGCGCCTAAGCCTAAATCATTGGCTTCGGATTCCATCTCATCAATCGTGGGCTGGAAGTAAGCCTGCTCATCAGCGGGTAATGCATTGAAAGCATCCTTTAACATGGCTGCGTATTTGTCTTCGGTCAGCATGTACAGGAAATTCTTACCTACAACCTCGGAATCAATATCCATGAACAATGCGTGAGTTCCTTCCGCTACGAAGTCCCAGCAGTTGTCATATACTTTATCTCCGGTACAGTTGTATTCGAATACCTTATTCAGCGTCTGTAATGCCAGATAACCGTCCACCGCATCGGGTGTGGTTCCGTTAGCCTCTGCCCATTCCTTGGGAATGAACGTATCCAGTATTCCGGTCTGTGTCATCTTGGATTCAATCTGATTACCATCCTGGATCAGGGTCATTGCGAAGGTTCCTTCCGGCTTCAGGGAATCAGCGGTCAGCTGTTCAAAGATCTTGTTGTTCTTAGGCTGCTGCCAGTCAAATTCCATGCTGTAAGAAGGATCGATAGACTGCAGATACTCGATGAACAGAGGAAGTGCTGCTTTACCACGGCTGGAATTACCTACACCGTAAAAGGTCTTGCCGTTGGATTCTTCGATGGCCTTCTGTGCCAGTTCCTCCATGGTCATTCCTTCTGCCTGTTTGATGATCTGCTGAGTTGCAGTAAGATTTGCGTCGTCGGCTACCTCCGGGGTCTTAGTCTCTGCCACCGTCTCGGTTCCGGCTGTCTGTGTGTTATCTGCGCTTCCAGTTGCCTGGTTCTGTGTCTCGCTGCTGCCGCATCCGGCTAACATACCAACACTCAGTGCACAGATCATAAGTAACGATACTACTCTTTTCTTCATATGCTGTCCTCCCTTGAAACATATAGTTTGTATAACCCTTTATGGTTCACTTACTTGGAATGGGATGTTTCCCACTTCCGTTCTGATGATTCTATTATACGTTGGGAATTCAGCAATTTGTATAAGGTAAAACTGTTATTATTTTAATATTTCTGATACTATGTATAGTTTTTCTGCTATTTCGTAGTTTCTTTTGTGCATCTTTGTGGTTTTACATGCTTCTATCCTGGTATTCGGAGGGAGTGACACCAACAATCCTCTTAAAGCTGCTGGAAAAATGTGCAACATCACGATAGCCTACCTGTTCTGCGACTTCATACACCTTATTCCGGCAGTCATTCAACAGTTTCATGGCAGTACGCATACGCACTCTGGTAATGTATGCCGCCACCGTATAATCCGTCTCCCTTTTGAATGTATGACTCAAATGTCCTTCACTAATCCCCAGGTGCTCTGCAATCTCTGCCACACACAATTCCGGATCCCCATAATGAGCGGAGATATAGTCTACGGCTGCCATAACATATTTACTCTTGTCGCCTTTATTTAAGACCAGTTCGGGAAGCGGCTCATCCTTGCTGTTTTCCAATTTTTCCTGTGTCCTCTTACGTTTCCCCAGTGCATTGTTCACTGCCTGTTCCAGTTCCCCGTCTCCAAAAGGCTTTAACAGATAGTCACTTGCCAATAATTTCAGGGCGCTCTGCGCATAGGAGAATTCACTGTAAGCAGTTAAAAAGATCACACTGACATCATTGCCTTCTGCCCGCAGTTCCTTCAGCATTTCGATGCCGTCCATTTTGGGCATACGGATATCGCAGATCAACAGATCCGGATGATATTTCCGCACGGCTTCCAGACCTTCGATCCCATTCCCTGCTTCTGCCACAACCACACAGTTCAGTGCCTGCCAGTCTGTCTCCATCACGATTCCTCTGCGCACCAGCATCTCATCATCGATCACGATCACTTTGTACATCGTATTACTCCCTCCATGGTTTCTTCCCGTTTTCGGTATTTCCCCACTATCCGGTAAAAATTCCTCTCTGTCCGTTGTTCTGTATCGGTTCCTCAGGCTTCTCCGTATCTTACCGGCAGTCGTAATGTCACTTTCGTACCGTGGACTTCGCCTTCCTCTTCTGTTCGCTGTCCGTCCGTAGGGTTTTCGGCGTTTGAGGTAAGACTCTCCATATGGATGCCGTATTCTTCCCCATAGGTCAGCCGGATAATGGTATCCACGTTAGAGACCCCGATATGCCCCACCAGCTGCTCCTGTCTTCTGTGGTTGATGGCATCCATCCGTTCTTCGGGAGCGCCGCAACCGTCATCAGTTACTTCAATACACAGGACAGCTTCCTGTTCTGTGATCCGCACATGGATATTTCCTTCTTCACTCTCCTTTAATCCGTGCAGTACCGAGTTCTCCACGATGGGCTGTATGATCAGTTTGGGAATCACGCATTCTTCCAGTCCCTCCTGCAGATCCACGGTGTACGAGAACTTATCATTGAAACGGATCTTCTGGATATCTACATAACAGTTCACCAGTTCCAGTTCTTCTTTCAGATAGATGAACTGTCTCTTGGAGATACTGGTCCTAAGGATCTTCGCCAGTCCCGCCGCCATGATAGCGATCTCCGGGATATGGTTAGCCTTCGCCACCCATTTCATGGTGTCCAGTGTGTTATACAGGAAATGAGGATTCAGCTGTGCCTGCATCATGGCAATATGGGAAGCATTAAGTTCCTTCTGCTTCTCCACCTTATCCTGCACGCTTTGCTCCAGTTCGTTGGCCATAATATTAAAGTTCCGGGACATCTGTCCCAGCTCGTCCTCTCTGTCGGAGACGATTCTGACAGTGAGGTCTCCTTCCTGCAGTGTACGCATGGCCGTATTCATCCGTTCGATAGGACGGGTCATATTTCTACCCAGCCGGGAAGCCACCAGAACACACAGAATGACACTGATGGTCAGCATCACGATCAACACCCTGTACATGGAGTTTAATACTTCTGTTGAAAACACGCTGGGACAGGACAATGCAGTATACAATCCACTCTCTCCCAGCGGCTGGATCAGCAGTTCTCCGGCACGATATACTCCCAGCAGCTTATGACCAACCATAAGTTCCTCCCGGATCTGCTCTTCCTGCAGATCACCATTATCATAAATGGTTCTCCAGAAGGGGTCCATGATTGCTACCTCCGCTTTGGAATTTCCCTTATCATGAAGCACTTTTTCAAAATTTTCTGAGCGCATGCTGATCACAATATAGCCTTCCGGTATACTGTCTTTTCCCATAAGTTTTCCCGCTGCATACAATAAAATATTGCTGTCATTAGTATCTGCCCGCCGTAGCACCAGCGTCTCTTTACTATCCTCGACTGCCTTCAGAATGCCCCAGTATACAGGCAGATCCCTCTTGGCACTTCCCTGTGCCGTAGTGTAAATACATTTTCCGTTTTTATCATACAGATCAAATTGGGCATATTCTCTGTAATCAGCCACTTCCCGATAGAATTGCAGGTAAATCTTGCTCTTCGACCAGTTATCATCTTCACCTATCTGTTCCACGATGCGGGTGTTAGCATTTATATTCTCCACTACCGCCTCGAACTCCTGAAACAATTCCAATATGCCGGCATCTATCTGTTCCGCCTGCTCTGTTACTTTTTTCTCATAATCACTGTTGATCTTGGTCTCCATAGTCTGGATCAGAGATACCCCAAAAAGCAATAACGGCAATAACGCAACTACACCGAAGCAGACCAGCAGCTGTCTGTGAAACGATCTTTTAATCCACTTTTTCATCTGTTCTCCCCTGTAACGTCTCCCATGTGTTCAGAATTTTTTCCTTTTCCTGAGAAGCCCAATGAATATCATAATCGATCGTTTTTAATTTTGTCTGCTCCGGTGCTGCATACCCCTCCATATCATTGCGGACAGTTCTCCGGAAAAAGGATTCCTCCACCAGTCTCTGTACATCACTACTTACGGTAAATTCCAGAAATAATTTAGCATTTTCCATATGCTTTGCGCCCTTGACTATTGCTGTGGCATCCGGTATGGCACTGGTACCGTCCGTAGGATAGATCACTGTAATATCTGCCCCTTCCAGAATCTTCTGTCTCGCCATTCCCTCCGTGGTAATACCTACCAGTCTGGTCCCGGCATTGACTTCCTCCAATACTGCCACAGATGAGGGCGATAGGTAACCATCCAGTGCACCGGTAAAGTCCTCCAGAGTCTTCTGCTCATCCTGATCCGATACCTGAAGCATCGTACAGAGTGCTGTATAACTACTGCCGGATTTCGTGGGATCTGCGAATGCGATCTTTCCCTTCCAACGATCGGTCTGTAATTCTGCCCAGGTTCTGGGAGCCGCTACGGGATAGACCAGCTTATTGTTATAAATAAACACTGTGGGCAGTACGGAAAACGGGGTATAGACATCCCCTTCCACCCGGTACTGTTCTGCTATACTGTCGATCTCGCTGACAGTATAGGGTTGCAGATACTCCCTGCATTCTTCAAAATTCTCAATACCGCCACCGAACATGACGTCAAAGGTACCGGGTGCATCCTGTTGTAATTCATCAAAAAGTGCCAAAGTATCTCCTGCTTTGAGCTCCACAAAAATCCCTGTGCGTTCCTCAAATTCTTTGATGATCGGTTCATATACATCTGCTTTATGAGCGGTATAGACGATCAGTTTTTTATCTTCCGGTATCTGATAGACTGTTTCTTCCGGCTGGCTGCAGCCGGTAAGCAACAGGATCGCCGCAGTCAGTCCGGACAGAACAGATATCCCTGCTTTATGTTTCTTACTATACGAAGTCCCCATAACTTTGCCCTTATCTTTTTCGTTGGTTTATTTTCACTGTATTGTTTCTGTTATCTCTCCGGTTTTTCGATTTTGCTCCCGCCTGCTGTCTGTTGCAGTCTCCGCATCCGGTCGTACTGCACATACATTTTCTGCACTTCGTTCTCCAGGATGTAGTAGTGGCGGATGTATGGGATCAGCAGAATCAGGATCACTATGGGGAGTAATAAGGTAAAGAGGCTGTCGGAGATCACACTTAAGACGATCGCCAGCATCTCTAACAACGCAAAAGTCACCGTAACGATCAGATGGATCAGGCGCTCATGCTGGAAAAATCCCACCTGCACCAGATGCTCCTTAAGCTTGTCCTGAACCATTTCCTGCATGGCCTGTTCCTCGGTATCCGTTTTCTCTATGTCAGATTTCTCTGTGTCAGTTTTCTGTGTATCCGACTGTCTCTGTATAGCCTGCGTTGAGTATTCACCGTGCTGTGACAATGTCTGTGCTCTCTGCTCCATTGTCTGAAGCCACTCATCTATCTGCTTTCTATATTGCAAAATGCGCTGCTCCATTATTTTCCCCACCTTCCCGGTACTTGTATTACTCCATCATAGCTATTCTTTCGTTTTTCGTCAATGTGCCATAAATACAAATAAATCAAAACAGTTATTTTCCGCCAAATACAGATTCTTGTGTAAGCACAAACCTGTACTTGACTCATCGATCGAGTAGGAGGCGGTGACTAACCGCCGTCCTCTCACAGCACCGCACGTACCGTTCGGTATACGGCGCTTTCAATAGTTGACGTGCACAGACTGATAGGCTGTGGCTAAATCATAAAAGCCACTGTTTATCAGTCTTTCTTTATTCAGCGCCCAAATCACAGCTTTGTTATTGCTGATATACCAATACTTTCTGCGACTGTTTGCTATTGTTGCCGCATAGTGTTCCGGGATTCCCAGCTTGACTACCCTTTGAGGATACCTGCACCATCTGGATTGCAAGGAAATAAATGGTTGCCTGCAATCGTCTGTTACCCTGCTTGGTAGCTACATCTTTACCCTTACCGCTGGATGATAAATGAAGTGGTGCATCCCTGCGAACTGTGCCAGTTTATTGGCATTGCCGAAACGCTTGATATCACCAATCTCTGCAAGAATCTTAACTGCTGTAATGACATTTACACCGGGAATAGTTGTAAGCGTGCAGCCAAGCATCTTATACATCTGTTCCAGCATCTTGTCTACCTCTGCCAGTTGGCTGTCATAGTGCTGTAAATCACTGACAATGCTAAGAGTCACCATATCCCTGGCATCTTGGTAAGCATTATTTTTTACCTTGTCACTTGCTACCGCATCCAAGATTTTCTCACAGTTTTTGGTCGAACATCTATTGTGGCTGACGGGAACAAGTTCCTCACGCAAATCTTCCACAGACTTACCCCTAAGATACTTTCTGGATGGATAATGCTCCCAGAAGTACAGTGCAGTAGGTCTACTGATGTCATTAAAAAATGACTTATACGACGGATACGCAATACACAACTGCTCGTGCAACTGATTAACCAGTCTGGTTCGCTGTTTCATGATGTTATCCCTGCGATGCACCAACTGACCAAGTGACCAGTATGCATCATTAGGGCAGGCATCCGGAAGTTTATCAAGCATATTTAGAGTTGCAAGTGCAATAGCTTCTGCATCGTCGCTATCGCTCTTGCGATACATGGCACCACGGTGCTTTGCCTGACGATGAGAAATAGCAGTATTTACATCCTTAAC